>DFIB01000027.1 GCA_002371375.1 Mageeibacillus sp. UBA3708 | reverse complement strand
GACAGAGCTGACTGGAATGACTGTCTGAGAGTTGATCCCGACTGTATCGGCGGTGCAGATAAGATTAAGGCATACAAGGAGCAGCTGGCTAAGTCAGGCAAGGCATACGGTGAGGTTCCTTATGAATCCGAGTATTCTGAATCTGTCATGAACGGTTTCCTCCTGAAGGTTGCAGTTGATGCGGCTATCGGTATGTTCAGACATTTCGGAGATGATGCATATGTAGCAGAACTGACGGCAATGTCTGCAAAGCTCAAGACAGAGCTTAATGACTATGCATGGAAGAATGACTTCTTCGCAAGAGTATTGTTCAACAGGAAGGATAAGCCGGAGCTTGAGTACCTCGGTGCAGCCGGAGACAATCTCCAGGTGGAGGATGCTCCGGGATCTTACTTCCTCAACACATTCTCATGGTCACTCCTCTCAGAGTGCGCGAGCGAGGCACAGATCACGTCCATGCTTGATTCAATGGATAAGTACCTTAAGTCACCTTACGGCTTCAGACTTTGTTCCACGGTTGATTATTCCAAGATCGCACCTAAGATCGACGTTGCTCTCTACTATCCGGGCGACCGTGAGAACGGAGGCGTATTCAAGCATGCCAACATGATGGCTGCAGCCGCCATGCTCAAGGCAGCAAAGAGTGTTAATGATGTAGCGCTCGCTCAGAGGCTGGCTGATACGGCATACTGGATCATTGATGTTATCCTGCCTTTCCGCACTTTGAAGTCACCTTTCACGACATGCGGTAACCCGAGATGGTGCACACAGTATAATAACAGCGATTCAGGAGAGAATATCGGACCCACGTTATCAGGTACATCCACATGGCTTCTCCTGTGTCTGTTCTCCTGCTTTGGCATCCAGCCCACGGCAGATGCCCTCGTAGTTGAACCGCTTCTCCGTGAGAACGAGACATCGCTTAAGGTCAGGCTCCAGGCTGTAGGCGCAGTCTACGAGATCGAGATCAGTAAGCCTGAAGGCTTCAAGAGAACGAAGGAAGGCGTTACGGTTATCTGCGACGGTCAGGCTGTCGCAGGCACATCTGTACCGGTCTTCACTGACGGAGCAACACACAAGGTAGAGGTTAAGTTCTGATGCTCTCAGTCGGAATAAAAGCTCCTGATTTTACTTTACCCGACCAGAACGGCGAGATGCACACATTAAGTGAGTATCTCGGCCGTAAGGTCGTTTTGTACTTTTACCCAAAGGCTATGACCTCAGGCTGCACCAAGCAAGCCTGCGGCTATGCCGGATTGTATCCTTCGTTCACGGAGAGAGGCGCAGTGATCATTGGTGTCAGCCGTGATCCTTCCGCGTCGCTCAAGAAGTTCGAGGAGCAGTATCACCTGCCGTTCACTCTCCTGTCTGATACGGATAAGAGTGTTCACATGCTCTATGATGTCTGGAAAGAGAAGAAAAACTACGGTAAGGTATCAATGGGCGTCGTCAGGACCACTTATCTTATCAATGAGAATGGTGTGATAATCCGTGCCAACGATAAGGTCAAAGCTTCTGATGACCCTTCTAAGATGATAGAGGAAGTGTGATATGCCATACTCAAGTGTATTGCTGTCCAAGATAATCAAGGATTTTGACATAGAAGTCGTATACGATCCCGGTGACATTGAGTCGCGCAGGATATGCGTTGCCGATTGTACAAGACCCGGCCTTCAGCTGGCAGGGTATTACGATCATTTCGGTCCTGACAGGATCCAGGTTATCGGCAATATGGAGCATGCGTATCTTGATAATCTCGATTCCGGAGCGCGCCACCGGTCTTTCGATGAGCTCTTCTCCAAGGAGATCCCCGCGATCCTCATTACGCGTAATCACGAGATACATGATGAACTGCTCGATTCCGCAAAGGTGTACAGCACTCCGGTGCTGAGAACGAGTGCGGCAACATCTGATATCATTACCGAGATAGTGGCATACCTGAGAACGGAGCTGGCTCCCAGGATATCAATGCACGGTGTTCTTGTAGAGGTTAACGGTGAAGGCATCCTTATACTCGGCGAGAGCGGCGTAGGCAAGTCAGAGACAGCCCTTGAGATAGTCAAGAGAGGCCACAGGCTTATCGCCGATGATCAGGTCGATATCAGGAAGGTATCCGACACCACTCTTGTGGGAAGCGCTCCCGAAGTAATAAGGCATCTTATCGAGATAAGAGGCATCGGCATCCTTGACGTTAAGGAGCTGTACGGTGTATCCTCAGTCAAATCGTCTGAGAATATTGATTTCGTTATCAATCTTGAGAGATGGGATGACAACAAGACATATGACAGACTCGGTCTGTCTGATGAGACGACAGAGATATTGGGACTTAAGGTCCCGTCTATTACGATCCCTGTTGCCCCCGGCCGTAATCTGGCTATCATCGTGGAAGTTGCGGCTATCAATTTCAGGGTCAAGAAGATGGGCTATAATGCTGCCAAGGATCTTGTATCCAGAGTCTTCCCCGGAGGGCAGACATGACGGAGGATATTCTTCTTAAGAATTACACCACTTTCAAATGCGGCGGCAATGCGAGATTCTTTGATGAACCCACAAACGAACAGGAGATAATAGACGATCTCAAATATGCAAAAGACAATAACCTCGACGTTTTTGTACTGGGAGGCGGTGCGAACTGCCTCATCTCTGACAAAGGATTTGACGGTCTGGTAATAAGGACAGCGGGACTTGCAGAAGAGATCAATATCACCGAAGACGGTGATACTGCCACAGTTACGGCCGGAGCCGGAATAAAGCTCATCAGCTTCGCGGTCAAGGTGGCGAATGCGGGATTTGCCGGAACTGAATTTGCTACAGGGATCCCCGGCACGCTCGGAGGTGCCGTGTTCATGAACGCAGGTGCATACGGCGGCGAGATGAGAGACATCATTACAAAGGTCAGATATATCGACGGGGACGGAATACCTCATGAGGTTGGAGGCGATGATCTTAAGCTCGGCTACAGAACGAGTGTTTTCGCGCAGATGGCAAGGCAGGGCAAGGTCTTCGTCATAACAGGGATAGAAGCAAAGGTCAGACGCGGTGACAGGGAAGAGATCAACGCGAAGATCAATGAGTACAAGGCAAAGAGGACAGCTTCCCAGCCGCTTGACGTTCCTTCCGCAGGTTCGACATTTAAGAGACCTGAAGGTTACTTTGCCGGCAAGCTGATAGACGATACGGGTCTGCGCGGCTATGCATTGAATGGAAGCAGTGCACAGGTATCGCCTAAGCACTGCGGATTTGTGGTCAATAACGGCGGTAAGGCATCGGCGCAGGATGTCTATGATCTCATCCGGGATGTATCGGACAAGGTATACGGGAAGTTCGGCGTAAGACTCGAGCCCGAAGTCCGCATAATAGGTGAATTCGACGGCATGCCGGATGTGAATGTCATGTCCTTCGGATTCAAATACGGAGAGCCTGCCGAGGCCGATCTTGTATTTGACGTAAGGACTCTGAAGAACCCTTACTGGGTTCCCGAATTAAGACCTCTGTCAGGTCTGGATAAGCCGATAATAGAATATCTGGACGGATTTGAAGAGACAGAAGGATTTGTCGAAGGGCTGATAAAGGATACGTCAGATGCGATAGCAAAGAGGCCGGACGGAGCAGGTAAGTTTACCGTTGCCGTGGGATGCACGGGCGGCCATCACAGGTCGGTATTCTGTGCACAGAGACTTGCAGCGGGCCTTAAGGCTTCAGGATATCACGTGGTGACAAGACACAGGGACATCCTGAAGGATAATGCGGACGGCTAAGGATGGCAGGCGATAATAATTCCGTATCGTTCTCGGTAAGAGTCAAGAATGAAGCTTGCCAGGTGAGATGGCATTCTATGTCTGAGCGGCAGGCTGTCGTGGCAGGCGCTTTCTGCGCGTCTGCGCCGGCGGGAATATCGTTTCCTTCAACATATGTAAGGACTACACCGGAGGCATGCTTATGTCTGGCGGGACTGCTGGCCAAGGACGGATTCGTCCATCTGGTCAAAGGCAATAAGATAATGATCCTTGAACAGTCCTTCACGCAGTTCTGTTCGTTATTCGCAGCATGCTTCATGGATAAGGCGGCTGAGCAGCTGACGATCGACAGGACATTTACAAGGTGCTTCCTCAGAGGTGCTTTCCTGTCTGAGGGTTACTGTGCCGATCCGTCAAGATCTTACCGCATTGAATACAGGATCAGTAACGATATAATAGCATCCCTTATCGTGGCGATGCTAAGATCGGTGGGGATTGAACCCATTATCGCCGACAGGGAGTTCCATACACTGATCTATTTTAAGAACGGGGATATGGTGTCTGATTTCCTCAGCGTCATCGGTGCCACCGGTGCAGTCATGGAATATGAGAACCAGCGGGTCCGCCGTGAACTGAACGGATCGGTGACAAGGACTGTCAACTGCGATTCCGGCAACCTCAAGAGAACGGCGGGAGCAAGTGCCAGAAGAGGCGCCGCTTTCGATAAGATAATGGCCGCAGGATTAAGGTCCGGGCTCCCTAAGGAGCTGACGGATACGCTCGATGCACATTACAGGAATCCTGAGGCATCCATAGCCGAGCTTGCCGCCATGATGGATCCGCCGGTCGGCAAGTCGGGTATGAATCACCGTATCAATAAGCTGATGGAGATCGCATCCGGATTACAGTGATGCGAATATCTTCGCACCTCTCGTCTCGATCCATCTGAACAACAGAAGCGACGTTACCGCGAACAGCGCACAGACGATGCCCAGATATACTTCAGACCCGAGCTTATATCCTTCGAGAATATATGCGGCCGGGGCGATCATGCTTATGATCCAGCCGCCGAACATTGAGAGCATGACACAAGCGCTCTGCTTCATCGGCGAATTCTCGTTGGTCCATGTGAGGAAGGGGAACTTGATGCTCAGCATTGTGTCGAACAGTGACATAAACAATGTGAAGAGGAGCGAGAACAATACCACAAGAACTCTGACTGCGATCGGGGAATCCAGAATGATCATGAAGCAGATACCCGTAAATAATACAGGCACGGCCGTCAGGACGAACTGAAGTGCCGCCTTGGCACGGAGGACGAGTCCGGCGTTAACGGGCAGAGATTGTGCGATCCAGATATTCTTGCCTTCAAGTGATACAGAGGGAGCTGCCATATTATTCATGGTTATCAGGAGCGATATCACGGCGCACAATGCAATGGCAGCCAGATCGGCCCTGTCAGTCAGAAGGCTGTTAATTGCCTTGCAGAAATCGCCGCCCTTAACCAGGAAGAATATACCCGTCGCCGGGATGAGCAGGGTCGCCAGACCGCAGTTGAGCATATAGTTAGGGTTAGACGTGAACTTTGACATTTCCCTGCCGAACAGCGCGCCGAAAGCGCTTCTCGCCCTGGCTGTCTTCTCTGTATACTTCTTCTTCGTGACTTTGCCGCTGGCAGTGGCGATCCTGATGAAACTGCGTGAGATCACTATCCATAACAGTGCGGCACATACGATAACAACTGCAAGGAATATCGCGCAGGCGATCCATTCGCCTTCTCCGATCCTTCCGAAAAGGTACAGCACATACGCAGAGCCCTTGATCTTATTCCCGTAAATATCAACCTTCCTGATGATATCCTGAATGATATCATTTGCTTTGAAATAGAAGAAATAATAACCGCCGATGAACAGAAGAGAAATGATCACGGTCACGAAGCTCTTGTTCTTGAGCTTCACGCTTATCTTGGCAACAACCCAGCCGAGAAGGCATGACAGGAGCAGCACAATACCCGTGACGATGAAGTAGAGCATGATGCCGCAGATAAGATTGGCGGCGGTGACTCCGTTCACGATCCATCCGACGATAAGCGCCGGAATGAGCGCTGTTGACGAATACATCGTTCCCATCAGATAGACATTGATCAGGCGCGCTGTTATCAGTGTCTTCACCGGGATTGGCATAGACAGCAAAAGCTCGTTATCCTTGGCCAGATACAGGCTTGTATATGTATTGAATACGCTGCCGAACGCGCCGAAGATTATGGCGAGTCCGCTCATGATCAGATAGAACAGCCATCCCATGCCTGCACTTGACATCGGCGGGCACATTGTAAATGACAGCACGGTGAACAATCCGCCGAGCACACCGACCATTATGACCACAAAGAAAATTATCCAGGCAGCTATCGCGCCCTTCGAGCGCATCTTATTCTTCTTGGCATCGAAGAAATAACTCTTGAATACCTCATTAATCTGCTTTTTGACAAGAACCCGCAGCATCATTCAGCCTCCAGTTCCAGGAATACCTCTTCAAGGCTGTCATCGCCCTTGACCTCATCCATCGTTCCTGCTTTGATAAGCTTGCCCTGCTTGATGATCGCTACCTTGTCGCAGAGCTTCTCAGCCACTTCGAGGACGTGTGTCGAGAAGAAGATGGCTCCTCCTTTATCGCAATGCTCTCTCATCATCTCCTTGAGCGTATGTGCCGCCTTGGGATCGAGCCCCACGAAAGGCTCGTCCATGACGATCAACTTAGGTGAATGCATCCAGGCGGATATTACCGCCAGCTTCTGCTTCATTCCGTGAGAATATGCCGATATGGGCTGCGCCAGATCATCCGTAAGCTCAAAAAGGTCTGCATACTTGCGGATCTTCTCTCTCCTTGCTTCAGGTGTGATCCCGTAGATATCAGCTACAAAGTTAAGATACTTAATTCCGCTCATATAAGCATACAGATCCGGGTTATCGGGGATATAAGCCAGTTCGCGCTTGCATGCGACGGGTTCTTCGATAACGTTCTTTCCGTTGATAAGGATGGTGCCTTCATCGAACTGAAGTATTCCCGCCACGCTCTTAAGGGTAGTTGTCTTGCCTGCTCCGTTATGGCCGATAAATCCGTAGATCTCACCGGGTTGAATGTGGAGGTTTAGGTCATCGACAGCTTTGTAGTTGCCGTAATTCTTTGTAAGATGATCTATCTTAAGCATAATAATCTCCATTCCTTTATCAGATTCGTGCATATTTTATCATTATTCCCTCATATATAGTTGACTGCACACGACAAAAAAAAGACATTTAACGACAATTGCGCAAATATATGATAAAATATTAGCCTATTTGGCGTTAGAGGGGTTATGGATGAACGACAGAGAACAATACATTGAGCCCGATAACAGCTACTACAAGCCTTCCCGCGACCCGGGAGAGGGCACGGTAGGACTGGTCGTTATTATGACGGTGCTCTTCGTTATCCTCACTACCGTACTGGCAGTGGTCTACTTTAACAAGCGCAAAAGCGGGGACAAGCCGGAGGATTCCGGAGCATCCGCACCGAGCGCATACATATCTGTTGCAAGCCCCACTCCGACACCTATTCCTCCCAAGACAGATGATCAGAATGCCGTATTATATCCCGGACTTGCCGTTATCAACATGTCAACCGATGAAGAGATAGCAGACAAGGCAAAGCCGGACGCGCGCGGCCTTATGGAGACTGTTTTTACAGGAGAAGACAGGAAGGTTGTGGAGGAATTCAAGAGGAATGACCCGATCTTCATGGGCGATCCGATCAATTACGGGACATATCAGGGAATATATACTTTCAGAGGTAACAATTTCCGTAATTGTTCATCTTTTGGGAATACCAACATATCAGATGGAACGATCAAGCAGGTGTGGGAGTTCAAAGGCATAGGTACGCTTTTGGCTTCCACATTGACTTTTGAGTGGTCGGGAGTAAGGTGGACCGGTCAGCCTATCGTAGTCAAGTGGCCGCAGAGCGTTAAGAATACCATGAACATGTATGACAGCGCCAGGAACAAGACCGAGCTTATCGAAGTCATAATCGCCGCATGCGACGGCAAGATATATTTCCTCGACATGGATACGGGTGAGCAGACAAGAGACCCCATCAATGTCGGTGCGTCAGTCAAGGGCACGCCTGCGCTTGATCCGAGAGGGTATCCGCTGCTTTATGTGGGACAGTGCGACAATAACGGAACATCCACTAATTTCGGTATGTATATTTATTCACTTCTTGACGGCAAGCTGCTGTATCAGTACGACGGCGAGGATGATACGCCGTACAGGTCGGGGTGGAGGGCTTTCGATTCGTCACCTATCATAGATGCGAAGTCGGATACGCTTATGTGGCCCTGCGAGAACGGAATTATCTACACGTTCAAGCTCAACTCCAACTATGCTCCGGGCATTGATGATATCTCCATCGCACCTGAGAGGACAGGGTATAAGTATATTTTCAAGGATAACACGGGTTCGCACATGGGGGTTGAGAGTTCCATGTCGGTGTACGGCAACTACGGGTATTTTGTGGATAATACATGCAATCTCGTCTGCCTGGACCTCAATACCATGAAGATGGTGTGGTGTCTGGTCCTGGGTGATGATTCCGATGTTACACCCGCCATCTCCGAGGAGAACGGAGTGCCTTATCTGTATGTCGGAACGGAAGTGGACAGTCAGGGCGGAACCGGCCAGTACTGCGGTGCCGCATATGTTTATAAGATCAACGGCCTGACGGGCGAAGTGATCTGGCAGACATCGGAACCCTGCTATACATATAACGGTGAGACATCTGAGACGGATCAGTCCGGCGGATGCTTCGGCAATCCGATTATCGGCAAGAATTCCATCTCGAATCTCGTGATATTTCCTTTCAGCATGACTAAGGGATTGATGAGCGGCAATAAGCTCGTTGCATATGACAAGGATCTTGGAACGAAGGTCTGGGAGTATGACATGAACATCTACTCCTACAGTTCACCTGTCGACTGCTATGATGCTTCAGGCAAGGCTTACATCGTCATCGGTGACTCGATAGGCCAGATCCACCTTGTAAGTGCTGATTCTTCGGAATGCAAGAGGCTGTCGTATCTGCAGTGCTCGCGCAATATCAATTCATCCGGCAAGACGACGTCAGGATTGACTTTCGAGGCATCTCCTGTAGTATTCGGCAACAGAATGATAATAGGAACGACAGGGGGATCTGTCTTCGGGATCGATCTCGGGTGAGGAATAAGTTATGAGTATGAACATGTCTTACGATCAGATAAAAATACTTGAAGTGGAAGTCAGATCTTATTCAGACGAGGGATACAAGGTCAGGTATGATTTTGAGAAGAGACTTATCTCATGGCGCGATTTCTACATGTGGAACAACAATTTCATGAAGTCGCTTACGGACAGCAAGCTGGAGATACTATCGAAGCGCCTTCCCGAGAGCCATATACTTGAGTGTCTGGAGAATTACAACAAAGGGAAGGCTGACCCCAAGAATACCCTAAGAAGGCCCGGCAAATGGGAGATCACGGTGGAATTCAACGATGCGGTGAGGATTAAGTGCTCTGATGCGGATTTATTCCCGGTTGAATGGATCGAGCTCCGGAGTATTATCGAGAGCACAACAGAATGTACATTCCGCCTGCACTGATGCTCTCATTGTGGTAAAATTCTATAAGCTGATATTATTTAGGAGAAGTGCAATTGGATTACTTGGAAGGATTATTCCTCGGTAAGCTATGGAGCGATACCGATTTTGAGAACAGACGTCACCTCGGTCTGTTTGTTCTCTATGGACTTCTCGTAGACAGCATCATCTTATTCAACTACTTTATCGGCGGATCGCTCCTGGGGATCGGAAGGTTCGGAGTGCTGCAGATCGTTCTGCTAGCAATTCTTTTCCTCGCAAGTCCCTTTATCTGCTTCAGGTATTACCGAATGCCCATTGCGGGCAAGATAGTCATATTGATAGAGAAGATATTCAAGTCATATCTTATTGTCAGTCTTACGGTTGGTCAGATGCTCTCCAGGATCACGATACAGAAGAGCGGATTCCAGGATTATGTGATCAATTATCTGAATGGGACACTGGAGAAATACACCGAGACTTTTGCTTCAAGTGCGGGCTCGTTTGCCACTGTGCTGGCGGTCCTTGCAGGAGGCATACATGTTGTACTGACGGCTGCTCTTATAATTGCTGCAGCAATCGTGATACCGGGTCTCGTATATCTGGCATTCAGACTCCTTCAATACGGATATGACTGGCTTATCAGCAAATATATAATCAAAAGGTTTTTCCCTACCCATTAAATATGTAAGGTGATATCTTATGGCAGAACTTCAGGGTTTATTAGACATTACGATAGAGGAATTGGAAGAGAATCTCGGTACAAGGAAGCTGAACGAGTTTATCTCAAGCTCTGAGCAGCTTTTCCTGAGCCGCATCAACAGTATTGTGGAAGATGTGATAAACGACCGCTCCAAGAAGGTAGTCTTCATCTCGGGTCCTACTTCATCCGGTAAGACCACATCGACTATGCGTCTTTCCCAGGGATTCAAGAAAAACGGCAAGCCGGCCGCATTCCTCTCTCTCGATGATTACTATAAGATGACCGACCTTACATTCGACAGTGAGGGAAGACCTGACTTTGAGACGATCGATGCACTTGATGTTGACAGGATCGCGGAAGACATTAACAGCATAATAAGCGGGAAGAAGGTTATTCCCCCTGTATTCGACTTTACCGTAAGAAGAACGATGGAGGGCGACGAGAGTCGTGCGATCGAGCTTCCGGAGGATGGTGTCCTCGTTGTGGAAGGACTGCACGGGCTGTCTGACAGGGTATCAGGAGATATATCTCCCGATATCTGTACCAAAGTATTTATCGTTCCTTTCGGCAATGTATTCCATGATACGAAGCTGATGGACAAGAGGGAGATAAGACTTCTGCGAAGGATAGTCAGAGATAACCGCCACAGAGCGGCACACGCACTGTCCACGATCGATTACTGGCCGATGATAGAGAATTCTGAGAAGATATATTTCAAGCAGTATCTTGCCAAAGCCACATATCACGTCAATTCATTCCTTGCTTACGAGCCTCTTGTCATTGCCCCGATGGCTCTTCAGGACATCAGGAAAGCTTTGGATGATGCCAAAGACGGCGTCATCGCGCCCAATGTCTTCATGGAGAGGTCCAACACAGGCAAGCCTTTCGCAGATCTCGACAGAGCGATCGAGGAAGCAGGCAAGCTGATAAAGCACCTTGAGGAGATCCCCGTGATCGATCCTTCACGCGTCCCGGATGCATCGATCCTGAACGAGTTTATCAGTTCTTAATACATGTAAGGAGGCATGATATGCCCATTAGAATAGCTAACAATCTGCCTGCGAGAGCCACGCTCGAACAGGAAAGGATATTTGTCATGGAGGAGACAAGGGCCCTGACGCAGGATATCAGGCCAATTAAGATCGTCATCCTCAACCTGATGCCCAACAAGGTGGTCACAGAGACGCAGATCCTCAGGGCATTATCCAATACGCCTATCCAGATCGACATAGATCTGATCCATACGGCAAGCCATAAATCGCAGCATACCGCTGAGGAGCACCTGACGAAGTTTTATGAGACTTTCGATCAGGTGAAGGATAATTTCTACGACGGAATGATCATTACGGGAGCCCCTGTGGAACTCCTGGATTATGAGGATGTGGACTACTGGCCGGAGCTGTGCGAGATCATGGAATGGAGCAAGAGCCATGTATATTCCACTCTTCATATCTGCTGGGGTGCTATGGCGGGGCTTTATTACCATTATGGTATACCCAAGTACACTCTCCCGAAGAAATGCTTCGGGATCTTTGAGCACAAGATGATATACAGGAATCCCGTTAAGCTCTTCAGAGGATTCGATGACGTGTTCTATGTTCCTCATTCAAGACATACGGAGCTCCACAAGGAGGATATTGAGAAGAACAGCAAGCTCAGGATCCTGTCTGAATCTGACGAATCGGGGGTGTACTGCGTATCTGACCTCAAGGGAAGACAGATCTTCATCACCGGTCACTCGGAATATGATGTCAATACTCTCGACAGTGAATACAAGAGGGATCTGGGACTTGGACTTCCCATAGACATTCCGGTTAACTACTATCCTGACGACGATCCGTCCAAGCCGGCTGTTCTTAAATGGAGATCATCCGCGACACTTCTTTTTACCAACTGGCTCAATTATTATGTCTATCAGGAGACTCCGTTTGAGATAAGCGCCATTGCAGGAATGAAGCACGGGGAGGAATGATGCCGGAGAATATCACATCTCAGCTCGTATCTTCACTGTGCCCTAAGCGCCCTGCGGACGGGCACAAGGGAACATTCGGTACAACTCTTATTATTGCCGGCAGCAGATACATGTCCGGAGCACAGACGCTGGCCGTCATGTCTGCTCTGAGGAGCGGTACGGGCATGGTGCGCGTTTTTGCCCCGGATGACAGCCTCATGTCCACAAGGATCAACTGCCCGTGTGCTCTTCTGTCTGCCTGGGGTGACACTGCCGCATCTTCCATCAGGCAGTTCGATAATTATCTCAAAAAGGCTACGGCAGTGGGGATAGGTCCGGGGCTGGACGAGGATGATCCGAGGTCTTACGCGCTCCTGCAGCATGCAATAATAAATGCCCCGCGGCTCGTAATAGATGCAGGGGCTCTTAACATCCTGGCAAGGGAGCGTCATGTGCTTTATGAGCTCCTCAGTGAACGTGCAGATAAGGAAGGCTTCGAGCCTGCCGTTCTGACGCCTCATGTTGGAGAGTTCAGGAGACTGATATCTCGTGATGAGTCATACGGGGATTCTGACATGACAGACAGCTGTATGCATTTTGCACTACGAAATAAGTGTGTGACGGTTGTAAAAACACACAAAACCATAGTGTCAGATATCAAAGGTAAGTGTTATATTAATACTGTCGGCTGCGACGGACTTGCCAAGGGCGGATCGGGAGATGTCCTGACCGGACTTATTGCAGGATTCCTTGCACAGGGTATGAAGGCGGATAAAGCCGCGATTGCCGGAATATATCTGCACGGCCTGAGCGGTGATCTGGCAAGTGATGATATAGGAAGAAGAGTCATGATACCTGAGGATATTCCCGGGTATTATGATGAGGCTTTTGCCAAGACCGGCTGGATATGAATACTGACATAATTACTGACGGAGATGATGAGCAAGTGAAGACAATTACATCTGACGTTTTTGACCGTTCCTGTGTGGAGATAGATCTTGACGCGCTTAGTCACAATTACAACGAGATAAGAAGAATAACATCGCCCGACGCCGAGATCATGGCTGTAGTGAAGGCTGATGCATACGGCCACGGAGCAGTGAGATGCGCCAGAACTTTGATCAAGTGCGGCGCGTCATATCTGTGCGTTGCAACAATAGGAGAGGCTATAGAGCTCCGTGAGGCGGGGATCAAGACGCCTATCCTCATACTCGGATACACCGATCCGCTGCATTTCAAGGATGTTGTCAAGTATGACATCGATCAGGCCGTGTACGATCTTGAGGCGGCAAAGATCCTGTCCAGGGAAGCTGTAGCCCAGAATAAGACAGTCAGGATCCACATCAAGCTCGATACGGGCATGGGACGTCTGGGATTTATATCTGACGGCAGCTCCACGGAAGATATCGTCAGGATATGCAAGCTCCCGGGGCTTGATCACTACGGTGTTTTCTCGCATTTCGCGGTGGCTGATACCGAGGATGACGAGTACACGATGCAGCAGTTCGTCAGCTTCATGAGTGAACTCGATCAGCTCGCCAAGTGCGGGATAACCTTTGAGAAGAGGCATATATGCAACAGCGCAGGAATCATGAGATTCCCGGGAATGCATCTGGATATGGTGCGTGCCGGGATAATTCTGTACGGTCTTATGCCGCCCGGATGTCCTGCCCCCAAGCAGGATATTGAACTTGTTCCCGTCATGTCCTGGTATGCCAAGGTAATACATGCGAAGACTGTTCCCGAGGGAACATCCGTAAGCTACGGCAGGCACTTCAAGGCAAAGAGGCCGACAAAGGTGCTTACGGTATCTATCGGCTACGCTGACGGACTGTCCAGAAGGTATTCGGACGGATTTGAATTGATCGTGGCAGGGCAGCGCGCCCCCATAATCGGCAATGTCTGCATGGATATGTGCATGCTCGATGCAACGGATATAAAAGATTACGTCGGAGTAAGATCTCTCGTGACCGTATTCGGCAAGCAAAGGTCAGTCGATGAACTGGCGGAATATCTGGGAACGATCAACTATGAGATAACATGTATCATCGGCAAACGCGTGCCGAGGATATATTCAGAATAATACATCACGGAAGGTTTGTTATGGATCAGCAGAAACTAAATGAATTGAAGCTTACCGCAGCAAGAGTAAGAAGATGGGTCGTCGAGGGCGTGTACCGCGCCAACAGCGGCCATCCGGGAGGATCTCTGTCGTGCACCGACATTATCACATATCTGTACAATGAGGGTATGAGCATCGATCCCGCAGATCCCAAGAATCCCGGCAGAGACAGGTTCGTCCTCTCCAAGGGTCACTGTGCACCCGCGCTTTATTCCGTGCTGGGACTCCGCGGCTACTTCGATATCAACGAGATGAAGAATCTCAGGAAGATAGACTCGTTCCTTCAGGGACACCCCTGTATCACACACACGCCCGGCATCGACATGTCGACGGGCTCGCTGGGACAGGGAATATCCGCTGCCGTAGGTATGGCACTTGCAGGCAAGTTAGACGGTCTGGATTACAATGTGTTCTCCGTACTCGGAGACGGCGAAATGCAGGAAGGCCAGGTATGGGAGGCTCTTATGAGCGCCGCTCACTACAAGCTCGATAACCTCTGCGCATTCCTCGACAATAACGGACTCCAGATCGACGGCAAAGTCGACGATGTCATGAGCCTGGGAGACATCGAAGCCAAGGCAAAGGCTTTCGGCTGGAATACGATGGTAATAGACGGCCATGATTTCAATGAGATAGATAAGGCTGTAGGAGCCTTCAAGAGTCATAAGGGCGAGGGCAAGCCGTTCTTCGTGATCTGTAAGACCCATAAGGGCAAGGGTGTATCGTTCATGTATGATAACCCCGGATTCCACGGCAAGGCTCCCTCGGATGAGGAGTACAAGATAGCAGTTGAGGAGCTCGACAGGGCAATCGAAGAGGCTGAAAAGGAGGTCAACGCATGAGCATGATGGCAACCAGAGAAGCCTACGGTAAGGCTTTGGTCGAATTCGGAGAGGATAAGAGGATAGTGGTACTTGACGCTGATCTGTCAGGGTCGACGAACACGGCGAAGTTCAAGGCGGCATACCCGGAGAGATTTTTTGATATGGGTATCGCCGAAGCAAACATGACTGCAGTCGCAGCCGGAATGGCAACGACGGGCAAGATAGCTTTCATCTCTTCATTCGCGACATTCGCGTCAATGCGCAACTGCGAGCAGGTGAGGAATTCCGTATGCTATCCGGATCTTGACGTTAAGATCTGCGCAACTCATGCGGGTCTGTCAGTAGGTGAGGACGGTGCATCCCACCAGTGCCTTGAGGACATCGCCGTAATGCGTGCGATCCCGAATATCAAGGTTGTGTGCCCGGCGGACGGTGCATCGACCAGGATGGCGATCAAGGCTGCCATCGAGACACACGGACCTTTCTATATCAGGCTGGGCCGTTCCAAGGTCGCTTCGGTCTACGGTGAGTATGGTGATGATATTCCTTTCACGATCGGCAAAGCCAACACATTGCGCGAAGGCAAGGATATAACAGTAATCGCTACGGGACTGATGGTGCAGACGGCTCTGGAGGCATGTGATATCCTCACATCCCGAGGCATCAGCGCGAGAGTTCTCGACATGCATACGATAAAGCCGATAGACAGGGAAGCAGTTATCAAGGCTGCATCCGAGACGAGAGTGATAGTTACTGCCGAAGAACATACGGTCAACGGCGGCCTCGGTTCGGCTGTTGCTGAAGTGGTGTGCGAGAGCTGCCCCTGCAAGGTAATAAGATTCGGTGTCAATGACAGGTTTGGCAAGTCAGGCACGCCTGCCGCGCTTTTTGAAGAGTATAAGCTAACTGCAAATGATCTTGCAGATGTATGCGGTAACGCTCTGAAATGAGAGCCGTCGCACCATCATACTATCCTCTGTTCAAGTGCATTGCGGGTGACTGCAAACACACATGCTGCGCCAATTGGGAGGTCGATATCGACCCCGAGACATACGATAGGTATATGAACATGACCGGAGCGTTCGCAGAGCGCATCCGGTCTTCCATTGTTGTGGAAGATGACGGCTCGGCGACAGGGGAAGCACATTTTGTGTTAAGACCTGACGGCAGGTGCCCGATGCTGAGGGATGACGGACTGTGTGACCTGATCCTGGCATGCGGTGAGGAGTCACTTTGCAGAGTCTGTGATGAGCATCCGAGGTTCTATAATTTCAGGAGTGATGTGCTGGAATGCGGACTGGGACTGAGCTGTGAAGCCGCGCTGTCACTGATATTGAACTGGGACAGGGGATTCGAGCTTATTGATATCACGGATGCATCTCCGATGGGGCCGGAATTGTTCTCGGCGCCCGAAGAAGAACCTGATGAGTTGGAGATTGAAGTCTATGAGGCAAGAGATAATGCGATAAAGATAGCATCCGACAGGTCAGTACCGCTGAGTTCGCGCGTAAAGAATCTGGCAGGGGAACTGTGGTCACATGACATCAGGATGGAAGTGTTCAGATCACTTGAATCACTGTCGGAGGAATGGGTGTCATACCTGAATAATATCAGAACCGGTATCTCTGATTCGGAGGCGTTTGAACTGCTTGACTCGGATTTGAGCCTTAAGTTCGAGAACCTGCTCATTTATTTCCTGTTCAGGTATCCGTGGGAAGGCGCGAGACTTGCCTGCGAAATGCTCATGATGGTGGCCGGATGCCTTGCAGATAACAGGGAATGTGATCTTGCAGGCATCGTCCGCGAATTCTCGGCAAATGTTGAGTATTCGGACTGCAATGTGGATGATGTGCAGGAGAGAATACTGGAGAGGGGTTAGGGGACCGCGAATTCAATGAAGAACCATTTTCTTATCTGTTTTCTTTCTCCTGAGAAACAGGGAAATGACAGCAACTGACACCATTACGATTCCTATCCACTGCGATGTTGATAAACCCAAATATATTCCCCGTTCTTTGTCATAACGGTAGTTCTCCAGAATAAACCTTAGGACTGCATATAGCAGCAAATATATTTCTATAGAATAACCGGATTTAAGTTTTATCGTAATAAATAAGACTATTATTGCAATGAGCAAAAGTCCGGTTGCCTCAACTATCTGAACCGGAAACAGTTTGACTCCGTGAATCGCGAATGAATCTTCAGGGAAAACGACTGCCAGAGGTCCGTCATATGGAACTCCATAACAACATCCTGCACAGAAACACCCTATCCTCCCGAACCCGTGTGCCAGCGGAGCCATAAATGCATATCTGCGCAGAAAGTACATCACATCTATCTTGTGAAGTTTATATGGTATCAAAGCAAACAGCAAACCACCGATGAGACCACCATAGAATACAAAACCGGAGTTCATGAGCATACTAAAATATTCAGGATCGCCTATCATGTTCCAGTCGATACTATCTCTTGATATAAAGAGATATAGTGACTTAGCTCCGATAAAGCCCCCCAGGAGACAGTAAGCCTCAACAATTATGAGATCATAAGAGTCCATACTGTTTTTCCTGTGGAGAAACAACGAAATAATATTGGCTATGATAACACCTGTAACTATCATTAGGCCATATGATGGTATGGAAAATCCGAGAATGTCAGTATAAACACACATTGATGAATCTAAGTAAACGGCGGAATGTCTTTAGAGTTGTCTTTGGATTTCCTCATTAACCCTGGATACTGACCAATTGTGCAAGTCGACACTACTTGAAGCTTTTTTTGCTCTGTTAAGATATGTATTTACTGACAAGACCATTACAAAGAAAAAGATGATGCTCAAAACTATGCTGACAATGGAGAGAATAAGCCCCGTTATGGTCATGCCATCTCTTGCTCCCTTTGCCATAGCAACTATTGCAAGTATCAATCCGACCACAGCTAGTATTCCGCCGATTCCGAATGCAAAAGAAAGCAACAATCCCAGAATTCCCAGGATCATAGATGCTATTCCCAATCCGTTTGTCGGGCGTTTATTTGTGGAATAATTGTCCGGCTGTTGATAATTTGGCTGATTCATATTGTACATTTTGATCTCCTTAACAAATTGACAAGTTGAAATGAGTCTCCTCATTTCAACTTGTCAGGTTTATTCAATGTTCGGCAAATAGAGAGTAATTGCCGCCATGAAGATATTGCTGTTTACCAACTCTTCATTGCTGACGATACACTAGCTGCGCAAGCTAAACATGCAATCCAGACTGCTGCAGAGATACATGTACCGATGATAGCACATACCAATCCTGCTGTAGCGATACCGCCCTGTCCCTGCTTCCTGGCTAATGCACCAAGTACGATACCGACGATACCAATGATGATTGCAACCCAGCTGTAAACTCCGGCAAAGATGCTAACAACAATAGACAAAATGCCCAAAACCAATGCTGCTATGCCCATAACTAACCTCCTGATAGTAAGTTAAATAAAATATGTCCGAGAAATCGCAGAGTAGTTTACTCTGCGAAAAGTGAGTCGAGCTTCTTCATGTTGTTTTGCTTCAGCTCCATTGAAGGGTGAACATACCTGTTAAGCGTGATACTTACACTTGAGTGACCGAGGATCTCACTCAGGCTCTTAGCATCAAAACCAAGTTCTATGCATCTTGTTGCAAAAGTATGCCTGAGTGTGTGAAAGTGGACATTCTTGATATCACATTTTGATAATACAGATTTGAAACGGTTCTCAAGGCAACGCGGCTCTATGTAATTATGCCCCTCTTCCTTAAGCAAAAAACAATCATCACCCTGCCTCATTGCCAGAAGCAATTTGTACATCATATCCGGTACCGGGATCCTCCTCACAGAACACTCGCTTTTTGGAGAGCATATCATCAACATGGTTCTTTTTTTGCCATTTTCAATTTGGATACGCTGCATTGTTTTATTAACAGAGATTATATGTTCAGGAAAAGATACATCTCTCCACTTAAGTGCACAGATCTCGCCGATTCTGAGACCGGTGTACAGACTGAGAAGAATTCCGAGATTGCAGGGAGTAATGTTGTTAACAAGATAAAAAGTAAGGTCATGCTGTTCCCGTCTGCTCAGCACTCTCAAAGCATGGTGTGATTGCTTTACGCTTATATCCCTGACGTCAGCTACAGCGAGGCTCTTTTCTTTTTCGGCATATTTGAAAATGCATTTCAATACTGAGAGCATGCCGTTTAGTGTTTTGGGGGAGAGAATATCACGGACTTTGTCATTTCTCGGATTATGCTGTTGCACAAATTCCCATATATCGTTGCGCGTTATGGAAATGATATCACGGGCGCCAAAGTATGGGATAAGACTATTATTGATTATGCCTGAATACTTGGCAACGGATGATAGCTTCAGATGCGTTTTTTGTATCGTGAACCACTCTTTGGCCAGCCGGTCGAATTGATGTGTGCTTTTGCTGTAATTATTACTCATATTACTTGTCACCTCCAGATGGATTAATAGTTCAACTGTAGGTCTGCAGACAAAAAAAATGTAATATAGACAAAAATTCTTAATTATTGTATGATGAAACTGTTCAGAGGGTGTCGCAGAGTAAACTACTCTGTGATTTTCTTCGAGCACAACTTAATTATTGATTTACTATAGGAGGTAAGTTATGGCTATAGCTTCATTGGTTCTCGGTATTGTTGGATTGGTATTTGCTGTCATCCCCGGTTTTGGATGGCTCGGCGGAATCATTGGCGTAGTAGGTATCATCCTTGCAGTTGTTGCTAAGAAGCAGGGTGCTACAGGCGGAGCTGCTACAGCAGGTCTCGTGCTGTCCATCATCGCTACTGCTCTCGGCCTCATCCTTTACATCGCTTGCGTTGCTTGCGTAAAGGCAGCCGGCAGTGCACTTGAGGATGTTGCTAATTCAATTTCAGCTTCACTGAAGTAATACTGAGCTTATTATCATCCGGGCTCCCGCTCAGGCGGGAGCCTTTTTTTAAAACTATAATTTTCTCGGGTTGATATATGCACGTATACTTTCACATATTCGGTTTGTCTATTCCTGCGTACGGTACGATGATCGCACTCGGCGTACTTATCGCGAATATAATCGGACTCATAATCATAAGCAAAGACAAGAAGGACAAATATGATTTTGTGCTCGTGGAATCGTATGCCGCACTGGGCGGTTTTCTCGGTGCCAAGATCCTTTATCTGATCGTCTCGGCCAAAGACATAGAGTGGGGAAGGGTCTTCTCGGACTTTGATTATTTCAACATGATCCTGAGAAGCGGCTTCGTGTTCTACGGCGGCCTCATCGGCGGACTGCTGGCCGTATTCCTCGCAGGCAGGATCCACAAGATCGATCTGAAATACTATGTGATTAGGCTGATATTCCTTATCCCGCTCATACACGGGTTCGGAAGGATAGGTTGTTTTTGTGCCGGGTGCTGCTACGGTGTCCCTTACGACGGGCCGCTTGCAGTATGCTTTCCGCACGGGTCGTTCGCGATCCCAGGAGTAAAGCTTTTCCCCGTACAGAT
The DNA here is from genome assembly GCA_002371375.1 of Mageeibacillus sp. UBA3708. Lineage (GTDB taxonomy): Bacteria > Bacillota > Clostridia > Saccharofermentanales > Saccharofermentanaceae > Saccharofermentans. The sequence goes on along the minus strand of DFIB01000027.1, from coordinate 2,411 downwards.
CGTCGAGGCAATATTTCTCATACTGATCTCGCTGATCGTTATGTTCATCTCGCTGAAGCTGAAGTCGAGATTCACGGTAGAGAGCTATCTGATCCTATATGCAATTCTGCGCTTCATACTCGAGAATTACCGCTATGACGAAGACAGAGGAATATATTTCGGGCTGTCCACGTCGCAGTGGATAAGCATACTCATGGTAGTGGCATCAGTTGTATCTATAATTATCCGCGTCAGCAAGGCAAAGAATAAGGCTGTGTGACAGGGTTTTGGTAGCACTGAACAAAATGGCCTTTCGCACTGAACTCTTTTCGGCGCGAAAGGCGTTTTTGTTCGGTGTTAACGGTTTGATAACAAATAATTCAAACTATCGTTACCCGGCGTGTGCCGGTGGCAAACCAAACCCGGAGAAGAGGGATATAGAATAAATCTATAACATCTTTGAAAGGAGTTTGATTATGAGAAGCAAATTAGCAAAACTCTTATCAGCAACAGTAGTTGCCTCTTCGGTAGTTGCCGTTATGGCAGTAACATCGCTTGCTTACAGCAATAACTTGTTGAATGCAAATTTGGTTTCCTCTAAAACTGCATGGGTTGACACAGGAGGAGGGGAGTGGATCTATATCAAGTCAAACGGATCCTTGGCTGAAGGTTGGCAAAAGATTGGCGGTAAATGGTATTACTTTGAGGCTCATAGCGGAGTCATGCTCAGAGGTTGGAACAATATCGGTAACAAATGGTATTACCTGGGCAAAGACGGAGCAATGCAGAAAAACACGTGGGTTCACGATTCAGACGGATGGGAATACCTGAACTCAAACGGCAATCCTGTGATCGGATGGAAAAAGATTGGAAAGAAGTGGTATTACTTCGATGAATACCGTTTTAATTGCTATCTATTATGGCATGAGATCGATGGCAAGTGGTATTACTTCGACAAAAGCGGTGCAATGGTAGCCAACGGCTGGGCTCCATCATTTGAAGATGAAGATGGAGATGGTAATGCTGATGCTGGTTACATTGATTGGTTTTACATGAATGGTTCTGGGCTCCCTGTTAAGGGATGGAAACAGATCAGTAAGAAATGGTATTATTTTGATCTTAAATCCGGATTGATGTTCAGAGGCTGGCACGAGATTGGGAATAAATGGTACTACTTCGATAACAGCGGCATTATGAAGACCAATGCTTTCGTTAAGGACGGAGATGACGGGTGGAGCTATGTTAACGCGAGCGGTAATCCGGTAACGGGATGGAAGAAAGTCGGAAGTAAATGGTATTACTTTGATGATCACTTCTTAATGCTTACCGGATGGCAGCCTATAGATAAAAAGTTGTACTATTTCTACGATAGCGGTGCCATGGCTGTTAATACAACTGTGGATGGGGTAAAGATCAATTCATCAGGAGAAGCTGTATCAGGTGTCAGTCTGAAGACTATGGTTGATAGTGTGAATCTGTGGTCTTCCGGCGAGGGCGTATCCTTGTATTATGATGATAACGTGTACAGAGTAATAAATGCAGATTCTCTTACGAGTTCATTATTCTTCAAGAAGACGGTTAATGATACTATCTATTACAAGATTAAACTGGATGAAGAGACTGTATTTACAAGCGATAAGGAAGAAATAAACGATTCTTCGTATTTTGTCACGATTGATAATACTATTGATTCCCTGTATGACGGTAATTATATCAAGGATGGCTGGCTCGACATTGAATTCTATGATAAGAACGATGAGATGATTGGCAGCGAAGGGATAAGAGTTGTCAATGATAAGAATTACAACATAAGCAGTTCGTTCCCATGGTGGAGGTTGGAAGCATTTGGATGGTGTGATTATGATGACACTATGGAATCAGATGGCAGATACAACTCTGCTACCGAGACATTGGCTTTCTCGATAAGGCTGGAAGACTCCTCTGACCGTTCAGTGTATTATGCGTATTATAAAGTAATGCCGGATGGTACAGTTGATTACAGTAATCCATTGTATACCGATTACAGTTCAGGATATTCATATGATGACGGGTACTATTATGATTTTAACTACACAGATGAAGATCTTGAATCTGGAACATATCTCCTGTCAGTAGCACCTACCAAAAAGGGACTCGTTAATAATCCTTACTTCACTGCAAAGTGTTATGTTAAATGAGAAATAAGGAATAAAGCGGATTAATAATATTTCAATGAGGGCTGTCTCGTTATCGAGACAGCCCTCATTGTTTGGAACAGAAGAAAGTTCGGATACACTTATTGTAGTGAATTGAGGTAACAAGTCGTTCATCCAACCGGTGACTATCGATCTGTATATGCTAACGACAGACAATCTTCAACGACTAATGCCTTAGTCCGCAGACAAAATGTGCCGCTAAATTGAAATAGATGCACAAATAGTCTGCGTACGCAG
>DFIB01000206.1 GCA_002371375.1 Mageeibacillus sp. UBA3708 | reverse complement strand
CCATTCTCGTCCGTCTGAAGAATCAACTCAGTGACATCTTCATCTCTCTTAAGACTTCGTCCATCTTCGGCATACAGCTTGAACTTAACACCCGCCAATTTCTTATTGGCATCATATCCGTCAACCTTAGTGATTTTCAGAAGCGCATTAGCGCCTTCGCCTTCACCCTCAACATTAATATTGGTGGTTTTATCAACCGTCTTTATTTCGCCATTGGCCTCTACCGTATTCTTGTAGTTTACGCTGCCATTACCAATCACCATTGCATCATAGGTGATCGTCACAGCTGTAGAATCCGGAATGGTATAAGTAGCAACAGTCTCCGGGCCATCGCCGCTTAACGAGTACGGTACATTTACACCGGCAGGATCCGTCTCGATCTTGATTGACGTATAATCAATGCTCAGATTCTCATTGAGACGATCCGTCATTTGTAAGTCCTGTCCGCCGTTCAGCTCGCCTTTAGCCAGATTGTAGGTAATCTTATACTTCACATGACGGTCTGTTGACGTTGCTTCCTGAACCAGCTCTTTGTTCAGGAAATCATACTTATGCTCATAGGTGGCGGATCCTTCATGGTCACCCCAATTTGCGTTATTGATAATGGAATACTTCCCGGCGTTTTCCACTGCAAGGGCATCAAGGTCTATGCCATCTTTTACCACAAGGAAATAACAAATCCGGTAATAACTGTATGGGCTGCCATTTGCATCTTTCGGCAACGAATCAGAGCGGAAAATTACACCATTTTCCGATTCGCTATAATTGATTAGGGCACCTTCACGAGGATCATTCTGATTGTACTGATTGCCGCCATAAATATGAAGATTTATGTCATTGGTCGAATTCTTATTATAGTTCGGATCCTCGAGCAGATACAGTAAATCTTTGTCAAATGTGTCGGTGACGACAATCGAATCATCATATACATTTTTAAGGACAATGTTATACTCAAACGCTGTCTTTTGCTCACCGTCAATAGTAACCGTTGTCTTCGAAACCTTCTTTTCGACTCCGGAAGCGCCGATTTCTACCTCTGCAGTATCTGATTTTCCGTTGATACTAATCGTATTCTGATGGGTCTGCCAATAGCTCCCGTACAATTCCGCTTCATGCAGCCAACGCTGGTCTACCTTTGTTGTCAGCTTGATCTTGATATCATGTCCTCCCGGGACACCTTTCAGACCCGGCTGACCGTCCTTGGTAAAGACAATCTTCACCTGCTTGGGGTCACTTGTACTGTCTACGGTATAATTCTCGCCGGCAACAAGACCTTCAACTGTAAGAGAGCCTTCCTTAAACAGATCGATTCCCAATTCCCAGTTATAATCCTGAAGCTGTCTGTTCGGAAGAGTGTCAATAACTTCCGCTTTGTTAAGCCCGCCTTCTCCGACATGAACAACAGCACTCCACGTAATTTCCTGCTGATTAAAGGACTCTGCTGATTTTTCGATAGTCGTCTCATCTGTAGGCCCGACATCAATTTTACCGGAATCTTTTCCGCCTTTACCCTCTACCTCATTCTTAAGTTCAAGACTACTTCCACCTTCTATTACTTTAGTCTCATCAACAATTGTCTGATACTCAAATACATAGTGATAAGGGGTTGTATCCCCTGTCGGAATCGTATATTCCCAGGACGAATCGCTGCCTGGCGTGAAACTCCTTGTATCAACCAGTGTGCCGGCATGATCATAGACTTTCACTGTAACATTTCCATAATACTTCATGTATTCCTGTGAAGAGGCACCGATGGAATCCTTAATCTTATCGCCAGCTGCAGATACAAGTGCAAGAGGATTATAATCTATAGTCCAGTTATACAGTTTATCACCATCCGCCGTTACACCGGCTATAGTTCCGTCACTCTTCTGAGGGCTCTTCATATTGATTTCCTGAGAGTAAACCGCATTGTGGGGCTCTCCGTCCTCTTTCTGAACCGTAACGGTATTCTTTGTCTGATCAGCCGTAATTGTATCACTGTTCTTTGCAACTGTCTGATCCAGTGACGCAGAGTATGTAATTATGATCTCTTCTCCATCGGCCATCGAAGCAAAGGTATAATCAAAGCCTTTTTGTCCGGCGGAAAGTCCGTTATTCGTATAGCTACTGCTATTACCCGTGACCTGCACATCATTGTTAAAGATCAAAGCATTACCGGAAATAATATCCTTTACATTAACATTTGTAACATCTCCGTTAGCCTTAACTTTTACCGTATAATGGAAAACTCCTGTCGATTCATCAAAATGTCCGCTTTTTTCGGCAAAAGCATCAGAATGATCCGTGGTGTCTAAGATGATATCTTTATCCATCTTAGATCCCCATTGCGTCTTGTTGATATTTTCAGTAAACTGTGCATCGACAGAAACACGGAACCCGACATTGGTTGCCTGCGCAAGCTTATTGTAATTCGGATCGGTTTCATCGAATTTAACGGTAACGGTTGTTCCGTTCGCAGTTACTGTTGCGGGAATCTCATAGGTTTTTCCACCGCTGACAACAGCAATCTTAATCGTCTTTGTTGTTCCTTCTGGTAAAGTAATGCCTTCAGGCAGATTATAAGTAAGATTACCCTCGTTATCAAACTGAAGATTTGCGGTCTCTTTAAAGTTCATCGTGACATTGTAGGTCTTGCCCTGCTCAACCACGTAATGCCCATCTACGACAGATGCTCCGGATACAGTAACCTTCGTAAGGAAGTCTCCCAGATTGCTGGATTCCTGATCATCCGTCACCTTCACCGTGATCACATCCCCATTCTTCATGGTGATGGTCAGACTCTCATCGGTATCAAACGGCTGCAGACTCTCCAGCTCCCAGTCTCCCTCCACAGGGGTAACCTTAACCAAGCTCTCATCCGAGAACTCAACATTCGCCACTTCTTTAAGGAACGCATCAATGCTATTAAATGCCGCTTTTTCACCGTTGTTCGTACTACCAATTATACCTAGCACTTCTATCAGGTCTGATAATGCGATTTTTTCGCCTCCAGGAAGGCTAAACTGGTACATTTTACCGTTCACGGAGTATTCAAAGTCCACTGTATATATTACGCCAAAGGAACTAAAACCGTCCGTTGTAAAAGTGACGTCGGTGCCCTCTACCATGCCC
>DFIB01000205.1 GCA_002371375.1 Mageeibacillus sp. UBA3708 | reverse complement strand
GATTCCCGGGTGAGACGGAAGAGGAACATAAGATAACATGTGAATTTGTAAAACGTCTCAATTTCGCCAAGCTCCACGTGTTCCCTTATTCGGTTAGGGAGGGTACGGCGGCGGCCGGTATGAAGGATCAGGTGGATGTGTCCGTCAGGAGACAAAGAGCGGGTGAACTGATCGGCATATCAACGGAACTGGAGAAGAGATTTGCAGATGGTCTTACAGGCAAAAAATGCAGGGTGATAATTGAGCAGATCAATGATAATGTGATGGAGGGTTATACCCCGTGGCACGTGAGATGCACGGTGCGATGCAGCACGGACGGATTTAGGAGCGGTGATGTGGTAGAATGCCATATAGATGATTCCGACGGGATTGGTGTCATCGGAAGAATATCTGACAGGAGATGAAATGATTTATGTCACTGTATGATATAATCCTGAAACCAATTGAATTGCTCCTGGAAATAGTATTCTCCTTGGTTTATAAAGCCATACCGAATCCTGCTTTCTGCATAATAATAATGAGCCTTATTGTTAATTTCCTGTCTCTTCCTCTGTACAACCGGGCCGATAAGATCCAGCAGAAGTCAGCAGAAAAGGAAAAAGCAATCCGTCCGTTGACAGATCACATAAAAAAGAGTTTCAAAGGCGATGAGAGGATAATGATGCTCAATACTCTCTACCGTCAGTTTGGATACAGCCCTTTGCAGTCTTTGAGCAGCATTGTATCACTCGTTCTGCAGATACCTTTCTTCATCGTTGCTTACAGATTTCTGTCAAATCTGTCCATACTTGATACAGGTTTTGGTCCCATAGACAATCTTCTCAAGCCGGACGGCCTTCTTGTCATAGAGAAAATGAGGATCAATGTTCTTCCTGTTGCGATGACGGTTATTAACATCATTTCTCTCGTCATCTATCTCAAAAAAGATACGGTCAGAAAGCTTCTGACGATGATGGCAGTTCCTGTCATTTTCCTGGTGTTGCTGTACAATTCACCTTCAGGCATTGTTATGTACTGGACGATGAATAACGTATTCTCTCTTGTTAAGAACATAATCATGTATTTTGCCGGGGTAAAGACTGATGACGGACGTTCAGAGTCTTCTTATAAAAGCAAAGGAATCATTCTTCCGATGCTCTACTGTACTTTGCTGGCGGGAGGACTGATACCTTCGGCTGTTATTTCTGCTTCTCCTGTTGAGTTTGTTAACAGAATGATCCTTGATGATCCCGTGACCTACGTTCTGTATACGTTGTTCATATTTGCGGGTATATTTATTGTGTGGCCAATGATCTTCTATCTGCTGATGACCGATAAAGGCAAGAAAGTATTCTACGCAGTAATGTGCAGCATTTCTTCAGTGGTGTCTGTTGATTACTTCGTGTTTGGAGCAGGGAATGAGCGTCTTACTTCCGTTCTTGAGATAGACGGAGGATATCATACCGATAGTTTTATGAGCGTGATCAACCTGGCAGTGATTATCATTGTGGCTGTTATTGTATTCCTTCTTGTATCAAGGATTCCCAAGGTGTTTACTGCGATCATAATCTCAGGTGTGATAGTTGTCGGAGTAATGAGCGGAATGAATATCGTAAAAATACGGAAAAGTATTTCTGATTACAAAAGCTCCGGTAATGCAACGTTCCGTGTGCAGGATAACAAAGATACCGGCAATGGTGATTCACCGTACTCTATCAAGCTTAGCAGAAACGGCAGGAACGTTTTGATGATAATGCTTGACAGAGCGGTAGGTTCACTGGTTCCTTATATCATAAACGAACGCCCCGAGATTGCTGATCAATTTGACGGGTTTACATATTATGCCAACACTATGTCTTTTGGTGACTGTACTGCATATGGAGCTCCTGCACTGTACGGCGGATATGAGTATACCCCGTCAAACATCAATCTCCGCAGCAGTGAACTGTTGAAAGACAAGCACAATGAATCACTTCTTGTATTGCCGACTATATTCTTGAATAATGATTACCGGGTAACGTTTATTGATCCTCCGTATGTGAACTACAGTGCTGTAACTGATCTGTCAATATTCGAGAATACCGGTATCAATGCTTTCTCGTTGTCGGGAACGATGAACGATCAATATCAGAATGAGGCGGATTATCTTAAGACGAAGAGAAACAGGAATTTTATAGTTTATTCCGTTTTTAAAATGCTGCCTGTAATTACACGGGAAACCATATATGATGATGGTAATTATAATTCGATGGGAATCATATACGATTCATCTACGGCATTTGATGACCTTCTCGGTGCCCAGATTCCTGACGGTACTCATAAAGCAACAGGTGTATCACAGCTTTTTATGAATGAATATACAACCCTGGAGGGCCTGAAGGATGTGACGATAATCACTGATGACGGCAGCGATAATTTCGTATCGATGTGTAATGCGATCACTCATGAAGCGATCCTTCTGCAGGAACCTGATTACATACCGTCTCCGAGGACAGATAACACGGAGTATGATCAGAGACACAGTTCAAGATTTGTGCTGGAAGGCAGGACAATGCATAATGACGAATATCTTCAGATGGCACATTATCACGTCAACATGGCTGCCTACCTCAAACTCGGCGAGTGGTTTAATTACCTTAAAGAACATGGTGTATGGAATAATACGAGAATTGTTATTGCCAGTGATCACGGGCATGAACTGAATCAGTTTGATGATCTTTATGTTGATAAATATGATTTTGATGCTGAAGGATATAATCCTGTGCTGATGTTCAAAGACTTTAATTCACACGGCCGGATGGTGACGTCTGAATCATTTATGACAAATGCGGATGTCCCTAATATGCTGCTGGAAGGATTGATAGGGGATACGACAAATCCGTTTACAGGTACAAGAATAGGCGAATATCAGAAAGGTGAACAGACTTTTGTCGTAGCCAGGGAGTATTCACGCGGACTTCCGGATGGTGCGACGGTATTTCCCCCTGCCCGATGGTACAGCATAAAGGATAATATCCGTAATGAAGACCTGTGGCAGAGCGAAGGGGAACACTGACAAACAATTGTTTCTTTTCTGTTGATAATCATCCCGCCTCATAGTATAATAATTCCAGAAAAGTCATTCGGAGTTTACTATGGATTTTTGTCATCTTCATCTGCATACGGAGTACAGTCTTCTTGACGGTGCGATACGCATTAAGGACCTTGCCAAACGCATAAAGGCGATGGGAATGACTTCCTGTGCGATCACGGATCACGGCAATATGTTCGGAGCGGTAGCTTTCTATAAGGCAATGACCGCTGAGGGGATCCATCCGGTCATCGGTTGCGAAGTATATGTCGCGCCGGAATCGAGATTCGTTAAGAGCGATCATGACAGATCCGGCAATAAGATAAGCGCATATCACCACCTGATATTGCTGGCCAGGGATAATACCGGTCTTGCCAATCTTAACAGGCTTGTCTCCAAGGGATACATAGAAGGATTCTACAGGAAGCCGAGAGTGGATGAGGAACTGCTCATAGAGTATCATGAGGGCCTGATATGTCTGTCGGCGTGTATGGCCGGCAAGGTCGCTTCATATATCCTCGCGGGGAATGAGCCGGAAGCGGAGGCAATCGCACTAAGATACAGAGACATCTTCGGTGAGGAGAATTATTATCTGGAGGTTCAGGCTAATACTACCCCTGAGCAGGCCAAGGTCAATGCCGCACTTGTCAGGATCAGCAACAGAACAGGAATACCGCTTGCGGCAACGAATGACTGTCACTATCTGACTCAGGCGGATTACGAGACACACGATGTTCTTCTATGCATGCAGACGGGCGCCAAGGTTGCAGACCGTGAACGTATGAGGATGAGCACCAATGATTATTATGTGAAGTCCGAGACGGAGATGAGGAAGTTTTTCTCCAATCTTCCGGAAGCTGTGGATAACACAGGGAAGATAGCGGCTATGTGTCATGCGGAGTATGATTTTGAGACTATACATCTGCCTAAGTATGATATTCCCGAAGGGTTTGAGTCGACATCACAGTACCTGACATTTCTTGCATATGAAGGGCTTGAGAAGAGGTTTGATATAAGTGCTCCGGCCGCTGCTCAGGAGGAATATGTCAAGAGGCTTGATTATGAGCTTGATGTTATCAATACGATGGGATATACCGATTATTATCTCATCGTATGGGACTTCATCAACTATGCCAAGACACATGGTGTTGTCGTTGGACCGGGGAGAGGATCCGGTGCCGGTTCACTCGTTGCCTATGCCGTCGGAATCACCGACCTTGACCCGATAAGGTACGGTCTTGTATTTGAGAGGTTCCTTAACATCGAGAGAGTATCAATGCCTGATTTCGATGTGGATTTTGCCGATGAGACGAGGCAGATTGCGATTGACTATGTCACGGAGAAGTATGGCAAGGACAGAGTGGCACAGGTGATCACATTCGGTACCCTTGGTGCGAAGTCCTGCGTGCATGATGTTACCAGAGTAATGGATTATCCGTATTCGGTCGGTGATAAGATCGCGAAGCTGATACCGTTCAAGCCCGGGATCACTCTCGAGCAGGCAATCGAGGCAAATCCCGATCTTAAGTCACTTTATGACAGCGATGCCGACACGAAGAAGATAATAGATACGGCACTTAAGCTCGAAGGCCTTCCGAGGAACCCGTCAACCCATGCGGCGGGCGTCATAATATCAGCTGTTCCGATCACCGATATAGCGCCTATGGCAGTTAATGAGGATACGCCAGTGGTGCAGTTCTCAAAGTATGATGTCGAGAGTGTGGGACTCCTCAAGTTCGACTTTCTCGGCTTGAGGACACTCACGGTTCTTCAGGATGCGCTGGAACTGATCAGAGAGGACTATGGCAAGGAATTGTCACTTGAGACGATCCCTCTCGATGATAAGAATGTCTATGACATGATAGGCAGGGGAGATACGCTCGGTGTGTTCCAGCTTGAGAGCCGGGGCATGACGTCGTTCATGAAGCAGCTGAAGCCGCAGAGTCTTGAGGATATCATCGCGGGCATAGCTTTATACAGGCCCGGTCCGATGGATCAGATCCCGAAGTACGTGGCTTGCCGTCATGATGCATCCAAGATCATATACGATCACCCGCTTCTGGAACCGATCCTTAAGGTGACTTACGGTTGTGCGATCTATCAGGAACAGGTCATGCAG
>DFIB01000230.1 GCA_002371375.1 Mageeibacillus sp. UBA3708 | reverse complement strand
GCATATCGCCTGCGGCACCCATGCCTGCATCAATGTATAATATCTTCATGAACGAACCTCCATATGATTTATCATGCTTGCCGAATAACCGGCTCCGAATCCGTTATCTATATTGACCACGGTAACCCCCGATGCGCAGGAATTGAGCATCGACAGAAGAGCTGATATGCCCTGATACGAAGCACCGTATCCGACGCTCGTGGGAACGGCGATAACCGGGCAGTCGGCAAGCCCTCCGATGACGCTTGCCAGAGCCCCTTCCATGCCTGCGATGGCAATTATAACGGAAGCATTCATTATCTCATCCATGTGGGACAGGAGACGGTGAAGTCCTGCAACGCCGACGTCGTAAAGCCTTACGACTTTGTTGCCGAGGAATTCTGCAGTAAGTGCAGCTTCTTCCGCTACAGGGATATCGCTTGTTCCGCCTGTGGCAACAACAATCGTGCCGATTCCTGTAGCTTCGGGAACGGACCCCACAATGCCGATCTTCGCGTCTTTATGGTAGTCGAGAGGAACACCGGCACCTACATACGATGCGGCTTCTTCGCTCATCCTGGTGATAAGGATCCGCTCCTGTCCTGCGCTGACCATTTTCTTCACAATGCCGAGGATCTGTTCAGGGGTTTTGCCCGCGCCGTAGATAACCTCTGCGGCACCCTGTCTGAGCTTCCGGTGCATATCGACCTTGGCGTACCCCAGTTCTTCGAACGGAGCTTTCTTCAATTCCAAAACGGCGTCATCGATCGTGATGACGCCGGATTTAACATTCTCAAGTAATTGTCTGATGTCGCTGTTCATTAGGTGTTTGCTTTACCTGCGAGCTTTGCTCTGATGACGCCTTTGGGATCCTTGATGAGCAGGATAATGACCCAGATAACAAGACCGAAAGCAACGGCGGATAATCCGAGGAATGCGTCATTTATCATATCCTTAACTGCCGGGGCAAAATAATCTGCACCAAGTTCACTATACTCATAAATTGCATCAACCAGCCACATAAGTGAGGCACCCCAGTACATGTAGCACAGGGCTGAAATCTTCATATTGTCTTCGGGTGCATTCCTGTACCAGACAACAGTCGATACGACAGCAGCTATAACTGTAATAAGTAGTGTCATCTGCCTGATACCTCCGTAGACTTCCCGGCTTTCTTTGCCATGCTGTGCGTGACGGCAACGCCGACGCCCCACACTGCGGTGATAAGCAGAGCCATCGTAACGCCTACCGTTGCCATCTCGTGGAACATCTCAGCTCTGTCAGCCGCATTAACCGCGTTTGTAAGGAAAGGGAACACGGGGATGATCTCTCCATGCCATGCATGCTCGAAAGCGAGCAATGCGGAGCCTCCCCAAAGAGTATTTGTGAGCCATTTGGTCTTCTTAATGAATCCGTCTGCAGGAACGCCCTTTGCCTCCGCTATCTTGGTAACAACCGTAACTACTGCAGCCTCTGCTGCGGGAACGAGAAAACAAGCCATAAACTGTCCTCCTGAATATATCTGATTTACACTGATTATCACATATGGATAATAATAAATCAAACAAATAGTAACATTGATTTTTGTTTTAATATGACTTATCATAGCCAAATATGAGTGAACAGATACGCGAGAATAAAATGGGTGTAATGCCCGTAAAGCGGCTTATTGTCTCGATGTCGCTGCCAATGATGATATCCATGCTTGTTCAGGCGTTCTATAACGTCACGGACAGCTATTTCGTTGCGCAGATATCGGAAGATGCGATGACGGCCGTAACATTAGCGTTCCCGATGCAGAACCTTATGATCGCCGTGGCAACGGGCACGGGAGTCGGTATAAATGCGCTTTTGTCGAAGTCGCTGGGTTCCGGAGATAATGCAAGTGCCAACAAAGCGGCGAACACCGGACTTTTCCTGAATATATTCAATTACATCCTGTTTTTGGTGATCGGATTATTTGCAGCGGCGCCTTTTGTCAATTCGCAGACAGACAGTGTGGTGATCACAGGATATGCTTCTGATTATCTGCGCGTAGTGTGTATTGGGTCCTGCTTCCTGTTCTCGCAGATAGTGCTTGAGAGACTGCTTCAGTCGACAGGCAGGACAGTGTACAGCATGATATCTCAGATGACGGGCGCAGTGATCAATATAGTGCTTGATCCTGTCATGATCTTCGGCCTGTTCGGATGTCCTGCAATGGGGGTCATGGGCGCAGGTGTAGCGACATGTATAGGTCAGATGTGCGCTTCTGTGTGCGGCATCATACTTAATATCAAGTTCAATTATGAGATCAAGCTGTCATTTCGTGAGATCTTCCATCCGGAGGGTCACATCGTGAAGCAGATCTATGCCGTAGGTATTCCTACGATCCTCATGGTGTCGGTGGGCTCTCTGATGACATATCTCATGAACATCATTCTGGGCGCCTTCTCATCCACGGCACAGGCTGTGTTCGGTGTTTATTTCAAGATACAGAGCTTCTTCTTCATGCCGGTATTCGGGCTTAATAACGGCCTTATTCCGGTGCTTGCATATAATCTCGGAGCGGCACGCAAGAAGCGCATTAACGAAGCAATGAGATTTGCAGTGGTTCTTGCGGTCATAATAATGTGCCTCGGAACGCTTGTTCTCGAAGTTATACCTGCTCAGATCCTAAGCCTTTTTAAGGCTTCTGATACGATGCTCGGCATAGGTGTTCCGGCGATGAGGATCATCGGACTGCATTTCCCGATGGCTGCTTTTGCGATTACATTAGGATCGGAATTTCAAGCGTTCTCCAGAAGTGTTTATTCGCTCATCGTATCTCTCGGAAGGCAGGTTGTAATCCTCATACCCGTCGCGTGGCTTCTGTCGCTTACGGACAATGTGGACAACGTGTGGTGGAGTTTTCCGATCGCAGAGGCAGTGTCACTGATATTGACTGTTGTGTTCTTCCTGAAGATAAAAAGGGATATAGTCGACAGGATATAGACTGCACAATTATATGCAGATGAACTGTGTGTCCCAGTTAAGTAAGTGCGGTCTGTGACGCATATATATTTTGTAGTCCGGTCTGAACCCTGAGATGAGTAAAGGCAGGTCAAATATATCTTCGCTCCTGTGGTAGCAGGCCACATGAAGAGCCGGTTTATAATTCTTTATGGTCTGTACGGAACCGGTGAGAGCTTTGTGTTCGTTGCCCTCCACGTCATATTTGATCAGGTTCGCAGACCTTCCGTTAAGGATGCTGTCAACAGTGACAGATTCTATTGTATCACCTGCATCCTGTTCGTGTACTCCGCGCCCTTTGCCCGAGTTAATATGAGCAGTCCCGGCGATGTCCGAAATAAGCGCGTTGATAAGTGTCGCGTCTGCTACGTTAGCACACAGTTTGCGGAAGTTGCCGGCATCGGGTTCCACGGCAGTCACATCAGTAATCGAAGGGAAAACGCGCCTGTATTCATTTACCGTATCGCCGTTATAAGCACCGAGGTCGACGTAGACTGCATTGTCCTTCAAAACCGTCATATTGTATTCCTTTTCTGCCGGGACCGCACATTTCTCAAGATATCTGATGTCTCCTGTCAGGTAATATTTCACGGTATTATCCAGCGTGAGAACCGACAGTTCGTCAGCCATCAGACCCCGGGCACTTTCTATCGCATCTATGTGCCTGCGATAGTATTCCATATCGAAAACATCACTCCCGTATACAGGCACTGCCGGAGCATATAATTCATCCGCTTCAGCTATTCTGTGCACATAATCAACAACTTCAGGAAGTGATGATCCAAAGCACAGCAATATTATCATGCTTCCCAGACGTTCTTTGACATCTTCATATGACTCGACTTTGTGACCATAGAAAGACCTGTTCCTGACAAATCCGGGACTTGCAAAAATCCCTTTGACTTTGCACCAGGTCCCGTCTCTCTGAAGTCTGGCAATGATCTTATCGGCACCGTTGCCGGTGCCGTAGAGTGCGACTGGTTTATCGGTTATCTTAAGATATGTCCAAAGGTCTTGCATGGATGTAGTATATCACTTTGTCCCCGGCTGTGAGACGGCATCTGTCGGTAAAACGCCGGAAATAAAGAGTTGCCTCTTAAGTGAACAATGTCACTTAGAGACAACCCTAAGCCCAAGAATATGAATAAGAGAATTGTTGTCAGTCCTGACTCTTGTTTATGATCTGATTTTAGTGTTTAATTGTGAACATATATATCATCATCACTCTTATTCTATTTCCAAATTGAAATCGAATTGTGAAATAAATGTGAATCAGGGGCCTAATCGTGCAAAGATCTGTAGTTTTTTACGGTAAATATTACATTTATGAGTACGAACGCAAGAGGGTGAAGAATATTAACCTGAGGATCAGATCTGACGGCTCCATATATGTGTCCGCACCGAGATATGTCAGTAACAGTGAAGTTGAGGCATTCCTCGAGAAGAAAAAGGACTTCATCATTAAGGCTATATCGAAGACGGATGAGCGGCGCGCCAATAACGTGCGCCCTGACAGGCTGGATTGCGGTACGACAGTTACTGTTGCCGGAAAGGCTTACGAAGTTATAATAAGGAGTTCCCGGTATAATGATGTGATGATGCGTGACGGATATCTTTTTGTCTATGTCCGCAATATTGATGACCGTGATCTGGCGACTAAGGTATATAATAAATGGAGATGTGATCAGCTCAGGCTGAAGGTCCTTGCTATATGTGATGAGATCTGTACTGAATTTGTTAAGCTCGGTGCAAGAGCGCCTGCGAAGATAAAGTTCAGGACGATGAAGACCAGATGGGGGTCATGCAAGCCCCAAGAGGGTGTGATCACATTTAATTACAACCTTTTCGAGGTTCCGGAAGAATGCATGAGGTATGTGGTTATCCACGAATTTGCACATCTTCTCGTGCCGGATCATTCGGAGAGGTTCTACAGAGTGGTTGCTCTTATAATGCCTGACTGGCGCGAGAAAAGGAGAATGTTGAATGAATACTGAAGACCTCAAGCAGAAAGCCGACGCCAAGATAGATCAATGGGAACGTAAGCTCCTTGACCTGAGCCTTCGCAACAATCTTCTTAATATGAAGCTCAAGGGTAATATGATTCCCCTGTTTACACATTCACCTGCTGCACTTGAGGATAAACTTGCAGAGAGTATCGACTATTCTGTCAAGCCGAGGAGCGGTGATGATAAGAAGGATGATGAAGCTGCCACGCCTGAGCAGACAGAGGATAAGGAGACAACAGAGACCAAGACAACTGAATCACCTGTACCGGATGAGAATAACAAACAGACAATACCCGTCAGGGAATATGATCTGGAGATTATTTCAGATATTACCGGATTTGACAAGCTGATAACAGACAGTTTTGAGAAGAAGATCCTTTACTCGTCCCTGACGAGATCAGAGCTTGACACATCGATCAAGAAGCTCTACCGCGCATCCAGGGTTGCTCTGGAGGAGAACGGTGCCAACACTCTGTATATCGCGTTGGGTGTCATGAAATGGTTCGATAAGGACGGTTCGGCACCGCATTACGCGCCACTCGTTCTCATCCCGGTCGACCTCGTACGCAAGTCTATAATTCTGGGCTATGTTATCAGAAGACGAGATGAGGATCCTATCATCAATATCACATTGCTTGAGAAGCTTAAACAGGATTTTGGCATTAAGTCTGATCCCCGTGAGATAATGGTTACTGATGATTCAGGAATAGATATCAATAAAGTTATCGATAATTTCAGAGTCCTCATGACAGGGCAGAAGGACTGGGAGATATATAATTCCTGTGTCATCGGGATGTTCTCTTTTACTAATTTTGTGATGTGGAACGACCTGCATGTAAGACGTGACGAGATAGGCAGCAATAAGATAGTGAAGAGCCTTCTTGAGGGCAAACTTGCCTGGGATGCGCAGGATATGAGAGTTCCGGATAAGATCGATGAATCATCATGTCTTCTTCCGATCACGGCAGACAGCTCCCAGCTTTATGCGATACAGTGTGCGACAAGAGGGGAGAGCTTTGTTCTCCACGGTCCTCCGGGAACAGGCAAATCTCAGACGATCACTTCCATGATCGCAGATATGCTCGCGAACGGCAAGAAAGTTCTTTTTGCGGCGGAGAAGAAAGCAGCCCTTGACGTCGTTTACAACAGGCTCGACAAGATCGGACTCGGGCCGTTCTGCCTTGAACTCCATTCGAATAAGGCAAAGAAGAGTGCTTTCCTCACCAAACTGAAAGAAGCAGTGGAACTTAATGCCAGATCCGGTACCGGCGATTACAAAGCGAAAGCAGATGAACTCTCCAGACGGAGACATGAACTTGATGCTTATTGCGCGGCACTTCATGCTCAACAGAAGTGCGGTATGTCATTATATGAACTGATCAATCTCTACGCGGCAAATTTGTCTGCCCCTGATATAGATAAGTTTGATGACAGATTCATCGAAGTAGTCAATGCCGATACTTACAAGAAGTGTGAGACGGACCTTGAAGGCGTACTGTCCGCAGGCCGCGCGATGACGGATATTACGGCTTTGTCACGGGTCAGGGCCGATGAATATTCTCAGGCTCTCAAGGCAAAACTGCCGGAAGATGCGGCGGCACTCAAGAATGCTTCTGAGGTTCTTGAACAGGCTTTTGATAAAGCCCGTTCTACGATAACCGGATCGGGTGTAATGATACCCGGATTGGAAGGTAACTCTTTCGCTGCGGTAAGAAGGATCAGGGATATAGTATCTGCTATTGTCGATACAGGCGATCTTCCCGCCAAACTTTGCGCGGTTGAAGATTATGAAGCGGTATTCCGCAATGTCGATGCGTACCGGAATGAGATGAATAAAGTCCGCATCAAAGAATCCGAAGTGGGCGAGTTCTACAAGCCTGAGATATTCAGTCTTGATATTCCGGCCCTTGTTAATGAGTATAGAGAGGCATCGAATAAGACATTATTTAAATCCATGGCCCAGGCAAAAGTCTATAAAAAGATGGAGCCATACCGTGTTCACGGATCGAGAGATGAGCAGTTCGGAGAGCATCTGGCTGCTGTCTCTGAAGTGCTTTCCATGCGTCAGAACTGCGACAGAATCTATAATGATTCGCTGGCATCTTATCTCGACAGGGCAACACTTGATGATGACAGCAGGATCGGTCAGATTAGATCAGTTGCAACAGAATCATTTGCCAGACTTGACGGATATGACAGGACTATGGCTCTCAGGAGAAATTACGCGGCAAATCCCGTATATTCTGATGTATGGAACGGTTTTGTCAGCGCCTATAATGATTTCGATAATGCACATTCTGTTATTGAAGATGATATCAACATTAAGGCGGTTCACGATGATGAGACGTTCATATCACAATATGAGCTTTGTGATGATCTGGTGAATAATATCGAGAATCTTAGAGACCGAATCATGTTCAACAAGGCGGCTTCAGATGCAAGGTCAGACGGGCTTATGAACGTGGTCAATGCGTACTCGTCAGGCGCCGTGCCAGATGGTGATGTCATCCCCGCTTTCCGCAAGGCGTATGCAAAGCTCCTCATCACGGATACTATCGACAAAGATGACGCGCTCCGTAATTTCAGCGGCAAGATCTTTGAAGAGCGTGTCGAGCAGTTCAGAAAGCTCAATGATGAATTTGTGGCCCTGACGCGCCAGGAGATCTATCTGCGTGTAGCATCCTCCATACCGGATCTTGCTAAGGAAGCACAGAAAGGCTCGGCTCTGGGAATACTTCAGCATGCGATTAAGAGCGGTGGAAGAGGCGTGTCTATCAGGACACTGTTCACTCAGGCAAAAGACCTGATTACAAGGCTTTGTCCGTGTCTGCTCATGAGCCCGATATCAGTTGCCCAGTATCTTGAACCCGGTGTGCTGACTGTCGATACGGTAATATTTGACGAGGCGAGCCAGCTGCCGACATGTAAAGCGGTCGGCGTGATAGCACGTGCAAATAATGCGATAATTGTCGGTGACCCGAATCAGATGCCGCCGACGTCATTCTTCCAGTCGCAGAATTACGATGAAGAGAATTATGAGATAGAGGATCTGGAGAGTATTCTCGACGACTGTCTTGCCCTGTCGATGCCGGGAACACACCTCCTGTGGCACTACAGGAGCAAGCACGAGAGTCTGATTACTTTCAGTAACCGCGCATTTTACGATAACAGGCTGTACACATTCCCGTCCAGTAATGATCTTGACCGCAAAGTATCCTTTGTTAAGTGTGAGGGTACTTTCGACAGGGGCAGGACGCGTACGAATACAGTTGAGGCTCAACGCGTTGTTGAGGAGATAATCCGCCGCGTTAAGGAGAATCCTAACCGAAGTCTTGGTGTTGTTACTTTCAATATATCGCAGCAGGATAAGATAGATGATCTGCTGAGTGAAGAGTGCCGGCGTGACCCTTCTTTGGAGGAGGCTTTGTACGGCAGCGATGAGCCGTTGTTCATCAAGAACCTCGAGAATGTTCAGGGGGATGAGCGTGACGTGATCCTTTTCTCCGTAGGGTATGGTACAGACGAGGAAGGCAAGACATATATGAATTTCGGACCGCTCAGTCAGGACGGAGGATGGAGAAGACTCAATGTAGCAGTAACGCGTTCAAGATATGAGATGGTTGTTTTCTCGTCGCTTGAGCCCGAACAGATCAAAGTGACGTCCGACACTGCAAGGGGAGTGGCTGCTTTCAGGAGTTTCCTCGAATATGCACAGGGCAGAGCAGTGTGGGAGAACCTCGCATCTTCCACATCGACCGAAGCGCCTGTGATCGATCGTTTTGACAGTATAGTCGGTGTGGCTGATGATATCTGCACAGCGCTTGATGCGGCCGGATACAAGACAGTAAAGAACGTCGGCAGTTCCGAGTATAAGATCGATGTCGGCGTTGTGGATCCCCGTAATGAGAACGAGTACTGTCTCGGCATTCTGCTCGACGGCAAATTCTATCTTGAGAATAAGACGACAAGCGGTCGCGAACTCTACCAGATGAATGTTCTCACAGGGCTTGGCTGGAAGCTGATGCGTGTGTGGACGGTTGACTGGTGGGAGAACAGGAACCGCGTAATAGAAGGCATTTTGAGCAAGCTGGACAGCGTGACGGCGGAGGAGACACGGGAAGCTGAGGAAGCGGCTGAGGGAGAGGCTGATGAAGCGTCCGCCGGAGTATCCGAAGCGGAAGTGGCTGAAGCTGAAGTTCCGGGAGAAGCAGTGACCGAAGATGTTGAGAATGACGAACAGACTGCAGAGGCGGACTCAATAGCAAAAAAAGCGGACCCGCAGGAGGCCCCTGCGGGAGACAATATGTAAGAGCCGAGCTTCCCAAGACTGTCATGACAGCGGATGAATTCTGTGATCCGCGCAATACTCCCATGCTCGTGGCAATGGTAAATCAGGTGATCATCGACGAATCACCGGTCAGTTATGATCTGATAGCATCAAGGCTCAAGGAAGCGTGCGGTATAGCCAAGAATACTCCGAAGATCAAGGAGCGTGTCGATTATCTCATCAGATCGACAAGGATCAAGCCTGCACCTGACGGTAATGTGCTGTTTTACTGGAAACCGGGGGCAGATCCGATGGCATATGATTTCTACAGAACGGGGGCTGAAGATCTTCTTCGTGAACCTTCTGATGTTCATCCTTGTGAAGCGGCATGTGCAATGATTGAAGCCATCAGGGAGGAGTTTGGTATGCCGTTGGAATCAGCGTATGTCGCCGGAGCACATAAGCTTGGATTTATGAGGATGACGCCATCGGTTAAGGATCTGATGGAGCGTGGCATGTTCATTCTTCAAAATGAAAATGCAATTACATTAAATAATAATGGAATGCTCGAAGCATAATGTATGTTATAATCTTCTTATGAGTTCAAATGATCGTTACAGAGGCAACAGAGAATATAGAGACCTGACGGTACAGACGCATTACAAGACGCCTGGCAGGTCAACGCGCGTCCAGACAAAGGGCACGTCGATGAACGACCTGAGTTTCTCACAGGATTCAGTCGATGCAAGGCGTCCTTATGAGGACACTGCATTTATTGAGCGTTCGAGGCAGCAGCAGAGAGCCCGCCAGCCGCAGAAGCGTCCATATGCGCAGCGACCGCAGCGTGCTCAGCAACAGCATCCTCAGCAGCGTGATTCTGTGCCGCCTTATGCAAGAGATCCGTATCCTCAGAGATATTATCAGAAGCCGCAGCAGGTAAGTGCTGCAGCTGCTCCTGTGCAGGATAAGTCCGCTGCATCCAAAGAAGCGGATAAAGCAGCCAAGGCAGCCAGGATCGAGGCAAATTCAAAGCCTAAGGTCAGCAAGGAAGTTGCTCTTCAGATCGAGATGATATTCAAGATCGGCATCATGGTTTGGGGCGCTGCCGCACTTGTTACTGTAATCGTTTTGCTGTCGGGATCCTGAGACAGGCAGGTGCTGAACGAGGGTTACCGTTTGCATTCCGCATTAGTATTAATATGATGATCTGCCCCGGTTATTCCGGGGTGTTTTTTGGCCGGATCAGAGTAAAACAACCCGTAAAAGGAACACCCGGGGTGCCCCTTTTGGGTGTTGTTCCGGCCGGATCAGCATAAAATAACCCGCAAAAGGAACACCCGGGGTGCCCGTTTTGGGTGTCATTCCGGCCGGATCAGCATAAAATAACCCGTAAAAGGAACACCCGGGGTGCCCGTTTTGGGTGTCATTCCGGCCGAATCAGAGTAAAATAACCCGTAAAAGGACCACCCGGGGTGCCCCTTTTGGGTGTTCTTTTGGCAGATTCTTTTACTCAGTCCTTGCAAGATTCGAGAGAATGCGCAACGCACCACCGATGATACCAAAAAGGCTGCCACACCGCTGTGGCAGCCTTCATAATTAAGCTGATGATCAACTGATACCGTATCAGAACATGGATTCGATCCATTCCAGCAGATTGTACTTGCTGAATACTGCAACAGCTACGAGCGAGATCGTGCTCATGATCTTGATAAGGATATCGAGTGAAGGTCCTACCGTGTCCTTCAAAGGATCGCCTACAGTATCTCCGACGACTGCAGCATCGTGAGCAGGGGACCCTTTGCCGTGACCTTTGATGGCACCCGTCTCGATATATTTCTTACCGTTGTCCCATGCACCGCCTGCGTTACCCGTGAAGATGGCGAGCATGATGGAAGAGATAGTAGCGCCGAGCAGAATGCCTCCGACGAACTCGGCACCGAACAGGAATCCTGCGAAAACAGGGAAGATAAGAGCTGTGAGTGCAGGGACTCTCATTTCCTTGAGAGCACCCTGTGATGAGATAGCGATACATGTCTTTGTATCAGGGAGAACCTTGCCTTCGAGAAGACCCTTGATCTCTCTGAACTGACGGCGTACTTCCTCGACCATCTGCTGAGCCGCCTTGGCAACTGCTTCGATGAGCATACCGGAGAAGAAGAAGGGAAGAGCGGCACCTACAACAGCACCTGCGAGGGTGAGAGGCTTCAGGATATTAAGTCCGATGGAACCGGCAGCGACGCTGGAGTCAGTGAATGAATACAGATATGAGTTCATCATGGCCAGTGTTGCAAATGCGGCTGAACCGATTGCGAATCCTTTACCGATAGCTGCAGTTGTGTTGCCTACTGAGTCGAGTGTGTCTGTGATGGTACGTACATCCTCGTCGAGATAGCTCATCTCGGCAATACCGCCGGCATTGTCGGAGATAGGACCATAAGTATCGACGGATACTGTCGTAGCTACGAATGACAGCATTCCGATAGCGGCACAGGAGATTCCATAGAGACCTCCTACAAGGTACGCACCGAAAATAGCTGCGCCCAAAACAAAGCAGGGAGCCATACAGGACTTCATGCCGAGAGCAAGTCCCTCTGTGATCGTGAGTGCAGCGCCGTCAACGGAGGCATTGGCCAGCTTCTTTGTGGGCTTGTAATCATATGATGTGTAGTATTCTGCGATCGCACCGATAATGATGCCGGCTGCTACACCGAGAACTGCTGCTACCCAGGGTGATATCCAACCGAGCTTGAAGCCGATACCGGGCAGTGAAGCAGAGTCGCTGCTGAAGAAATAATAGGATAATCCGAGGCCGAACAGTGCCGTGACACCGGCGGATACCCAAGTGGAGACATTGAGTTCCATGTGAGGGTTGTCGGAGAGCTTTTTCCTGATCAATGTTGAAGCGATACCGATCACACATGCAATGAGTCCGCACGCAGCGAAAGCGATAGGGAAGAGCAGGAGCTTCTCAAGTATCGAAGCGCCGTAAGGGTATACGGGGCTGTTGTCTGCGTTGAAAGAGCTTGCACGTGAGAACAGCTCACAGGCAAGGATCGCAGCTGACATGATAGCACCTACATATGACTCAAGGAGGTCAGCGCCGAGACCGGCAACGTCACCAACGTTGTCACCAACGTTGTCTGCAATTGTAGCAGGGTTCCTCGGGTCGTCCTCGGGGAGATGTGCCTCTGTCTTACCGACGAGGTCAGCGCCCATGTCTGCTGCCTTTGTATAGATACCGCCGCCGACACGGTTGAACATAGCGATTACGGAACATCCGAGTGCATAGCATGAGATCGTCATTGAGAACGGTGCCTCAAGACCGATAAAGTTCTTGAAGTGCTCTTCTGCAGCGGATGCATCCTGAGCGAACTTGGCGTAGTCGCCGATCTGCCCCAAACCATATCCGAAGACAAGATATACGAGGAAGATGCCGAGAAGTGCAAAGCCTGCAACGCAAAGACCCATAACGGAGCCGCCCTTGTATGCGACCTTCAGTGTGTCGCTGAGCTTCTTGGTCTTGCGTGCCGTGTTTGTGACTCTTACGTTTGCGTAGGTTGCGATCTTCATGCCGACGTAACCTGCGGAAGCGCTCATAACAGCGCCGATGATAAATGCACAAGCGCCCTGCCATGAGATGACGATTGCGAGTACTGCAGCGATGATCGCGCCGATCATGGCAACGACTTTGTACTCGTAGTTAATGAATGTGTTCGCACCAAGACGGATCTCCTTGGCGATCTCCTTCATTCTGTCAGTACCCTCTTCGAGTCTCTTTACCGAATAGAAGTTGATGGCTGCATAAGCCAGAGCCAGAAGTGCCGCAATGATGACCAGTCCCAGAAAAATACTCATAACTGTCTCCTTTGCTTTGAAATTACACCAATTGCTTATTATACAATATTATTTAAAAATGTTAATCTGTAATCTCTATGAAATTTATTTACACATGTTAAGTGTTACAATGATAATGAATTTTTATCGATTTGAAGTGGAGGTTCTATGGATTTTAAAAACTCAAATGAAGGCTTTTGGCCATATGAATCCTTTGACAATATATTTGCTAACAGGGAACAGCCGGAGTTCGGCAGAGTTGAGTCGCCTTACGTTAAAGTGCTGACGACATGGAGGTTCTTCATGGCGGCACATGAGGGTGAAATGCCTTACGGATTTGAAGCTATGTCTTTCGATGATTCCGAGTGGGAGCTGATCAACTGCCCGTCAACACTTCAGACTGAGGGTTATGGCCTGCCGAGTTACCTTTTGTACAACTATCCGGAGAAGCTGGAGCGCGACGGGG
This sequence comes from Mageeibacillus sp. UBA3708, assembly GCA_002371375.1. Taxonomy (GTDB): domain Bacteria; phylum Bacillota; class Clostridia; order Saccharofermentanales; family Saccharofermentanaceae; genus Saccharofermentans. Next base: position 1,650 of record DFIB01000230.1, on the reverse strand, counting down.
AGAGGAAGACTGAGGACATCGGAGGTAAGTTTCTCTTGAAGTCGTCGTCGAGTGATGAGGATGCTGTCGGTATTTACAGGACATCGCTGGTCTTCACGCCTGAGGACATAGATAGGGCGATCTACCTCGAGACTTCGGGCATATGCGGCAGGTTTATTGTATATCTCAACGGACAGATAGTTGCCGAGTCCCATGCGGTCAATACGTTCAAGCGTCTGCTGCTGTCCGACTGCGCCAGGGAGGGCGTAAATCTCCTTGTCATTGCCGTGTACAGATATGACAGGAGCAGTAACGGACGCATCATCAATGACTATATGAATTTTGGGTTCTCAGGCATATTCAGGCCCGTATACATAGTCAAGGAATCGCTTATTGAGATCAACAATCTTCATATAAGGCTCGAGAACCTTCCCGAGGCTTATGTTACCGAGATCGCCAATGTATCCCTGCCCGTGCCCTCCAAAGGCAAAGCAGATAAGATATCGCGCGGCAACTATATGATCAAGGTCGACTTCGAACTGACCAATCACACGGATATTTATATGCCTTATTCCGTTAAGGTGTCTCTCCTTGAGGCGAAGCGTGAATACGATACTTACAATCTCCCGTTTGTTGATATAAGGGAACAGATGGGCGAGATAGAGGGGGTCATCAAGTCCAACACCGTTGAGAGGGCCAAAGGCGAATACATGGTCCTGGATGTCGGACTATGGTCGGATGCCACTCCGATACAGTATGATCTGACACTCGAACTTCTCGATTCGGAGGGCGCTATCATATGTGCCAAGAAGAGAAGGATCGGCTTCAGGAGCGTCTCAGTGGTCAACGATAAGATCAACATCAACGACAGGCGCGTGAATCTCAGGACGGTGCGCTACTACGAGTTCGATTCCAAGGGCGGGATCACAGTTCCCAGGAACCTTATGAGACACGATATTATCCTTATGAAAAAGGCCGGTATCAACTGCATCTATTCTGCCGGTATGCCGGTGAGCGATGAACTTCTCGATCTGGCAGATCAGTACGGAATGTATGTTATCGTCTCAGGTACTCCGAGGGTGATCGGTGACTGCGTCGAGAGCATGACTGCACATCCTTCGGTCATTATGTGGGGTATATCGGATTATCACTTTGATGCCGCTGAAGCAGCGTCTGTCAAGAACAAGATGAACCAGATAGACGGCACAAGGCCATGGTACTGCAACACAGATTACGACAAGGCTGTATCCGATATCATGCCGATGGAGGGAGAAGCGGGTGCCATCTTCGGCCCGTGGCAGGATCTGTGCCTCGACAGGAAAGAGCTTTTTGCCAAGAACAAGATGGGAAGGAATCTCTTCGAGACCATTCCGGGAAGAACAAGATTTACGGATGATAATGCAGAATATAAGTGGATACACCATGCCGATCTTGTCGGCGGCAAACACCGTGCCGACAGCAGTATCGGTCAGGGTATCGTTGACGTGTTGCGTAATCCTCATCCGATCTATCTCGATATCAAGCAGCAGTGCAGGGACGTCCAGATATTTCCGAATGAAGGTGATCCGACCAACCTAACATTACGCAATACCAATCCTTTCGCATATACGGAGGATCTTGAGCTGGAGTGGCGTGTGCTGCTCGGAGGCAAGAAGCTGATGGGAGGAAGAG
>DFIB01000162.1 GCA_002371375.1 Mageeibacillus sp. UBA3708 | reverse complement strand
GCTGCTTCAAATGTTCTCCTGTCCATTGACTCCGGCAGGATGATAGTCTTCTTGTCGGCCTTTGCACGGGCCTTGATGTCGTCAATAAATGCCATAAGATTTACGCCTCGTCTTTATTTATTGTGTTTATAGGAATAAATATACACTAACGATGAGTATACTCTCAAACGCCTGTTATTTCAAACGGAAAACATACCGTTTATTATCAGGAATATCTTAAGGTTCTCCTCCCCGTAGAATCTGAACCTGTTGTTCTCATCCCTGAATATCAGATAAAGCGCCTTGCTCTGCTTATTAGTGGCAACTCTCGGGGCGATCATGGCGCAGATAGTCCTGTACAGATCCTTATCCTCCTTGTACCTTGCCAGGATCAGCGCATCACAGTAGGAACCGAACAATTCCACCCCGCCCGAGACTCCGGTCGTCAGATAATAGTATTCATACAATATTCCGTCGTTTATGAGATTTGCCTTGAACTGATGATAGACCGGATCAGGCAGTTTGCCTGCTCCTGCCAGATTTACCATTGTCTTAAGTGATTCACTGACAGAGACCGCACCTGCTCCTCCGCCGGAATAGATATAGATAATCTCCCCTGCATCAGTCACCGTGTAAGCATATGCATAGTAGGGTCTCTCCGTAGATACAAGTGCATCCTGCACGATCTTAAGCGCCTTGTCATAAGAACCCGCCGGCAGAAGGGAATTCTTCTCAAGATTGGATATGAGTTCAAGATCGATATCCGAGATCTTCACCCCCGTAAACTCGAAAGGGCTCCCCTCCTGCTCCAGATTCTCCTCTGTTGAATCATAAGTAACGCTCTGCAGGTGCTCCGGCCTGATCTCCCCCTGCGCATCAAAAACAATCCCTATGAGAGCCTTTATATTGTCAAGATCATCACTTCCGCCGTATGCACTGTAGTACTCTGTATAAGCTTTGAGGAACATGAGCTCGTCTGAATTGGAGTAAGTCTTATCCTCAGTGCCGTCTTTGAAGAAAGTGCCTCTGTACGATCCGTCACCGTTACGCATGTCACGGTTGATCCTCTTAACGAGCCTGACTGCCTCACTTCTCTCACCGGATGCTATGTATTTGAGGAGGAGCAGTGACTGGTCTTTGAGCAGATACTTGCCTGAAGGCTCAGCGTCCTGATATGCAAGCCTTCCCTCAAGCAGATGATCTGACATTATGAATTCGTCCTCAAGCAGTATATTTGATATCCTGCTCCACATATACGACGGCATTATGCTGTATTCGGCTGCAATACTGCGGTATTCTGAACCTCCGGATACGGCATGGGTCAGATCAAATCTGTGTTTGTTCACAAAAACATTGATATATATAAGATAGAGCACAAGGATCGCGACGGCTGCTGCCGCTATTCCTATTATCACCAAAGCTCTTTTCTTCATTGCACAATACCGTCCTGTTAGAATATAATCATTTTACCAAATAATGCGAAGGAAAGATAAATATGCGGGTAATCGGGATAATAGCCGAATACAATCCTTTTCATAATGGTCATGAATATCTGATCAAAGAGGCAAGGAAGCGCGTCGGGGACCCGCGTGCAGTTGTCATGAGCATTATGAGCGGACCTTTCACCCAGCGCGGTCTTCCCGCCATGGCCCCCGCACACATAAGAGCAAAACAGGCTCTGGTGTGCGGATGTGATGTTGTGATAGAGCTCCCTTTCGAGTATGCCTGCGCGCCCGCTTCGGAATTCGCATACGGGGCCGTCAAATCGTTGATGGATACCGGCGTCGTGACTGATATTGCGTGGGGTATCGAGGATACTTCACCTGATATCGTCGAAGCATTGTCCGATCCTTCGCTCTATGAGAGAGAGGCGTATAAGGATGCCCTCCGCAAGGCGCTCGCCTCGGGAGATTCCTTCCCGCTTGCCAATTCCAAGGCTGTCGCGGCCGTTGCAGGCAGCGTGGATCCGGAGCTTCTCCAAGAAGCACTGAGGTCGCCTAACACGATCCTGGCCATAGAGTATATGAAGGCCATCAGGATGCTTGGAGCGAAGTTCAAGGTCCACATGATCCCCCGTCAGGGACAGGGCTACTCTGATGATGACCCGGAGACTGATCAGCAGTTCTGTTCAGCCTCTGCAATAAGGAAAGCCGTGATGTCCTCGGACGGAACAGTTTCAGGTATCGCATCCGCAGTCTGCGGCAGGATGCCTGACAATGCCGCGTCTGTCATGCTCAGCGCTTTGTCACGCGGTGAATTCAGACCGGCGGATTTGAATGAATATGCTTTGAGAGCCGTGACATTTCCCCGCGGGGATCTTCATGAGATAAGATTCATGAATGACGGACTAGACGGATATATCAGCAATATACTGGATGACCTGAGGACGGGAGATACGACATTTGATGCGCTTTCGGCAAGACTGGCGACAAAGCATTTCACCATGGCAAGGATATACAGGGCGCTTACGATGATGCTCCTCGGAGTCCGCGGGGACATGGTCCGCAAAGATCCCTGTTATATCCGCGTTCTCGGCTTCGGCCACGAAGGAAGGTACTGCCTTAAGATCATGGGCAAGTGCAGCAGGCTTCCAATAATACATAATTTCTCGGATTTTCTCGAGAATGGAAATCTTAAGGATGCGGCGGATCTCAGTCTCAGAGCTTACGATCTGGCGGGCATAATAATGGGGATGCCGCCCGGATCTGCGCGCGACATCCCCCCTGTTATCGTATAATCATACGGACGGTCACGTGCCGCCGGGTACCGAATAATGATTGAATTCTTCAGTGCAGCTGGTGGCTATCACATCCTCCGGATCTGCAAATTCTATTATCTCATATCAGGCCCCGCAATATCAACAAAAAAGAGCCTCTCCAAATATAAAGAGACCTCCATAGCGGAAGTCTCTCAATCTGTCATTTGTCAAAACTGATTACTTAGCTGCGTTAGCTGCCTTGGCAATCCTTGACTTTGTTCTGGAAGCAGCCTGCTTGCTGATGTGGCCCTTTGCTGCTGCCTGATCCAATGTCTTCTGAACATTCTTCAATGTATCGGGAGTTGCCTCACCTGCAGCAACGGAAGCCTTAGCCTTCTTGACAGAAGTGCGGATCTCGCTCTTCTTCATCTTGTTGGCAGCTGTCTTCTTCTCAGTTACGCTTACACGCTTGATAGCTGACTTAATGTTAGGCATTTTTATCTCCTCCGTATTAATGATAGTCTGAATTAACCCGATAAGTCTATCACGATTAATTTTGATTATCAATAGTTATTTTTGCCCAAAACGCGACTTTGTCGCTTCATACAGGCCGATACTTGTCGCGATCGGCAGATTCAGGCTGTCGATCGCCCCCGTATGTTCGATCCTGACAGGCTGTCCCACCCCGCTGAATTCATCCGGGAGTCCTGTCGCCTCATTCCCCATTATCAGGCTGAAAGGAGCCCTTATCTCCGTATTCTGCAGGAGCGTGCTGCCATCCAGCATGAACGGATAGAGATTATTCTCCGTAAATCTCTCCTCATACATCCCGAAAGAGTCAAACACCTCTATCCTCACTCTCGCAAGCGCCCCCATCGAAGCTCTCACTGTCTTCGGATCAAAGTGATCGGCCGCAGGCGTGATTATCGCTATGTCATTTATTCCAAAGCCGGCACAGCTCCTTATTATCGTGCCGAGATTGCCACAGTTGGACGGGTTGACCAGAACTACGTGATCACCTGCTTTTATGATATCTTTCCTCTTTGCAATAACTCCTATTACGAAGCAGTTCTCCTTCTGTGACAGAATATTGAAAGGCTTAACATCCGTTGTTATCTCTATACCGCTCCTGCGGCACTTGTCCTCTATCTCCCCCTTTGCATCACTCCTGAAATCAGGATGAAAAAAAACATGCTTCAGGCATCCGGGGGCAATATTCAGGAATTCGATTGTAACTGTAGCCCCAAGGCTGTATGTGACATCATCTTCCCGGCGGTAACGTGTAACTCTCATTTTGGCTCCTCTAAGCAATTTTTTGTGCCATATTTATTATATTCTGTTATTATAGTCTTACAAATTAATATTTGGAGGCGTTATTATGGAGAATAATAGTAATTATGGTGGACAGCCGCAGTACGACAATCAGATGTACAATCCCAATCCGGCACCTGCTCAGGGATCAAGTGACAATTCCGTTCTTTACGGTGTACTTGCTTATATTCCCTTGCTGTGGCTTATCGGTTTGCTCTGCAAGCCTGAGTGTGAGACCCCTTTCGTTAAGAACCACGTTAACAACGGAATCCTTATCGATATTGTCTCATTCGGTCTCGGTCTCATAATGTTCATTCTCGGATTGATCTTTGCTCTTATCCATGTTGGTTTCATCATTACCATTCTGGCTTGGATAATCAATATCGGTATGCTCGTACTGAGAATCGTCGGTATCATCAACGCAGCTCAGAAGATGAACTTTGATCTTCCCGTTATCGGCGGCAAGATCGTCCTTGTTAAATAATCCGAGTTATCTTAACACCGTAACAAAGGCGGCTGCCTCACATAAGAGGCGGCCGTTTTAAATTTCTTTCTTCCCGTAAAGCTTGACCTTCCTGCCGTGAATAATCTGTAAGAATCCCCTGAAGCACTGTGTATCACTTCAGGGGATCCGCGGAGTATTATTATGCTAAGCTATGCTGTGATCAGATTGCGTCGAAGCCCTTCTTCAGATCCGCAATGATGTCGTCGATGTGCTCAGTACCGATGGACAGTCTGATCGTGCTCTGGAAGATTCCGATATCAGACAGTTCCTCTTCGGACAGCTGCGAGTGTGTTGTCGTTGCAGGATGAATGACAAGTGACTTAACATCAGCAACATTGGCAAGGAGTGAGAAGATCTCCAGATTATCAATAAATCTGTGAGCCTCTTCCTGCCCGCCCTTGATATCGAATGTGAAGATCGAACCGCCGCCGTTCTTGAAGTACTTGTTGTACAGTTCATGCTGAGGGTGATCTTCAAGAGAAGGGTGATTGACCTTTGCAACAAGAGGATGATTCTTGAGGAAGTCGATAACTTTCAATGTGTTCTCAACATGACGCTCAAGTCTCAGAGACAATGTCTCGATACCCTGAAGAAGCAGGAAAGCATTGAAAGGTGAGATGGCAGCGCCCGTATCTCTCAGAAGGATCGCTCTGATATATGTTACATATGCAGCAGGTCCTACTACGTCTGCAAATGAGATACCGTGATAGCTGGGATTAGCATCTGCGATCTGGGGATACTTGCCGGAAGCCTTCCAGTCGAACTTGCCGGAATCAACGATGATTCCGCCGAGAGTCGTGCCGTGACCGCCGAGAAACTTCGTAGCAGAGTGCACTACGATATCTGCACCGTGCTCGATAGGTCTGATGAGATAGGGCGTTCCGAAAGTATTATCTATAACTACCGGTATACCGTGCTTATGAGCGATCTCTGCCACCTTGTCGATATCGGGGATATCACTGTTGGGGTTGCCGAGCGTCTCAAGGAATACAGCCTTTGTGTTGGACTTGATAGCCGCCTCAACCTCAGCGAGGTTGTGAATGTCAACAAATGTTGTATCCACACCGTAAAGCTTGAGAGTATGTGCAAGAAGGTTATATGAACCTCCGTATATCGTCTTCTGTGCAACGATGTTATCACCTGCTGTTGCAAGTGCTTCGATCGCATATGTGATGGCAGCTGCACCTGAAGCTACCGCAAGAGCGGCTACACCGCCTTCGAGAGCTGCAACTCTCTTCTCCAGTACGTCCTGTGTGGAATTTGTAAGTCTTCCGTAGATGTTGCCTGCATC
>DFIB01000129.1 GCA_002371375.1 Mageeibacillus sp. UBA3708 | reverse complement strand
CACGCTTAATCCTCTCAGAGTCCATTACCCACCCTTTGATCGTATAGTCCTTGGCGATCTGATTGATCCATTTGCGGAACTGTACGGCGCGTTCGGAATTGACCTTGAACCCGACTGCGATGATCATCTCAAGAGAATAATGATTCGCGTTGTATGATTTGCCGTCTTGGGCAGTTATTCGAAATTTTCGAATAACTGAATCTTCCTGCAATTCACTGTCTGCAAAGATCTTTTTTATATGATAATTAATCGTATTCGGCTCGACATCGTAAAGCTGTGCCATGAGCTTCTGAGTAAGCCATATGTTCTCATCCTCATAGCGCATCTCAATCCCCGCACCTTCTCCATCGGTCCCTGTAGATGCAATATATGTAAGATACTCTGCTGCACTTGATCTTATCGAAAGTTCATCTTTCTTTCCGGTTTTCTCGTCAGGCATTCTCTACCTCCGCTAACAAAGCTTTTGATCTGTCTTATATCATGTATATCATATTTGTATGATATATCCTGACGTTAACATAGCGACTTCTCAACTACAGCTAATGTCTACAGCCACCCGGCATATTCTGCAAAGGCTGCGTCATCAATCATGCTTATAAATGGACTTACTCTCCCACAACCGGAACTTCAGTTCAAACCGGGCAGGTTCGAACTAGAAGGATTTATTCAGTAAATGTGCCCCAATACTTCAAAGCTTATAGGATGACGCCTTATATCTGCAAAATGAAAGACCCACAAACGCTGTGTTTGTGGGTCTTCTGTCTCTATGTGGCGGAGCCGGTGGGATTCGAACCCACGTGCCCGTGAGGGCCAACGGTTTTCGAGACCGCCCCGTTATGACCACTTCGATACCGCTGCATGTATGATATTGTGGATCCCCGGAGGGGACCAGTCACCGGAATTGAAAACGGGGCCGCCCCCTTATGTCCTTGTTGCGGTGCCCGAAATCTTTCGCTCGCTGCCGCTNNTGACCACTTCGATACAGCTCCGTGTCAGCGATAACCACGTTATTTTACTGTATAAGCCGTTATTTTTCAACAATAAAATATAAATGGACAGATTTTGCAACATTTTCGAGACTCTGGTTGTACTTATAACAAATGGAATCGGGGGAGGTTCTCAAGATGAATAGAAGAATGACAGCCATGATAACTATACTCTGCTTAATGCTCACTATGCCGGCTATAACGGGATGCAGTGCACACGACTCACAGACGGCTGATACTGACACTGCCGACAGGTCAGACACAACTGATCCGGACTCCATGATACGGATCATGTCAAATGACGGTAAAGATATCGCTGAGATCAACTCTGTAGGCGATGTAATTGCAGTGCCCGGGAACAGGCTTTTCTACAGTCAGACAAATGATGATAAGACAATATGCAGCTACCACCTTCTCGATACCGGTACTAATAAGGATACCGTCATCGGAACAATAGATAATCCGGGGTATGAAGCTTACTACGCGAGAACGTATCTTAACGGCAGGATCTACACGCTTGTTGAGACCGGGGATATTATAGATAATAAGCCTGATCCTCTATGGCTTCTGGAATTTGATCTGAGCGCTTGCAGCACGAAAGAATATAAGATCACTGACAACGGCTTTCCATACGTCTATATGGCCGCCACAGGCGATAAGATAATCATCGTGGAACATGATCAGCAGGATGTACTCTACGACCGTGTAAAAGAGTTCGATCCCGCAACAGGAGACATACGTGAGATCATGAATTTTGAACTGTCCAAAGACATATCCGGAGATACGCTGCGGGCCGTATATTCCACAAATGACAAAGTGTATCTTCTGCGCATTCACTGCGGGAATGAGTCAGCTGTCTCAGCATATATCGATGAGTACGATCTGACATATTCCAAGACTGCCGAATTCAACATCACAGGCATCATTACCGATTCGCTCAAAGACACCTCTGACACGGCCGATATCAATAACGAGATGATGCAGATGGTATCGTCATTTAAGATACTTGATGACGGCTGTTTCTACTATGAGAATTTCAGCTCCACGAGGTGCATAGGAGACTACCGTAACGGCACACTGATATACGGCATGAATGACCTCTTCAACTCAGTCAAAATGTGTGACAGACAGTACTTCTACACAATGTACCCCGAGAAGATATCGGAAGATATTGACGGCAATTCAATCTATGAGTTCTCCAATGGCCGGCTGAATAAGATTTCAGACCGTAAAATGCCCCTCACTTGTGATGAGGGGCACGTACTCTACAATATCACTGTATCAGACGACAAGAGCTATGCTTTGCTGTTCGATACGGAAGCGAGATCTTATCAGATAAGAGAGCTCAGCTGATCAGACCGATGATACGGTCAAGATCTTCGTTATCCTTGTAATCGATGACTATCTTGCCCTTACCAGAATCCTGATCCGTGACCTTGATCTTGACGCGTGAACCCAGGCACTTCTTGAGTTTTGTCTCCACTTCTTTGATGCTTAATCTGACCTGAGGATCGATCTCTCTCTTCTCCTTGGGCTCGGCATTGTTCTCCTTCGCCCAGACGTACTTCTTAACGTAGTCTTCAGCCTGCCTCACGCTCATATCTTTTGTCATGATAACATCAGCTACGCGTCTCTGATCTTCATCATCCTTGAGTGAGAGAATGGCCTTGGCATGACCTGCCGTAAGTTCTCCGCTTCTGATGAAATCAAGCAATGATTCATTGATGTTCATCAATCTTAATGTATTGGCAATAGTAGCTCTGGGCTTTCCTAATTTCTTAGCCAACTGCTCCTGAGTAAGCTTATGTGTCTTGATGAGAGCCTGCATCGCGAGAGCCTCTTCAACAGGGTTCAGATCCTCTCTTTGAAGGTTCTCGATGAGTGCCTGCTCCATCGTCTCCTGATCAGTCAAATCCCTTACGATTGCAGGGATAACTTTGAGGCCTGCAAGACGCGAAGCACGCCACCTTCTCTCCCCTGCTACGATACGATATCCGTTTTCTCTGCGCTGAACGATTATAGGCTGTATCACACCATTCTCCTTAATGGATGCAGCGAGTTCATTCAGCTTCTCCTCATCGAAATCCTTACGCGGCTGCTCGGTATTCGGAGAGACATCATTTATCTTAAGTTCAACAACAGAATCGGACGTATTCTCGGGAATTCCTTCAGTCGAGAGCAATGCACTTATACCCTTGCCGAGTCCTTTGTTTTTTGTTACTTTCTTTGTTGCAGCAGTGGGTGTTGAACGCGGTCTCCCAACAGACCTTTTGGGAGTAGTTTTTCTTGTAACAGCCATATCCTTCCTCCTTTATATAGATACTCGTCTATGTATTATTTAAGTCTTCTTAATACTTCACCTGCGAGTGCTTCATATGCTTTGGATCCCTTGGAATTATGATCGTAATCAATAATTGCAAGCCCGTAGCTGGGAGCTTCTGCAAGTCTTACATTACGTGGTACGACAGTCTTGAATACCTTCTTACCGAAGTAGTCCTCAACATCTTCTTTCACCTGGCGTGAAAGCTGTGTCCTCATATTGAACATGGTAAGAACTACACCGCAGATATTGATGTTAGGATTGAGTTTCTTCTTTACAATGTTGATCGTCTCGATCAGTTGCGTGAGTCCTTCAAGTGCATAATACTCACCCTGAATAGGAACTATTATCTCGTCTGTCGCAGTAAGAGCATTAATGGTTAGGAGACCAAGCGAAGGAGGACAGTCAATGATAATAAAATCATAATCATCAATAACTCCGGTCAAAGCATCCTTCAGAATTTTCTCACGGGACATCTCATTAACGAGTTCGATCTCAGCTCCGGCAAGATTGATGTTAGTAGGAATGATATCTACATTTGTTGCAGAAGTCTCAAGTATTGACTCTGACGCATCAACTCCGTTTTTGAGAACATCATATATAGTATTCTCCAACTCACCCTTATCAATACCAAGACCACTTGTCGCGTTACCCTGCGGGTCAAGATCGACAACAAGCACTTTCTTACGTTTTTTACCTATAAAAGCAGCAAGATTAATAGCAGTCGTAGTCTTGCCGACTCCACCCTTCTGGTTTGCAATTGCAATTACTTTACTCATACAATTCTCCTTAAATAATATATATACATTATATTACTTATAATGATAAACACATATTTCATTATAATTACAGATTACCATTTGTAATTGTTCCACGTGGAACAATTACGTGAGATACAAGTATACTGAGGTACTTATCGCATATAATAGGATCAGATTTTCTGTAACTGAAGTTGTTTATACAAATAATAGGAACAATTGAATTTTTACACAGAATTATCTCATGTAATCTAAAAACGAATGTATTTTTGGAGTAATATAAACATCAAATACCCAATTCCGGTTAAAATACCTCACAAATAAAAAGAAGGAATGTTCCACGTGGAACATTCCTCTCAAAATTCAATAAGAAAAATATGGAATTACGAATCAATATTGGCCAACTTAGCATTCTCCTGAATAAACAGTTTACGAGGTTCGACCTGGTCACCCATGAGAAGCGTAAACGTCTCGTCAGCTGCCTGTGCATCAGCAAGTGATACCTTGAGAAGTTTACGTGTAGCCGGATTCATAGTAGTATCCCAGAGCTGTTCAGAGCTCATCTCACCAAGACCCTTGAATCGCTGAATAAGAGGATTATCCCAATTATGTTCACGCTTAATGTTCTCTACTTCTGCATCGTCGTAAGCATAATACGCTTCCTCTCCCTTATAAACCTTGTAAAGAGGCGGGCAAGCAATATATACATATCCGCCTTCAACAAGAGGCTTCATATATCTGAAGAAGAACGTCAGAAGGAGCGTGCGGATATGCGAACCATCGACATCAGCATCGGCCATAATGATGCACTTGTGATAACGGAGCTTTGTCACATCAAATTCATCACCGATACCTGCACCGAGAGCCATAACAACAGGCTGAAGTTTCTCATTGGAATATACCTTATCTATTCTGGACTTCTCGACGTTCAGCATCTTACCCCAGAGAGGGAGGATAGCCTGATATTTACGCTCTCTTCCCTGCTTAGCGGATCCGCCTGCTGAGTCACCCTCTACGATAAATATCTCGCAGAATTCTGCTTCGTTTGACTGACAATCAGCCAATTTACCCGGTAATGAATTACTCTCGAATACCGTCTTACGGCGTGTCATTTCACGTGCTTTCTTGGCTGCATCGCGAGCCCTTGAAGCGGACAGACACTTATCGAGGATCATCTTGGAAATATCAGGATTCTCCTCAAGATATGTGGAGAGCTTGTCACTCACTACCTTATCAACCATTGGTCTGATTTCTGCATTACCGAGCTTACTCTTCGTCTGTCCTTCGAACTGAGGATCAGGGAGCTTTACAGAGATAATTGCGGATAATCCCTCACGTGTGTCCTCACCCTGAAGCTTTGCATCGTTGTCTTTGAGATACTTATACTTTTTCGCATAGTCATTGATAACACGGGTCATTGCGGTTCTGAATCCGATAAGATGCGTACCGCCCTCAGGTGTAGCAATATTATTGGCATAAGTATAAACTCTCTCCTGATATGAGTCATTATACTGAAGAGCTATCTCTACAAAGCAATCTCCTGATTTAGTCGCAAAATAGATCGGCGGAGTATTGATAACTTCGCGTCCTTTATTCAAATACTCGACAAATGATATGATTCCTCCGTCATAGTGGAGATGCTTCTTCAGAGGCTCCGGTCCTCTGTCATCACACAGATCAATCGTTACTTCTTTATTAAGGAAAGCCATCTCACGGTATCTTGTGATCATAGAGTCAAAATCAAATCTTGTCTCGGGGAAGATCGTACCATCAGGAATGAAGTTAGTCGTAGTTCCCGTATCATTCTCATCGCATTCTCCGATAACATGGAGAGGAACTGTCGTAACGCCCTTCTCGAACTCGATCTCATAGATCTTGCCCTCTCGCTTAACCTGTACCTTCATGTGGTCAGCAAGAGCATTAACAACAGATGCACCTACACCGTGAAGACCGCCTGAGATACTGTAAGCACCTCCGCCGAATTTACCGCCTGCATGAAGCACTGTATGAACAACCTCAACAGTAGGGATACCCTGCTTGGGGTGGATTCCTACAGGGATACCAGAACCGTTATCAACTACTGTAACAGAACCGTCTTTCTCAAGAGTGACAGTGATGAGATCACATCTGCCTGCCAGAGCTTCATCAACTGAATTTGCAACGATCTCATAGACAAGGTGGTGGAGACCTCTCAAGGTAGTATCGCCGATGTACATACCAGGTCTCTTACGGACAGCCTCAAGTCCCTCTAGAACCTGAATATCCTCTTCGCCATATGCGCTGTTATTGTTTGTATCGAATTCATCCTGACCTTCAGAAGCAGCCAGTACATCAGCCATCTTCTCTTCACCAAAATCCTCTGTGAGGGCTCTTGGATTCTCAGCAAGATTCCTGAGCTCATCAGGATCTGATTCCTCTACGGACTGGAAGTAAAGATCAACCTCACCCGTGGCATTGATCTTGTTCTCATTGTCTTTGTCAGCCATTTTTACACCTCAAATATCAAAATTATTTTATATATTAGTCAATTTAACAATGTTAAATCAATCAAATACTTCGCCGGACAGGCGCCTTTGCAGTACATTAACGGAAAGGGAGGACACATATGTACCTTCATCTGTAACGATAACAGACTTCGGAACCTCCTCAGAAGTATACTGCAGACGGCCCCGGTCATCCTCGGAATTAATATAATCCGTTACCATCCTGTTCTGCGGAGACACTTCTTCAAGATTGATGACCGCAAGTATTGAACGCTTAAGAACAGCAGTATCTGTGCTTAAATGAATATACATCCGTCTCTCTCCGACTAATATTTACTATACTATGAGTAATTATAACATAATAAAATATTATAATTATTATAATTATTAGGCGATAGAGCCGGATTTTATGTGAAAATAACGAACGTCAGAAGGGTCTTCTATTAAGGATCTCATCTCTTTCTCTATGTAGTCCTTGTCAGTGCAGGTAATGAACAGCTGAGTGCCTTTAATAGCTGCGATAAGGCTCATCCTCCGGTCAATATCAAGCTCGGAGAAGACATCATCAAGAAGGAGTATTGGCGTGGAACATACAAAACGTCTTATTATCTCAAGTTCAGACAGCTTAAGTGATAGCGCGGCAGACCTTTGCTGGCCCTGTGAAGAGTATATCCTGGTCTGATTATCGTTAAGGAGGATATCGATATCATCTTTCTTGATTCCGACGGAAGAAATGCGTTTATCAATGTCATATTTACGCGTTGATCTGAACCTGGACAATATATGAGATGACAATATACCCTTCAAAGCCTCAAAATTGTCCCTATTTAGCCCCCGTGACTTATATGTGTCAAGTAGACAGTGTTCATTAATGAACGTCTCTAAGAGCTCAATACAGCCTGATATCGTAATATACCTGATCTTAAGCAATTCTTTGCCACCCGAAATAGCACTGTGATAACCTGATGCCACGTCATCAAGAATGCTGACAAAGCGGTATCTGTGTATTATCAGCTCTGCAGACATGTCAGCAAGTGCAAAATCCCAATAATCAAGCATGGAATCCGCATCTGCCATATTTCCGTCAATGCTCTTGAGAGTCTCATTCTTCTGATTTATAAGACGGTTGGTCTGACCAAGGATGTTGAAGTAGGAAGGGGAGACCTTGGATATCATGAGATTAAGGAACTTCCTCCTCTCGGCAGGTGCCCCTTTTATGATATTCAGATCCTCAGGGGCAAATATAACAGTGTTACATATACCGATATAGTCTGAGATCCTGCTTATCTGGGCGTTATTGCAGAATAAAGAGCGTTTTGTATTCTCTCCGTGCAACTCTGTTACATTGCGCAGTTCTATCTCTGTACCGTCATCGTCAGTCATGTTAAGGGTAATATCAAAGCCTTGTGTGCCCATCTTGATCAGATTACGGTCCTTTGCCGTCTTATGTGATGTTACACATGAAGCAACGTAGACAGATTCTATAAGATTAGTCTTACCCTCGCCGTTGCTGCCGTATACAATATTAACAGAAGGCCCGACGTCAATATCGAGCCTTCCGTAATTTCTGAAATTATCCAGTCTTATCCTGTTGATCCGCATTGCTTACCTTCTGATAGGAAGTATGAGGTAGATGTACTTCTCTCCTTCTGAAGGCTTAATGATGCAAGGTCCCTGAGAACCATTGAACTCGATCTTGATCTCGTCATCCTCAATATTCTTCAGTGCATCAATAAAATACTTGGAATTGAAGTCAATATCGATAAGATCACCTGTAACCTTAATATCAATACTCTCCTTATGATCACCAGTCTCAGTATTGGCAGATACAACAAGTGTGGAATCATCAGGCATTGACAGACTTACAGGGCATCTTCTCTCATCAGTCATAATAAGCAGTGCAGCGCGGTCGATTGAATCCATGAGCTTCTTACGCTCTATGTTCATTACCGTCTTCGGATTCTTAACGATTATCGATTCGAAATTAACAAAATCACCCTGAATAAGCCTGGAGATGAGTCTTACATCACCGATATCAAAGAGGATCTGGTTGCTTGAATGATAAACAACTACTTCCGTATCATCATCATTAAGGATCTTGGACAGCTCATTCATGGACTTGCCGGGAATGATGTAATTCATGGTAGGGAAGTCCTCTCCGACATCCTCACGGTTAAGAGCCATTCTGAATCCATCAATTGCAACAAGAGTCAAAGTCTTGCCGTCACTTATTATATTAAGTCCTGTAAGCTTTGCTCTTGTAGCATCATTAGATACGGCAAAGCTCGTGTGATTGATCATATTCTTGAGAATCTTCTGTCCGATGACTATCTTATTATCTGTCTCGATTGAAGGAATCTTTGGATAAGGCTCTCCGTCAAGTCCCTTGATGTTGAAATTTACTGATCCGCTGGTTATTGCAAGCTGGAACTTGTCATCGACCTTAATGTCAATATTCTCTTCAGGCAGCTTCCTGATGATATCGTTAAATATCTTGGATTCAACAACTACAGATCCTTCTTCAAATATATCGGCAATTACTTCCGCTTCAATACCTGTCTCAAGATCATAACCTGTGAGCTTTATCTTATTATCACCGGTCTCGATAAGTATTCCGTCGAGGATCTTAACTGTCGAGTTACGGTTGATTGCTTTCATTACTACAGATATAGCTTCACTGAGATCAGTCTTTTTGCAGAAGAATTTCATTGGTTTATTTCCTTTCGATATGAAGTGAACAAATTTCCTTAAAGATTATACTACTTTATGTTATTAAAATAAATAAGAATAGTGGCGGAATTTGTGCAATTTTCATATATATAAGCTATTTTGTATTCGTACTGTTATAGATGTAGAAAATATTCAAAACTCACGTAAATCCAATAAATACAACTATTTAACAGTGTTAAAAGTATGTTTATAACTCAAAAAAATGTTATTCAAAACTCATAAATTGTGAACAGCTGTTTTTTATGAACAATTTACCGACAACAAGTTATCAACTAATGAACAAAAATTGTTCATTATTCATTGATCCTCTTCTTGATCTCTTCGGCTTCCTTCTTGAGGTCTGGATTCTCTTCCACGTTATTGATGCTGTTGATTACGGTCGTATGCTTGCGATTACCGAAATACTTGCCTATCTTATCCAGGGTAAGATCCAGGATATCTCTCATGAGGTACATGGCAATGCTTCTTGCAATGGCAACATCCGCATTACGCTTTGTGGACTGCATATTCTCCACAGATATATCATAATATCTTGATACTGAATTCATGATCATCTCAGGTGTTACATATTTCTTCTTGTTAGGTGAGATAATAGAAGACAGAAGGTTTTTGACCGTCTCTATATCAATGATACCGTTGGACAGCGATATATAGGAAGATATGGTATTATAAGCCCCGTTAAGCTCTCTGATGTTTGTAGTGATGTTCTCACAGACATAATCAACGATATCTTCACCGATAGTCAGTCCATCATTTCTGACTTTGCTGAGAAATATAGCCTTGCGTGTCTCAAAATCCGGCGGCTGGATATCCATAAGGATGCCGTTCTGGAACCTTGAAGTAAGACGTGCGTCGAAGTCTATCAGGTTATTAGGTGCTTTATCGCTTGAGATTATTATCTGCTTGCCTGAATTAACAAGTGATTCAAACGTGTTGAAGAACTCATTGATCGTCTCCTTCTTACCGATAAGAAACTGGATGTCATCGATCATCAATACATCAACTGAACGGTATTTGTTGCGGAAAGAGTCATAATCATTACTCATTCTGCATTGTACAAAAGCACTTGTGAACTCCTCACAAGTAGTATAGAGAACAATCTTGTCGTCAAAATTCTGCTGGATGGCATATCCTATTGCCTTCATGAGATGTGTTTTGCCAAGCCCCGAATTACCCCACAGATAGAAGGGATTACGCTGTCTTGAACCCGGATTATTGGCAACGGAAACCGCTGATGCATGCGCAAATCTGTTACAATCGCCTACTATAAAATTCTCGAAAGTATATTCATCGGTAAGCAGGGAAGAGTTGTTGGTATTGTTCTTTGATATTACTTTCTTCTCGGCTATAACAGATGTTCTCAGAGAATTCTCGTCTCCGGCTTTGATAAACTTGACGGATACAGGGTAGTTATTGATCAGATTAACAGCTTCACTTACGATTGAGCTGATCTCGTTGCCCTTGAGTATGTTGAGTGAGAAAGCATCCCTTGCCGCAAGAACGAGGATATTATCTTCGAAATGAACCTGATTGACTTTGGACAGTATAGTCTCATATACTACAGGATCGATCCTGCCGTCAAGAGACAGGATCTTCAAAGCCTTGTTCCACAGGTCGGAATTCATACTCAAAACACCTCTTAAAGATAAAAAGTAGATACATAATAGCACAAAAAGAGTTTATAATTTATATATATTTTCGCGGTGATTTTTATGGAATACAACGATATTGACAAAAGAAATAACAAAAAACAGAAGACGCGCGTATCGACGGTAATACTGATCATTATCGCTGCCGCTTTTTTTGTCACGGGCGTAATACTGCTTCTGATAGATCCCATAAGAAGTGCTAACAGAATGAAGATCACAAATGATGCACTGGCAAGCATTGAGGATCAGATAAGGCAGAATGCCACCAATACCGATCCTTCGGTCGAGTCGACCCCAATGACTATAATCGTGCCCAGAGACGGAAATGAAGTGGCAGGGGAGAGCTACGACTATCTGGGTGATGAGGAGGAATTAACAGAATTATATAACGAAGTCGAGGAGATGGAGAATAAGCTTCCCAAGAACATCGAGTTGACTTGCATAGGCGTACTTAAGATAGATAAGATAAATCTTAATCTGCCCTGCTGGAGTGTGGCGTCGAGGGTTGCCCTGAGATACGGACTGGGTCACTACGAACAATCTGCAATGCCCGGCGAGGCCGGCAATTCCACTATACTCGGTCACAGGAATCAGCACACATCTACGATGTTCTACAGGCTCAAGGAGGTAAAGAAGGGAGATACAGTGGTATTTGTCACTTCTTCAGGCCGTGAACTCCGGTATAAGGTCAGAGAAGTTAAGTTTGTATCTCCTAACCAGCTGCTCGAGAATATAGTGGCAGATGCCTCGGCTGATGAGCAGCTTACGCTCGTCACATGTGCAACGGAACGGGGTAAGGGCTACAGAAGACTTGTTATATGTGTTCCCAAATAGACTAAAATCAATATTTTATTCTTATTAATAAGATGCTATAATTCATCCGTTAATTTTACGATTCCGGAGGCATATTATGGTCAGAGCAATAGTCGGCGCGAACTGGGGAGATGAAGGTAAGGGTAAGATAACTGACCTTCTGGCGAACGATTCCGATATAGTCATCAGATTTCAGGGCGGTGCAAATGCAGGTCATACGATAATCAACGAATATGGAAGATTTGCCCTTCACCTGATGCCTTCCGGAGCTTTCCATAAGAACATCGTCAACATCATAGGCAACGGAGTTGCACTTAATATTCCGAAGTTCATAGAGGAGTATAACGACCTTAAGAGCAAGGGGATCACTCCCAATGTTCTGGTGTCTGACAGGGCACAGATGGTAATGCCGTATCATGTTCTCTTTGATCAGCTTGAGGAGGAGAGACTCGGCGGCAAAGCATTCGGATCGACGAAGTCAGGAATTGCTCCCTTCTACTCCGATAAGTATGCGAAGATAGGATTTCAGGTATGCGAACTTTTTGAAGACGAAGATGTTCTTAAGGAGAAAATTGCAAGAGTCCTGGAGATCAAGAATACGCTTATCGTGAATCTCTATAAGAAGGATCCGATTAATCCGGAAGAGATTTACGGAACACTGATGGAATATAAGAATATCATCGCGCCTTTTGTAAAAGACACTCAGAGTTATCTCTACGATGCGATAAAGGAAGGTAAGAAGATACTTCTCGAAGGACAGCTCGGTTCCATGAAGGATCCGGATATGGGAATCTATCCCATGGTAACATCTTCTTCGACTCTTGCAGGATTCGGTGCAGTCGGTGCAGGTATCCCGCCTTATGAGATCAAGGATATAGTAACGGTCGTCAAAGCATATTCTTCTGCAGTAGGTGCAGGTGCTTTCGTAAGCGAGATATTAGATCCTGTTGAAGCAGAAGAGCTCCGTAAGAGGGGCGGCGACAAGGGAGAATACGGTGCCACAACGGGAAGACCCAGAAGAGTAGGGTGGTTCGATGCCGTTGCTTCCAGATACGGCTGCCGTGTTCAGGGTGCCACTGAAGTAGCATTTACGGTTATGGACTGCCTCGGTTATCTCGATGAGATCCCCGTCTGTGTAGCATATGATGTCGACGGTGAGATTACCAAAGATTTCCCTAATCCCACAAAGATCGACAGAGCTAAGCCTGTGCTTACGAAGCTCCCCGGATGGAAGTGCGATATCAGAGGAATCACGGATTTCGACAAGCTCCCCAAGGAGGCGCAGGACTATGTCCTGTTCGTTGAGAAGGAGCTCGGAGTTCATATCTCAATCGTATCAACAGGTCCTGCAAGGGAAGAGATAATCTACAGATAATCAGTTATGTCAGCATCATTCACGGAATGGTGCTGATTGTTTTTGGAGGGTAATGTCAATGAGTGAGAGCATTCTGGTAATGGATTTCGGAGGTCAGTATAACCAGCTGATCGCCAGACGCGTCAGGGAACTGTCGGTGTACAGTGAAGTAATATCTTCAGATACGCCTATCGATAAGATAAGAGAGATGAACCCGACCGGTATCATCCTCACCGGAGGTCCTGCATCTGTTTATGATGAGGACAGTCCCAAGTGCGATCCCGCTCTTTTTGAACTGGGCATCCCCGTACTCGGCATATGCTATGGTGCACAGCTCATGAATTATCTCCTCGGAGGAACCGTCAAGAAAGCAGAAGTAAGAGAATACGGCCATACTGACGTGGACGTTGATAACAGTACGACTTTGTTCAAGGGTGTATCGGACAAGACAGTCTGTTGGATGAGCCACACCGTGTATATCGCTGAAGCAGCACCCGGATTCACCATTACAGCAAAGACGTCTGTATGTCCCGTGGCTGCAGCACAGAACGAAGACAAAAAACTCTACTGCGTTCAGTTCCATCCTGAAGTATCACACACTGTTGAAGGTATGAAAGTGCTGGAGAATTTCCTCAAGCGCGCCTGCGGATGCAAGTGTGACTGGAAGATGGATTCTTTCGTTGAGACATCCATAAGAGATATACGTGCAAGGGTCGGTTCCGGCCGAGTTCTCTGCGCTCTGTCAGGCGGCGTTGATTCTTCCGTAGCCGCAGTCCTCCTGTCGAAAGCAGTCGGCAAGCAGCTTACCTGCGTATTCGTCGATCACGGGCTTCTCCGTAAGAATGAAGGTGATGAAGTCGAAGCAGTATTCGGCCCGGAAGGTCCTTACGATCTTAATTTCATCAGAGTAAATGCACAGCAACGATTCTACGACAAGCTGGCTGGCGTTGATGAGCCGGAGGCGAAGCGCAAGATCATCGGAGAGGAATTCATCAGAGTCTTCGAGGAGGAGGCCAAGAAGATCGGCGCAGTTGATTTCCTTGTACAGGGCACGATATATCCGGACGTCATCGAGTCCGGTCTTGGCAAGAGTGCCGTTATCAAGTCTCACCATAACGTCGGAGGTCTTCCGGACTACGTTGATTTCAAGGAGATAATCGAACCTCTCCGACTTCTGTTCAAGGACGAAGTACGAAAGGCAGGACTGGAACTCGGCATTCCTGAGAACCTTGTATTCAGACAGCCGTTCCCGGGTCCGGGCCTCGCCATCCGTATTGTCGGTGAAGTTACGGCCGAGAAGGTAAGGATCGTCCAGGATGCAGATTACATCTTCCGCCAGGAAATGGCGAGAGCCGGATTCGATAAGGTGGCAAATCAGTTCTTCGCAGCCCTCACCAACATGCGTTCAGTCGGCTGCATGGGCGACGAGAGAACGTACGACTATGCATGCGTCATCCGCGCCGTGACAACCACGGACTTTATGACAGCCGAATTTGCAGAACTGCCCTGGAGTCTGATCGGCAGAGTATCCTCGCGCATAGTCAATGAAGTCAAGGGTATCAATCGAGTGCTTTATGACTGCACGGGAAAGCCGCCGGCGACGATAGAACTCGAATAGTCTATAAACCTTGGAAAGCCCCAATCTACGGGGCTTTCGCTTTTTTATGTTCCCAAAATGTTCCCAAGATTTGAACTTGAGGTCAGTGGGAGAATAATTTGATTTCGTCTTTTATGTCGTTGCAGTATGTCTTAAGGTCGGATTCAAATCCTTCCTCAAAAGCATCGAGTGAATATTCGCTCTGACCTTCTCTGCTCTCATAATGCCTTATAAAGTCATTAATGAGATTAACGATCACACTGAAGGAACTTACCTCTACATAATATGTAATAGAGAAAGATCCGTCCGGCATCTGCATGTCGGTGTATGTCTTTGCGCCGAGCTTCTCCCAATACATAAACTCAGCGAGGAATTGTGCAAACAACTTCTTTGCTTCATCTGTCGTCGGATTCAGGAGTTCATTAACCTTGAATGTGAATCCGTTAGCAAGCACTCCCTGAGATATATGCTTTGTCCTTGTAGAAAGGGAGACCCCGGATTCTACTATCTTCCTCAGGAGTCTTACGACATCGGAAGTCGTCTTCGAATAAGAGCCCTTGTAAGAAGATACTGATTTCTTATAGAAACTGCTTATCTCTTCCTCTTTTTTAGCATAGTAATCATTAATATCGGTTACGAAGTGAGACTTCCACATCTCATAATCGTGTACATCTTTCGGATCGTCCGATAAAGCATCCTTCTTGTCTTTCCATGCTGTCAGGAAGCTGATTAACGTTTCCAGATCCCTGTCGGAATCGTCGAAGACTATGGATGTCTTACCATCTTTCTTTTCAATCTTAAGACCATATTTCTCTTCCAATTCGAAAAGAACATACATTATGTCTGCAAAGGAAGATATCTCCACATCAGAGATTGCTTCAAGATCTATATTTAGGGCTTCAGCGATCTTTGCTCGGATATCCGCCTTAGGAGCCATAGCATCGCTCTCATACTTTCTCATCCTCGAATCGGCTGTAGCAGCAGAGAATCCGACCTTCATTCCCAGTTCTTTCTGGGACATATCGTGGAGCTGCCTGTATTTCCTGATCTTGTTACCTAATTTCATATCCGAAAGCACCTCGTTTGTGTAGAAATCATGTCCTCATTATACCACATCAGACCTAAATAGGAAGACCAGATTGATT
>DFIB01000047.1 GCA_002371375.1 Mageeibacillus sp. UBA3708 | reverse complement strand
GCCAGATCGCCACTTGCTACGTTGATATTAATGATGAACTCACGGCTGATACGGCATTCAATCCCAACGGTTCTATCTGCGCCATCGAAGGTATTCTGTCGCCCGACGGAAGAATCTTCGGTAAGATGGGTCATACCGAGAGATATGAAGCAGATCTCACAAAGAACATCGGCGGCAATAAGCACCAGAAGATATTCGAGTCAGGCGTGGCTTACTTCAAGTAATGAACAGAAATGATGTTATAAGACTGACTGAAGAGATTGGTTTTCTGCCCGAGCAAAAATTCGGGCAGAATTTTCTTTGTGATGAATCAAGCGCAGAAAGGATCGTGGAATTGTGCGGTCTGACTGAAGGCGATAAGGTCTTGGAGATAGGTCCCGGGCTCGGTTCGCTTACTTCTCTGATAGTTGATCATCCGGTGGATCTTACTGCTGTAGAGATAGATAAGAGACTTGCTGAATATATCAGCATGACTTACGGTTGCAGGGTTATTGACGAAGA
Organism: Mageeibacillus sp. UBA3708; assembly: GCA_002371375.1. Taxonomy (GTDB): domain Bacteria; phylum Bacillota; class Clostridia; order Saccharofermentanales; family Saccharofermentanaceae; genus Saccharofermentans. The sequence goes on along the minus strand of DFIB01000047.1, from coordinate 8,132 downwards.
CTATACAAAGCTCAAGGCGCCCTCATATGATGCAGCGTCCTATAATGTTGCTGTCAGTAACATACCGTATTATCTTATGACACCTATTATGAAGAAACTCCTGACGGAACTTACCGCATCGCGCAAGATGGTGCTGATGGTAGAGAAGGAAGCGATCGCCAGGATATGTGCAAAGCCTAAGACCAAGCAATACGGTCCGCTTGCAATCTTGTGCAACCTTTACGGGGATATCAAGGTTGAATTCGATCTGCCCGGCAATTACTATTATCCGGTGCCGAAGACAACTTCATCAGTTATAACACTCACAAGGCGTGACAGTGACGGTGTGCTGAGTGACGGTCTCGTTTCTTTCATAGAGAGATGCTTCAGCAACAGGCGCAAGAAGGTTCTGAACAACGCTGATATCGACATGAGATTATTACTGGAACTCGGTTATTCTGAGCTGACCAGAGCGGAAGAGATATCACCGAATGATTATGCGAAGCTATATGTGGTATAATCATTGAAGATATATTATTTGTGAGGGCATTATGAAGAAGTCTAACAGCAGTATCTTAGGTAAGTATTCCGATAATAATCTTAAGAAGCGCAAAGGCAGGGAGATTCCCGTAATGGTAAGCTATGAGCAACGCTATAAGGGCGATTCCCTTGCTAAGGATGTTACTGAGCCTGTCAAGCCGATGACTTTGAATGAGAAGATAGCCAGGAAGGCTGATAAGGAAGATAAGCCCGACCCGATGTCCCGCAGAGTATCAGTCAACATCGGTGATAATACATACCTCTTAGGTTCAAATGATGAGATCAGCGAATCAAGGATCCGCAAGGTTGCTCAACTGGCAGACGAGATATACAAGGAGACGAAGGAGAATAATCCTTATATTGCTACCAACAAGACAGCTATCCTGTCATTGATCGAATGTTGTGACAGGTATCTGACTCTCAAGGATGAGATATCCGATATGCGGACCGAATTGATGTACTACAAGCAGAAGGATTACCTCAACGAAGAGAAATCAAGACCCGAGCCTACTCCTATGGAGAAATTGTCGCTTGGAGCCGAAGGGGACATAAATGATTGAGCTGCTCGCTCCTGCAGGTAATCCGGATATACTTAAGTCTGCCGTTGACTGCGGTGCTGACGCCGTATATTGCGGCCTGTCTGCATTCAATGCAAGAATCAACGCCAATAATTTCCTGATAGAGGATTTCCGTGAAGGTGCCGCCTATTGTCATCGAAGGGGCTCACGAATATATCTTACGCTCAATACTCTGATCGGAGATTCAGAGATGGAATCATGTATTGATACAGCCGTTCAGGCATATGAAGCCGGATGCGACGGTATCCTTATTCAAGATGTTGGATTAATGAATGAGCTCCATAGAAGATATCCTTCTATACAGCTTCACTGCAGTACGCAGATGAATGTTTTTTCTGAAGAAGATCTTAAGAATATAGCTGAATTAGGCGTCAAGAGGATCGTACTGCCCCGTGAGCTGTCTATTCAGGAGATCGCGTCAAGAACCAGAACTGCAAGGCGGTACGGGATCGAGACTGAAGTCTTTGCGCACGGTGCGGTTTGTGTATGCTATTCGGGACTGTGCCTTTTCTCCGCGATGAATAAGAGCGGATCAAGGAGCGGCAACAGGGGCTTGTGCGCACAGCCGTGCAGGGAAGAGTACTCGCTTCTTTGTAACGGCGAGACTGTAAGAGAAGGCCATCTCCTGTCGCCGAAGGACAGAGACGTAACTTCGTATATCCGTGAGTTGATCGACAGCGGAACAGCCTCTCTCAAGCTCGAGGGCCGTATGCGTGACAGGAATTATGTAATGTCGGCTGTGTCTGCTTACAGACGGCTTATCGATTCAGTTTATAACGGCACATATGACGTAGATATCGTCAAGGAAGTCAGGAACAGTCTTCTTGTGAATTTCAACAGGGGCGGAGATTACACATCCCAGTTCCTCACAGGCAAAAAACAATCGAATTTCCTGTCCGGTGAATACCCGGGCAAGTACGGACTTAAGCTGGGCAAAGTGTCCGGTTCTGACAGCAAGAAGGGAACAGTAACGTTCAGTTATGACCATTCGCTTCCGCTTCCTGATAAAGGTGATTATCTGTCGCTTAGAAGACACGACAGGGAAGTGTTCTCTTTCCCGGTCGGGAAGATACATGAGATGCCCCGCGCGCTGTCTGTTAAGGGACTTCATCCCGATATGATAGCCAAGATCGATAACGGTACCGATGTATATCTTATGGGACATAAGACCGTTATAGACAGCAAGGATATCCGCAAGACTGAGATCACACTGTCTGTAGATGTAACCGGTTCTTCGGTTATATGCAATGCCTCAGTTAACGGCGGAATGAACGGTGATGTTTTTGCAGAGTATGAGGTTGATCTGCCTGAAGGATTTGAGGGATCACCGTTGCCCGCGGACAGGATCAGGGCCCAGCTTATGAAGTTCGGTGATACGCCTTTCAGGGTTACGGAAGTGTATTTCACCGGGGAGGATACGGTGAAGTGCCCTGTAAGCCTCATAAATGAGCTCAGGAGAGGCGTTGCGGATCAGTTGATAAGCGAGATAGATTATAAGTACGAACGCGCTCTTATGGCTGAATTCGTGCCTCCTGAAGGTGTAGATACTGAATGGTTGGGCGGTAATATCAGGACTATGTACACATATCCTTGCATCAAGGATAATCTGAATATGATAGAAGCCGGAACAGATCTTTATGCATTCAGCGTCTTTGAGCTCGGAATCAAATCAGTCAGGGAGAAGATCATCAAGTTCATATTGTCTGCTGACCGCGAGCTGTGCCTGATAATGCCAGATCTGTACCATGACAGGACTCACGAACTTATGTTATCGGTTGCAAAAGAGCTTTATGCGGCTTTGGGCGACAGGTTTGCTTACTATATGGACAGCAGGATCCACGGAAGAGACAAATATCTCGAAGAACTCGGTGTTTATCATATATTATCACCGGGCGCTAATGTCTATAATACGGTGACATACGGATATGCGGCAAAGCATTGTGATACAGTCGGGCTGTCTTATGAACTGTCGGAAGGCGAGCTCCTGGAGATCCTTAAGAACAGTCCTTACCGTACAAATATTTTTCTCCAGGCCGAGGGTGATATCTTGTGGATGCAGTCTGATTTTTGTGCTGTCGGCGGCAATGAAGTGAAGTGCAAAAGGTGTTTCGATAAGAGCAAGTGGGAGATGAGCGGCCGTAACATGGATGATAAAGTGAGGATCGTACCGCGGTCTTATGACTGTTCGTCGGCAATTTACGGTAAGGCCAAGAATTACATATCATACGAGACTGCAACGAAGATATGCGATCTCGGATACAACGTTATCGTCAACAAAACTTTCCTGTAATGAGGTGTGCAATGTCAGATAAGACAGGTCTTTATATTGAGAAATGCAGAGAAGATGCGGTAATTCCGAAGTATGCCAATAACGGCGATGCGGGAATGGATATCTATGCCGCGGAAGACGTTACTGTAGAGCCCGGCAAGTCAGTTCTTGTTCCTACCGGACTTAAGATGGCTATCCCGTACGGTTATGAAGTTCAGATAAGACCCAGAAGCGGAATATCGTACAAAACACCGCTCCGCGTTCCGAATTCACCCGGAACGATCGACTGCGGATACAGAGATGAAGTCAACGTCATTATCTATAACGCATCCTTGCGCGAAGACGCGTCGCCGGAGTCACCTTTCACGTTGGACGACAAGGGATGCAAACACGGAACATATATAATCCGCAAAGGTGACCGTGTTGCGCAGATGGTGTTTGCAAAGGTTGAGTACTGCGAGCCTGTGATCGTCGAATCTGTTGCCGGTATAGGAGAGAACAGAGGAGGCGGCTTCGGTTCGACAGGCATTAATTAAAAAGGTATCACTTGGTGCCGTCCCACTTGAGACCACTTGCAAAAGATGATAAAATCGATAAGATTCTGAAGGTATATAATTTGCGGGAGGTATGAATGCTTAATATTTATGTGTCAGAAGAATATAAGCAGATCGGCACCCGCTCTATATACAGGGTCAAGGAATCTGATGAGATCGTTCTGGATTCGTGGATAGACCTGTATTCCCCGACTGAAGCAGAGATCGAGAGGGTAGAGAAGGAGCTTGGTATTCCGCAGGAATTCCTCAGATATCCTTTGGATGAAGAGGAGAGACCGCGTATCGACTTCGATGATGATTCAGGTCATGTCCTTGTCATTATCGATACTCCTTATACAAAGAGGGAGAATGATATCACAAGATATGAGACGGCACCTCTCGGCATAATACTTGCCGATAAGCATATTGTAACTGTGTCGCTGAGGAAGACTCCCATTCTTGATCAGTTTATCGAGAACAGGATCAGAGATCTTTATATACCTTTCAGAACAAGATTTACTATACAGATCCTTTACGCTGTTGCTAAGGACTATTTGAGATTGCTGAGGTTCATCGACAAGACACTTGAGGTAGCCGAGAATGAACTTGCCAAATCGATAAGCAATAACGATCTGTATAAGCTCCTTGCTCTGGCTAAATCACTCATTTATTTCACATCATCCCTCAAATCCAACGAGGGTGTGCTTGAGAAGCTTATGAGAGGCAGGACTGTCAAGCTCTACGATGAAGATGAGGATCTGCTTGAAGATGTAGTTATCGAGTACAAGCAGGCACATGAGATGGCTACGATATATGCCAATATCGTCAACGGCACACTTGATGTGTACAGCTCGATAATCGATAATAATTTGAATTCCATAATGAAGGTGCTGGCTGCAGCCACGATCTGTTTGACAATACCTGACCTTATAGGGAGCTTCTTCGGTCAGAACTGTCCCATGCCATGGGATACGGGATTTGCAGATAATCCGGTACCGTTTATCATCCTTACAGCTGCAGCCGTGATAAGTCTGGTCGCAAGTATTATTATCATGAAGAAGAAAAAGATGCTGTAAGCAATTATGAGTTATATTTATCAGGAACCCAAAAGGAAGAAGAGAAGCTCTCACAGCTTTATAACAAGATTTGCATTGATCTTGAGTATCATTGCAGCCATATTGATCGTTATGATCGTTCTTACCGTCACTTCGGCCAACAGGCTTATGAACATAGAGAGGAACTATGTCACCAACGTTCCTTCGAATATACTGCCGTCATACAGTAACTGCAGCTTTCAGTCTGCTGACGGACAGACGCACCTGTCGGGATGGTTCTTCAAGACAAAGAACCCTGTAACAACCATAATCGTTGTTCATGATACCGGATCCAACAGACTGCCATTCGGGGTAACAATGATCGATATGATCGAAGACTGGCTCAATTCCGGATATAACGTTTTCCTTTTTGACCAGCGCAACAGCGGAGGCTCCAACGGTGATATATCCGGATACGGATATCTGGAGTGGCAGGATGTATTAGGAGCGATCAAGATAGTAAACCAGATCTCCGTAACGACTGACGTCATCCTGTACGGAATAGGGAGCGGGTGTTCTTCTACGATAATCGCATATAACAACCTTCCTCCGGCTGATGTTCCCGAGACGGAGTTCAAGAAATACAGCAAGGAGATCCAGGAGCTCGGATTCGACAGATCTTATATTACCGGCATTATTCTTGATTCACCTGCCAAGAGTACGGATGACTATATCAAGCCTATCGTTGCATCGAGGGAATTTATGGGATTCATAACACAGTATTTTGTTCCGTATGCCATCAGGATCTCGTCAGGCGAGAGTGAGGTTAATCTGGCTTCGGCAATCTCGAGACTTCCGATACCTGTATGTATAATATACGGCGGTCACGATACTTTCATAGGTGCCGACAGGATCAATCAGATAATCAATGAGCGCAACAGGCTGTCATCCAATCTGACACAGGCGACAATGATATCCGGTGCGGGTTATCTTGAGGAATATAAGATCAACAGCCACGAATATAGAGATGCAGTTAATCACTTCCTGAAGACTTTCTTTGCAAGGGAGGAGAGGTAATGGAAGGTAAGACGCTTATTCTCGGTATTGAGAGCTCATGTGACGAGACAGCTGCATCAGTTGTTGCAGACGGAAGGATCATCCTGTCTAATGTTATTGCATCGCAGGCCGACTTCCATATGCAGTACGGGGGAGTAGTTCCTGAGCTCGCGTCAAGGATGCACGTGGACAGCGTGTCTGCTACGGTAAGCAAGGCTCTGTCAGATGCAGGTCTTGAGCTGTCTGATATTGACGGCATCGCCGTTACATACGGTCCCGGTCTTGTAGGTGCTTTGCTCGTAGGGGTTAACTGCGCGAAAGGGCTTGCACTCGTGTCAGGCAAACCGCTTATCCCGGTTAATCACTTGAAAGGCCATATCGCAGCTAATTACCTTTGTTTTGAAGATCTTAAACCGCCGTTCCTGACTCTTCTTGTAAGCGGCGGCAATACCATGATCGTCAAGGTCAATGATTATTGTGATCTTGAGATAGAAGGGAGGACGCTGGATGATGCGGCAGGAGAGGCTTTCGATAAGATCGCGAGGGTTATAGGGCTCGGTTATCCCGGCGGTCCCAAGATGGATAAGGCAGGTCAGGGAGGAGATGTTAATGCCTTTAGGTTCTCTGTTCCCAAGACTGAGAGCAGGACTGATTTCTCCTTCTCGGGCATAAAGACAAATGCACTGAATATGATCAATGAGACGAAGATGAAAGGCACTGATATCAACATAAAGGACTTTACTGCCAGCTATCAGCATCACATTGCAAAGTATCTGCTGTCACGTACGATGCGCGCGGTGGAGGAGACCGGCATAAAGAAGATATGTCTGGCCGGAGGAGTGTCGGCTAATTCTTTTATCAGGAAGATGTTCGATGAAGAGAAGGTCAGATCAGGCCTTGATCTTTATTATCCGAGACTGGATCTGTGTACCGATAATGCTGCAATGATTGCAAGTTGCGGTTATTACGAGTATATTAACGGAAGCAGAGCGGGTATGGATCTTAACGCCAAACCCTCATTAAGATTTAATTAGACAAACAGGAATAATATATGGCAATTGTAAAGGGTATCAAAGTAATCGCAGAGAACCGTAAAGCGTATCATGATTACTTTATTGATGATAAATATGAGTGCGGTGTAGTACTCTCAGGCACGGAAGTTAAGAGCCTGAGGGCAGGTAAGGTCAACCTCAAAGACTCCTATTGTCAGATCAAGGAAGGCGAATTGTGGCTTATTGGCGTACATATCAGTCCGTATGAGAACGGTAACAGATATAATCTCGACCCGATGCGTAACCGTAAGCTCCTGATGCATAAGAAGGAGATAATCAGACTGTTCTCAAAGACAAAGCTCGACGGGCTTACGCTTGTGCCGACCAAGTGCTATTTCAAGGACAGTAAGGTCAAATTCGAGATAGGGCTTGCCCGCGGTAAGAAGAATTATGACAAGCGTGATGCGATCGGCGAACAGGATGCCAAGCGTGATATCGAGCGCGCTATGAAATACAAAGGAAGATATGATAAAATCTGATCATGATCAACAAGAATATCAGACATCTTAACAAACTTAATGCAGTTCTTGCAGTATTCTTCTGGATACTGACGATTGCCTGCGTTGTCATGATATTCTATTTCTCGCATCAGCATGCCGATGAATCAACAGAGACATCGTCCATGATAGCCAGAATGCTGACCAGGTTATTCGGAGGATCCGTTAATGAGGATATTGTCCGCAAAGGCGCACATGTGTTCGAATTTCTGATTTTGTCAGTATTGACATACTCGGCGATCTATAACACAAATAAGATCTCGGTCGAGACATCTTATTCGGAAAGCAGCGTTAAGATAATCAAGTCAGACAATGAGATGTGTATTATCTTTACGACATGGTTCTGTATATTGAATGCCGTTGTTGATGAGTATCATCAATTATTTGTTACCGGAAGGAGCGGGTCGATCGTTGACGTTGCGATTGACATGATTGGTGTCGTTGTCTTAATGCTTATTATCAGACTGGTATTTACGGTTACTCTCAAAGTCAGAGGTAAGACTGAAGTCCGTTATAATGAATGATCCGTTGATGGTGAAGAAGCATGTAAGTCTGATTTTGCCTAACATCTAATTCGGTATAATTACAATTTTG
>DFIB01000024.1 GCA_002371375.1 Mageeibacillus sp. UBA3708 | reverse complement strand
TTTACACAATTATACGGGCGCGGCCGAAGAAAAGTTCAATTACTGCGGATTCCGCAAAAATCAGTGATCTTTCCGCAATTTCCGCGGAAAAAACTTCAATTCTTGCGGAACAACATCTCAATTCTGCAGATTACTTTATTCACAGAATCATTCCGTGGCAGCGCCACGCCCTGTCCCGGAACTTCTTTGAGCACGAACGGGCTTCGCTGGTGGTGACTTGAGTAACTTGGTTGCCTATACGACTGTTATCCGCAGCCTCGGACCCTGCCGGAATTCTCCTCTCCTATAACGCCACTGGCGTTCTTTTGCGGAGAATTCAGACGTAATCCTGCCAACAAAAAGCCGCCCCAATGACTGGGACGGCTCGGGCAGCATTTATTTATGTTATGTATCAGACGATACCGTTGTAAACGATGTTGTTTACTGTGCCTTCTTCGTTGAGAACGAATACGATGCATGTATCGTTGAGTTCGTAGATAATATTTGTCTCTGTATCTTCAGTAGGTGTGCCGTATGCTTTGAGGATCTGATCCTTAGTGCATCCGATGTAGATGCCTTCAGGTGTCTGTACTGTGTCATCGAAGAGTGCGATGCTTGAGATTACGTCAACTGCACCGTTGGGGTTTGTGCTGATAACAACAGAACCTGCACCGAAAGTATATGTCTTGCTCATGCCGAGGCCGGCGCAGGAAGCTGCCTCGAAGTAGCTGTAATCAGTTCCTGCCGTACCGAGTGAAGGCAGATATTTGTTCATGTCTGTGTTAACACGGATCTCCTGATCCTTGAACTTGAAGACGAAGCCTTCTGTGCCCTCGGGAATGGTTGTCTGTGCTGTCATCTGTGAAGCGCCGGATGTCTGAAGTGACAGGCCGGACTCATCAGTGCTGCTTGTATTCTTGCTGCATCCTGCTGCAAGTCCCATGCCGACTGCTGCTGTGAGAGCGATAACTGCTAATTTATTAAATCTCATTTGTATATAACCTCCGCAAAGTTATTAGAAATAATCTAACCACGGCAATAATACCATAAAGATAAAGAAGTCAATGATATGCAAGAATACAAGTTTTGGGATGTAAATTACTGGTAAATTGTGAGGATTGTGAAGTCAAGACGGTCCTGAACCGACTCTGTGGCACGGGCGGGAAGACCTGTAGATTTCATCGGGAATTTCGGGTCGAGTTCGGCATCTGTCCTCATAAACCAGTAGGAACTGTGTGTCCTTGTCCTGCAGGCGTCGCAGTGATACCACTTACCTTCGAGCTTGACCAGATTCCAGCAGTGCCACCACTTGCCGGAGCCGTAGACATATTCATTCTCAATGCCGGCGATATCAAGAAGTGCTTTGGTGCAGGCATAATAATTGTAGCAGTCACCGTGGAGAGTCTTGAATCCCTGGACTGCCGCGCCTGTCCAGTGCGACTTGTCGGATGTGTCAACATATGTGATGGCCTCGTTGGCCCACTTGAAGATCCTCATGGCCTTCTCGACGTCGGTATAGTCGTCGCGGTCGATGATCTCGTCATAGATGGGCTGTGCGATCTTATATACTTCTTCGGGATATACGTAGTTGTTAGGTCTCTTTTTGACGGTTACCGTCACGGGGACTGTTGAAGTATTGCCCGCATTGTCGGTTGAATAATAGAAAATGTCGTATTTGCCGGGCGTTGATGTGTCGAGCTGGGAAGCGTCGACATCGACACTCAGATTACTCGAATAATCATCACTGACCGTTATTCCCTCCATCAGCTTGATAGGGTCGCCGGCGATTACGGTGAGGTCCTTGCAGCCTTCTATTACAGGCGGTGTAGTGTCGGAGAATACGGTGAAAGGTACCTCTACTACGCTGACGTTGCCGTATGCGTCGGTGAGTGCGACGGGCACCATCTTGTTGCCGGCCGTGCGGGTGTCGGGCGTGCCGGAATAGTCGACATAGACGGTTCCGCTCAGGTCGTACAGATCAGATACGGTATCGTTGACGTTGGGTGCGTGTCCCTCCAGGACCTTCTGGGGGATGGCGTTGCCGACGGGAGGCGTGGTGTCGCGCACTTCCAATACTGAATTGACTTTCTTGCCGTACAGGCTGATGGTTATCTGATATGTTCCGGGGACCTTCGTGTCGATCTTGGACAGATCGGTCAGCACGTTCGCTTTGTCGAGTTCTCCGGCAAAGAAGACATCCCTGTTCACGAACGAGCCGGTCTCGATACTGACCTCGGGCTTTATCAGGTCGAACTCGCTCTTGACATATATGGATCCGGTCACGCCGATACCAAAGCCCATAACGACGCACCCCGCTGTAATGGGCAGGGTTTTGTTGATCCTGAACCTGCGTCTCTTGCGGTATCTGGCATTGCTGATACCGTACATCGCCAGTTCTTCGGCGGAATATGTCACTCTAGTATTTTTCATCGCAATTATATAGATTAGCACGAAAACCATGTTCTAACAAGGAATCTGTGGAGGATAATACTGCTTTCGGGGGGCTTGACATATACCCCCAGGGGGTATATTCTTCATATCGAAAAGATTACCGCCGTGATAAGGAGACATCGTTATGGCTGAGTGCTGCTGCAGGACGAAGACAAGGACCGACGAGGAGAAGAAGCTGCTCCAGAATCGCTTATCGAGGATAGAGGGCCAGATAAGGGGCATCTGCCGCATGATAGACGACGAGGCTTACTGCATCGACGTCATTACCCAGATCAATGCCGTATCCGGCGCGCTGAAGAGCCTTACGAAGATCATACTTGATGAGCATATCAGGACATGTGTGGCAGATGACGTGAGGAACGGAAGCAACGACAAGCTGGAGGAGCTTACTGTGACGCTCAGTAAGCTGATGAATTAACATGAAGAGATACAAAATAACGGGAATGAGCTGTGCCGCGTGCCAGGCGCGCGTGGAGAAGGCGGTATCGGGGGTGGATGGTGTCACCTCATGCTCGGTGAGTCTTCTGACTAATACCATGGGGGTAGAGGGGACTGCCTCGGATGCGGAGGTGATCAGGGCCGTCAAGAATGCCGGCTACGGCGCAGGAGTTCTCGATGAGGAGGATGACCCTTTCGAGCAGGGGACAAAGGATCTGAAGGCTATGCGCGTCAGACTTATCAGCTCGGTGATCATATTGCTGATCCTGATGTACTTTACCATGGGGCACATGATGATCGGGCTGCCGGTGCCGGAGGTGCTTCATAACGGCGTGTATATGGGGATCCTTCAGATGGTGCTGACGGTCGTGATCATGGTCATCAACCGTAAGTATTTCGTCAGCGGGGCCAGGGCGGTCAGGAATCTGAGTCCCAATATGGACACGCTGATAGCGACGGGAAGCGGGGCGGCTTTTATCTATTCCGTGGCAGTGCTGATCGGGGGAGGCGCGGGAGATTATTATTTCGAGTCGGCGTCCATGATCCTGACGCTGGTCACGGTCGGCAAGACTCTGGAGCAGTATTCCAAGGGCAAGACGGGAAATGCGCTCAAGGCGCTGATGAAGCTGGCGCCCGACAAGTGTACTGTCATACGGGATGGAGCGGAAGTCCTGATAGATGCCAAGGATCTGGCGGAAGGCGAGACGGTAGTGGTAAGGCCGGGGGAGAGTTTCCCCTGTGACGGGATCATCATCGAGGGAGAGAGTTCCTCCGATGAATCGCTCGTAACGGGCGAATCGATGCCCGTGGACAAGATAAAGGGCGACAAGGTCATATCTGCGTCCATCAACCTGACGGGTATGCTGAGAATAGAGGCGACCCGGGTCGGCAGGGAGACAACATTGTCTCAGATAATCGCGATGGTGAGTGAGGCTTCAGCGACCAAGGCACCTGTGGCAAAGCTCGCTGACAGGATATCCTCGATATTTGTTCCCGTAGTAATGGTAATTGCTGCTATAACATTTGCCGTCTGGATGATAATTGGCAAAGACACAGGTTTTTCTCTGGCAAGGGCAATAAGCGTGTTAGTGGTAAGTTGCCCGTGTGCACTGGGACTTGCAACTCCCGTCGCCATCATGGTCGGTTCGGGACTGGGTGCAAAGCACGGGATACTGTTCAAGACGGCAGGAGCACTTCAGGAGACCGGAAGGGCAGTTATAGCTGCACTCGATAAGACCGGCACGGTAACAACAGGTGTAATGACTGTCACCGATATTTCTCCTGCGGAAGGCATGGACAGGGAGACCTTTATAAGGCTGGCTTCCGCTGCCGAGGCGGGTTCTGAGCATCCGGTAGGCAAAGCGGTGGCAGCTCTGTGCGCCAACGACGGTGATCCAATTAGCGTTACTGACTTCAAGGCGCATTCCGGATTCGGGATAACGGCTGAGGTCGAAGGCCACAGTGTGGCGGCAGGTAATGCTGCATTTATAAGCAGGTTCGCGGATAACTGTGCTGAGGACTGCGGAGGCAGAGTTTTATTTGCCGTAGACGGGAAATATGCCGGAAGTATCACGGTTGCCGATACTATCAAAGAGGATAGTGCCGAAGCTGTAAGGCAGCTTAAACAAATGGGCATTTATACAGTAATGATCACAGGCGACAGTGAAGATACAGCGGCAAGGATCGGCAAAGCGGCCGGCGTTGACAAGGTCTGTGCAAGAGTGCTTCCGTCGGGAAAAGCAAACGTCATAGAGCAGCTGCGCAGATACGGCAAATGTATCATGACCGGAGATGGAATTAATGATGCGCCCGCACTTACTTCCGCAGATGTCGGTATCGCTATAGGTGCAGGTGCTGATGTGGCGATTGACAGTGCAGATGTAGTACTTATATCCGGCGATCTCAAAGACCTTGCTGCCGCCGTCAGATTATCAAGGGCAACGTATCGCAACATACTTCAGAATCTGTTTTGGGCGTTATTTTACAATGTGCTTCTTATTCCTGCGGCATGCGGTTTCTATGCAGGTCTGGGGATAACAATGACTCCGGCGCTGGGGGCGTGTGCCATGAGCATTTCCAGCGTTTGCGTCGTAATCAATGCGCTGCGGCTTAACCTAACGGATGTTTACGATCCGCGCTATGACAGGAAAGTAAAGCATCCGCAGGAAATTGAGATCAATTACACGGAGGTGAAGGAAATGGTAAAGACGATGAAGATCAACGGAATGATGTGCGGTCACTGCGAGGCAAGGGTTAAGAAGGCTCTTGAAGCCCTCGACGGGGTGACATCTGCACAGGTCAGCCACGAGAGGGGAGAGGCGGTGGTAACGCTCGCTTCTGACGTGCCGGACGATGTGCTCAGGAATGCCGTGACGGAACAGGATTACGAGGTTGTTTCCATTTCGTGAGGTTTAAGCGTATAATCTTATTGCTTTACCCGCAAATAAACTACACGAGGAAAGATTAATGGCATTCTGGAATAAGAAAAAGAACAACGACGAAGAGGTCAAGAAGCCGTCAACTCTGTCGGAGGAGCTCTCCGATGAGATGCGTGCGATAACTGAGGCAATGGAGGAAGCTCAGTCCGAGAAAGAGGCCAAAGCCGAGGAGCGCGCACGCGAGAACGAGCGGATGCTCAAAGAGAGAGAGGCTCTGGACAGGAGAACCCTCGAGACGGCGGCAGGATATGTGAAGACGGCATCTGAAAGCGGATCTGCTTTCTTTATGCTCATCACAGGCCCGGTCGATCTTGAGCCGGTCACAGATCAGGGCCTCCTTGTTGAAGGCACCGTGTATGGTGATGTCAGCAAGGGGGAAGATGTATATCTCTACACTCCTGATAACAAGACGGTCAAGACAAAGGTCGAGGATATAAGGACCGAACCAGGAGTTCATGAGGAGAAGGTGTCGAACAGGCAATGTATCCTTGAACTCGCAGGGAAGGATATCGATGAAGTCCAGAAGTATACTGTTATATCCAACAAGGAGTACGCGCTTCCGGCAGAGGGCAAGACAGCGACAATTGCCAACCCCAGGCTCCTCGGCCTGTCACTGGATTTCAACAGGTTCGTTAAGGATAATGAGTATTTCTCAACACTCGTAAATGCGATCGTAAGATCCAACTTCCTCACAAATGCAAAAATGGATCAGATGAAGTCACCTGACGGCAAGGCCAGGATCGGGCTTATGTCATTATCGGATCCCGATAACCCCGGCAAGCGCTACATCCCGGTATTTACCGATGATGTGAGCATCAATATGTCCCGTGATGACATGAAGGAATCCGATCTGCAGAAGCTCTCCCTGAGCTTCCCGCAGCTCGCCAGATTCTCGACTATGAACGGCAATTCCGGATTTGTCATCAATCCTTTCGGACCGGTGTCGATCAAGGTTCCCGAAGATCTCATCAAGGATATCTTGAACAACCCTGTTTTTGCAAAGATCTTCCCTGAGGAGGCTTCCCGAAAGGCACCCGGCCGTAATGTTCCCGGCCCCGGCGGTTCCGGTGCGCCCGCTCCGGGTCCCGGTCAGATCCAGGTAGCCATCGGCATCCCTGCAGACGACGATGAGTTCAGGGCCGTAAGCAGTTCTGTCGCAAAGTACTGTGCCGGCAATCCCCACATCCACAGGGTCGGCATCGTCATGAAGATGGTCAAGGGCAGGAAGGACGTGGCATTCCTGGGCATCGTCGACTGTGACAAGGGCAGGGAGAATGACTGCTTCAGAGGCATCTTTGCCGCAGCCAAGCCTCACCTGATCAAGGACAGGAAGCTTGAGTTCATGAAGTATGCGGATGCACCCTTTGCGGATGATTATTTCTCGAAGCAGGAGTGGGTGTATAAGGAGTGAGAATGCCGGGAGTAGTCTTTGGCTTTTTAAAATTTGCAGAATTGAGATTATTGATCATGGGCGGCACTTTATGTGCCGCTTTTTGAGTTTTTTACTTCGCCTGTGCCGGAAGTTACAGACATTCAGGGAGGATGGTTTGAAATGTACCCGTAAATCCGCACGGGAAGCCGGTTTGTGCAGAAAAACGGGTACAACCGGGGGTAATGTACCCGTAAATCAGCACGGCAAGCCGGTCGGTGCAGCAAAACGGG
>DFIB01000104.1 GCA_002371375.1 Mageeibacillus sp. UBA3708 | reverse complement strand
GATCAGCATAAAATAACCCGCAAAAGGAACACCCGGGGTGCCCCTTTTGGGTGTCATTCCGGCCGGATCAGCATAAAATAACCCGCAAAAGGAACACCCGGGGTGCCTCTTTTGGGTGTCATTCCGGCCGGGTCAGCGTAAAAAAAGAACATTCCGGTGCAGGGATGTAGATACATTTGTTAACGATTCTATCTAAATCCGGAACCACAGCGGATAAGCCGGTTGGACATGCTGTGTAAAGCTCAATGTATGTCGCCAAGATTGAGCTCTACTCTACAGAACTTATCTTAGAACACAGACCTCGCGACATTCTTTGGTGACGCCTCTCAGTTAGTCTCCATCCAGGACTGGTGATAGTGGAGCTTGCGGTATTCCTCGGGTGGAATGCCGATGCATTTTTTGAATACTTGAATGAAATGGCTCTGAGAAGAGAACCCGAGGTAGTTGGATATTGTAAGACTCGAGTCGTCCAGATGGCGGAGCATATTGCAGGCGATAGCGATCTTCTGATCTCTAATATACTGACTTATGGTAATGCCCATTTCTTTCTTGAACAGCTTGCTCAGATAGCTCGGGTTGAGGTTCATGGCGTCTGCTACGTCTTCGACTGTGAGCTTGCCGCTGATATGAGTCCTGATATAGTCGATTGAGGATACAACGTTCCGTGACATTGCGGAAGCCTTAAGACAACTCTGCATACGTCTGCAGTAGTCGAGCGCGGCATCCTTCTTGAGTTGCGTTACATCTGCCTGCGAATTCATCGTATCAACGATCTCGATGTAGATATCGCTAAGGGTGTAGGCAGTGGCAATATCCATACCGGCCTCAATACAGAATCTGCTTATTAACCCGAAAAAAACCACAGCATGATACTTCTCATTCCTCAATGCGTCATCGCTTAATTTGCCGAATATCTGTGTCTTACCGAAATTCTTGAGGCGCTCGGCCAGCAGTTCGGTGTTGCCGCTTGCAACCAGCTCGTAGAATTCAATCTCTTTGTTATATGCGACTATCCTGTGACTGCTGTCACTCTCGGCCATTAATCGCTTCGTAAGCTCCTGATCAATATTAAACATAGACCTAACCTCGAGAAACAAATTTAATTAATTTTACCAAAATATTTGATATTTTACAATAATATATTCTCCGGAGCGGTCCCCGATGACGTCTTTTTTACAATTTGTTCTTACTATAAACAGGAGTAATGATTTATCATAGAGGAGCAGACTATAAAAAGAACACGGAGGATGCCATCCATGGATTATCATGCAAAGAGATCACCTGATATTACAGTTAATGAGACAGAACATATGAAGACCGTCAGGGAACTTGCGCCCGAATGTATTGTAATACTCAGGAATGACGGTACCCTTCCGGTTGTAAACCCTTGTAAGATCGCAGTGTACGGTAACGGCGCAAGACACACTGTAAAGGGCGGAACGGGGTCCGGAGATGTTAACAGCAGATTCAAGGTGTCAATATATGATGGACTTAAGGAAGCGGGCTTTACGATAACGAATGAAGATTGGCTCGACAGGTACGACAGAGACCTGGAAGTATATACCGAGGAGTACATTCAGAAGATTAAGAGATATGCCGAGGAGAATCATATTGTAGGGGAGATGGCGCAGTTTGATAATCCTTTCGGAGTTATGGAACAGCCTGCCGTGGAAGACTCGGATATTGACGGAGACAGCGAGCTTGCTTTATTTGTGATCACACGTGATTCCGGTGAGGGCAAGGACCGCGAATATAAGAGGGGAGACTATCTGCTTACTGAGACAGAAGAGGCCAATCTGCGCAAGGTGGCGGCTTCTTACAGGAAGACTGCTGTAATACTTAACTGCGGCGGAATAATCGATACATCTGTTATCAATTCCATCGGCGGGATCGGAGCGTTACTTACAGTAAGCCAGCTTGGTAATGTAGGCGGGAATATCATTGCCGATTGTATACTGGGCAAGTCTGTTCCTTCCGGTAAGTTAACAGATACCTGGGCGAAGAGATTCGAAGACTACCCGAACTCTGATACTTTCAGTTCGGATAATGACGATGAGGTGTACAAGGAAGGCATCTATGTGGGGTACAGGTATTTTGATTCTTTCGGTATCGAACCGATGTATCTTTTCGGATTCGGATTGTCTTATACGACTTTTGATACAGAGGTTACCGGTGTTTCTTTGACAGGTCAGACGGTGAAGATAACGGCTTGTGTTACGAATACCGGTAAGGTCTATCCGGGCAAGGAAGTTGTTCAGGCATACTGTTCGGCACCTTCCGGTAATATCGACAAGCCCTATCAGGTGCTCGCAGGATATAAGAAGACTGATGAGATCGCTCCGGGTGCGGCGTGTGAAGTTACTATAGAGTTTGATATGGCTGACCTTGCATCTTATGATGCAAATACGGCGATGAGCGTGCTTGAGGAGGGTGATTACCTTATTCGTGTGGGAACCAGTTCTGCCGATACGAAGATCGTTATGACAGTTAATGTTCCTAAGACTGTTGAGGTATGCCGGTACCGTAACCTGTTCGCGCCTGATATGCATTTCGATGTGATGACTAATCCCGGTAAGGGTCTTGAGCTCAGCGCCATTGCTGACAGCAAACAGAAGAGCCTTGCGAAATTATTCGTGCTTGATACGTCTGTGATTACGAAGAAGGTGACAGAGTATACTGACAGCAGGGATGTGATAACTGATGACAGGGCGGGCGAGGTGATCACTCTTGCTGATGTTATTGAAGGCAAGGCAGACCTTAAGCAGCTCGTAGCCCAGCTTACACCTGAAGAGATGGCTCATATAGTTGTAGGGGCCTTTGAGGGCGAGCGCAAGGATGACTCAGTTGTAGGCTCGGCATCGCTTCAGGTCCCGGGCGCCGCTGCAGAGACAACAAGATCTTTCTTTGATACGAGGAGAATTCCGTCGCTTGTTCTGGCGGACGGCCCCGCAGGATTAAGACTCATACCTCATTTCAAGACTTATCCTGACGGAAGCCTTGTTCCGGGCGGATATGTTTTCGGATTCTCAAGACAGGATTTCCCGGAGGATCTTCCTGAAGGATGTATTGACTACTACCAGTATTGTACGGCAATACCGATTGCCACGGCTCTGGCACAGTCATGGAATCCCGATCTGATCGAGAAGATAGGATTCCTCATCGGCGAGGAGATGACTGACTTTGGTGTTCATCTCTGGCTCGCTCCGGGTATGAATATTCACCGTAATCCCCTTTGCGGGAGGAACTTCGAGTACTATTCCGAGGATCCGCTTGTCACAGGTAAGTGTGCGGCAGCGATGACAAAGGGTGTTCAGAAGAACAAGGGAAGAGGAACTACGATCAAACACTACGCTGCGAATAATCAGGAAGATAACAGGCTTTTCTCCAACTCACATGTTACCGAGAGAACAATGAGGGAGATCTACCTGAAAGGATTTGAGATCGCTGTAAAGGAGTCTCAGCCTCTGTCGATAATGACATCGTATAATCTCCTGAACGGTACGCATACGGCTAATCACTACGAACTTATACAGAATGTGCTCAGAGACGAATGGGGCTTTGAGGGAGTAGTTATGACAGACTGGTGCACGACTCAGGCAATTGTTGCAGAAATGGGATTCGGCAAGCCCGGTAAGTATCACGAGTCTTCAAGTGCGATGTGTGTTCACGCCGGAAATGACTGGATTATGCCGGGAAGCGCTACGGATGTTGAGGGTATCCTTAAGGCTGTCGATGACAAAAAGCTGAGTGTGGCGGATCTTCAGTTCTGCACTTATAATATCCTGAAGACATGTATTATATGCGCGGGAGACGAGATCATCTAAATGAGTTCGGTCGATATTGAGAAGATGACTAAGGAGGAAGCCCTTGAGTATCTGGGGCTTCCTCCCGATGCAAATGATTTTTTTATAGACGAGAAGTTCTGGAAGCTGACTAAGCAGTACAGAGGCAGGAATGATAAGGAGTCGGAGGATAAGCTGGCTGAATTGTCGGCTGTATATAATATAGCCTGCGGCAGACGTGATGAGGCTGTCCGCAAGGCGGACGAGCGCGAGAAGGCTTCCAAATTTCTGGGTAAGACGAAGGATGAATGGAAAAATTATTTCGCATATTCCTGGCTCAAGATAGTTGTTATAATCGCCGTTGTGCTCTGCATCGGAGGCATCATCTTCAGCATGTTTACGAACAGGTATGATGCGTCGCTTGTTGCTTTCGGGCATTTTGAGGTCGATTCGTCATTGCTTGAAGCGGCTTCGCAGGGAGATGACCTCAAAAAAGTGTACGTGACATCAGTCAATATCGTGGTTCCCAATGAACAGAAGCAGTCGAAGAACATCTATGCGGATCAGACATTGTCGTCGCAGCTTAATTCGTATCCGAATGTGCTCATCACCGACACGATGACATACAAGTATTATTTCGGGTATTACAAGGATTTTGGTCCGGTCTATGATGATCTGAAGATACTGGTGCCGTCTGAGCTGGCCAGACTTACCGAGCCCGTGTATCTCAGCGAACTGGAGGCATTCCTCTTTACCAGAAATTACTATTACTCGCAGGGGATCATAACTGAAGAGGAATATTACGGTGAGAAGAACCACAGCCCCGAACAGATCATGGTCGGACTTCGCATCAAAGATGCATCACTCGGTGAGAAGATCGGAATAAAAGATCTGTGGCCTGATACGGACGAAGGAATTATAATCTCGCTGTTCAGTGATTCATCAAGTGTTGAAGAGTCAGAGAAGCTTATCGTGAATCTTCTTCACAGTCTGTCGGACAATAACTGAAGCTCGGCAGCTGTCATCCGCCTTAACATTCCGGGGTTCTCGTCATCGAGTCTTAATTCAGCGATGCTTATCCTTCTGAGCGATATTACCTGCCTTCCGTAGTGCGAAATGATACGTCTGACTTCGTGTGTCTTGCCTTCGGTAAGTGTGAGTGTACATTTGTTGTTGCCGGTATTCTTAAGTATGCACGGAGC
>DFIB01000175.1 GCA_002371375.1 Mageeibacillus sp. UBA3708 | reverse complement strand
CTGCGTACGCAGTGTAAATGTTCCGCTAAAAAATTTACCTGCACAAATAGTCTGCGTACGCAGTGTAAATGTTCCGCTAAAAATATTACCTGCACAATTAGTCTGCGTACGCAGAGTAAATGTTCCACTAAAATATTTACCTGCACAAATAGTCTGCGTACGCAGTGTAAATGTTCCGCTAAAAATCTTACCTGCACAATTAGTCTGCGTACGCAGTAAACATGTTCCGGTAAAGACGATTTTGTTCACAAAGTTACTGCGTACGCAGTAAACATGTTCCTGTAAAGGCGATTTCATTCACAGGTTTACTGCGTACGCAGCAGATATGTTCCTGTAAAGGCGAATCTGTGACTAATCTCCACCAGCCAAATCCACCCCATTCTCATCACTCGGATTTCGCGAAGCTTCATTTTTAACCGGTTTTCCTTTATCTCCGACCTTCTGACTGATCGTTCTGCATCGAATATAGTCCCAATAATCGTTCAGTCATTACAAATTGTTATATTTTCGTATCAATTGTCGACAAAATTCCATTGACATTGTTGTAACATATCAATACAATAAGCTTATTAGAAATACGAACAAATGTTTATGGAGGCGTATTATGGCAAAGAGTAAGAATGCAGGCAAGAATTCTGTATCTCCCGTCACAGATCAGTCAGAGAGGAAGAAGGCACTGGATGCGGCGCTCGCTCAGATTGAGAAGCAATTCGGACAGGGTGCTGTTATGAGACTCGGAGATAAGAGCAACGTTCAGATAGATTCAATATCCACAGGCGCGCTGTCACTCGATATGGCACTCGGTATCGGCGGACTTCCCAGAGGAAGGATAATCGAGATCTACGGACCTGAATCTTCAGGTAAGACCACAGTTGCGCTTCACTGTGTAGCAGAGGCACAGAAGCAGGGAGGATCATGTGCTTATATAGACGCTGAGCATGCGTTAGATCCGGTATATGCAGCTGCTATCGGAGTCGATGTGGATAATCTCATCCTGTCACAGCCTGATACAGGTGAGCAGGGACTTGATATTTGTGAGACACTTGTAAGGTCCGGTTGTATAGATGTTATTGTAATAGATTCTGTTGCTGCACTTGTACCTAAGGCTGAGATCGAGGGTGATATGGGTGATTCTCACGTAGGTCTTCAGGCAAGACTCATGAGCCAGGCTTTGAGGAAGCTGGCAGGTATCGTATCCAAGTCAGGAACGATCTGCATCTTCATCAACCAGCTCCGTGAGAAGGTCGGTGTAATGTTCGGCAACCCCGAGACAACTCCCGGCGGACGTGCGCTGAAGTTCTACGCATCAGTAAGACTGGATGTCAGAAGAGTCGAGTCTTTGAGGAATGGTACCGAGGTTATCGGTAACCATACCCGTGTTAAGGTAGTTAAGAACAAGGTGGCTCCTCCGTTTAAGGAGGCTGAGTTTGATATATTCTACGGCAAGGGAATTTCTTCCGAGAGCTGTGTAATCGATCTTGCTGTTGAGAACAACATCATCGAGAAGAGCGGTTCCTGGTTCTCTTATAAGGGTGAGAAGATCGCTCAAGGTAAGGATAATACAAGGATCTACCTCGAGAAGAACCCTGATATCTGCAAGGAGATTGAAGAACTTATAAGAGATTCTTATAAGCCTTCTGATGAAGTTATCCCGGATGACGCAGACGGCGACGAAGAGTTCGATGAGGATGCGGACGACGATATCCTCGGCATTGATGTAGACTGATGACGGACAATAGTGCATATCGTGATGCTCTGTCAGCTGCGATCAAGCACATTGGTATAGCAACATATTCTTCAGGGAAGATCTTTGTCTATCTTACGGGCAAGGGCTTCCCTGAGGATATTGCGTCAGCTGTAGTCAGTGAGCTTATAGAACGCGAATATATCAATGACAGGAAGGCGTCGAGGAAGGTCATTATATCCAGAACAGGCAAGAAGCAGGAGAGCAGAGACTATATCCTTAAGCGTCTGCTGGCTGCCGGCATCGCCTCTGATGTAGCTGAGAATGTTGTATCGGAGCTTGAGTCGGACAGTAAGACATGCTACAGTCTATACGTATCATTGGGATTCGAAGAGGACAGTGATGAGATAAGGTCAGAGATGATAGATACTGCATTAAGACGCGGATACACATATGAGCTGGCTTCTGCCGTCTATAATCTCTGGATCGATAATCTCGGAGCCGACACTTCCGGGAATTAGCAAGGGGGATATATGGATCATTCACAGCTGATTAAGAGGTTATTTGAACTTCAGGACGAAGGATACCGGCAGATGCAGGTCAAGACAGTTCCATCCGTTGAACCTGATTCCATAATAGGTGTCAGAACGCCTGAATTAAGATCATTAGCCAAAGAGCTTTACGGTACTGAATTTGCTGAAGAATTCCTGAGTAATCCTTCCCATCAGTACTTTGAAGAGGATCAGTTGCATGCTTTCCTTATATCACTTGATAAGGACTTCAACAGTTGCATCGGCAGGATCCGATCATTCCTCCCGTATGTTGATAACTGGGCAACCT
>DFIB01000164.1:11562-14426 GCA_002371375.1 Mageeibacillus sp. UBA3708 | reverse complement strand
TAAATTTACTTTTACTGAAGGTGAAGGAAGTGCAACTGCAGGCGGCGGTGCCGTTCCTCAGGCAGCGGCAGCAGTATCTGCGGCAGCTATAGGCAAGACAGGCGGCAGAGACGGAATCATGCCTATGGTTGAAGTCAACGCGTCTAACGTTGATGAGCTCTATTCACAGCTCAAGGCCGCTATCGTTAAGAGAAAGACCGAATTTGACCACTTTATCGATTTTCTTGAGAACAGAACAGCATGGCTTACGGCTCCTGCTGAGCTCGAGGGACCTCTTGCATGTGAGAAGGGTCTGCTCATCAGAAGCGTAGGAACAGCTAAGCAGCTCCTGAGGATCAAGGACACGATCATGCCTCAGCTCGACGAAGAGTCAGCTATCATAATCTCCCTTTTCCATGAAGTCGGCAAGGCCGGCATCGAGGGCAAGCCTCTTTATATCGTTGAAGAGAAAACTCCCGCGGCTCCCACATCAGCACTCGGTCTGTCATTCAGTTCAAGGATCTCGAGCAATCAGCCTGCTCAGACAAGCTATGCAGTCAACAGCAAGCTCGTTCACATGAATGTAGGCGTAAGGAGCCTGTATTCCGTATCACAGTTCATGCTCCTGTCTGATGATGAAGCTCAGGCTATCAGCTATGCATCTGACATCGATCTGCTCAAGGGCAAGATCAGTCCTTACACACTGCTCCTGGCCACAGCACTTCAGATGCAGAAGTCGATCTATGAGAATCCTGATGTTGTTTCCGGATACAGCTTTACTGTTATCCAGCCCAAATAAGAATAATATCTAACAGTTCTCCAATTTTCTTTTCCCTGCCGGGCCAAAAGCCCGGCAGGTTTTTTTGTGACGGTCTCATGTTCCTTGCGGTATGCTGATCAATAACAGTTCTTGATGTATTCCGCCAGATATCCGGCGATGGTAGAGAAAGTCTCCGTGACCTTGGCCTTGTTCTCGCACTCCACGTAGATGCACACTGCAACAGGTTCTTCTGCATCGATTATCGCAAGTTCCGTATATGCATTCATCTCGGCATTGCGACCGTATATGTGAAGGACCGGCGTACCCCGGGCAAACGAGGAGGCGATGGGACTTTCCACATTTGAATTGGCAAGCGCGTTGATAATACTCTGATATCCCGCAGGATTGGTCGTATAGGCGCTGTAGAGGCTCTTGATGTAGTTGCTCATATCAAAGCATGTGGTCCTCCCGGCGCCCTGATGATCCTTGCCGGAATAATCCGTGTAGAATACTTCCTTGTCATAGGGCAGGTACGAACTGATGGCGTTGATCTTGTCGATGATGCTCTCCATCCCACCGAGCTTGTCCAGGACCATCTCAAGGGCGATCCTGTCGTTATAAGACAGCATCAGGTACTCCAGGAAGTTCAGATAGATCTGCTTGCCTGAGAAATAGTTTGTTGAGATGTATGAGCCGTTGACGGCAGCGTGACCTGCATAAGTTATTATTTCGGAAGGGTTGAGGGATCCGGCTGTGAAGCTCTCGTTAAGCACCATGCTCACTGGAAGCGCGAAAGTCCCTCCCGGAACGATGGGATCAAGCTCTCTAATACCCAGCTCTTCTCCGTTCCTTAAGCTGATATAGCGAAAGCTAACGCGCATATTACTCTGATTTTTGATATAAGATTCGATATTGTTCTTCATCTGGTCGAGCAATACGGCTCTCTTCTGGTGTGACACGATCTGCGAACGAAGGGAAGAGAAGTGGAAATCGGTAAGATTAAGCTCTTCGGGAGAAGTGTCGTTGTTGCCTGTCTCCGAGCCTGTCCCGGATGTATCTTCCGTCTCGGTATGGATGGACGGTGCCAGCGGTGTCTCAGAGCTCTCTGTTGTCTCGGAAGTCTCCGTTGTCTCCGTAGGCGCGGTTGTCATCCTGGACGAAGTTGTCATGTCTATCGTGGTGGTCGTATCCGTCGCCCTGCCGACAAGATCAGGGTATGCCTCGGCATACTCCTTCTGCTTCGAGGCAACGGTTACCACAAAAACAACAATGAGCACAAGCACAGACAATGCCGCGAGCAGGATAAGCGTTATCTTCTTACGCTTGCCGTGTATCTTCTCGGCTCTGTCAAGAAATGTAGGATTGGGCGCTTTCATCAGAACAATCCGGTAATCGTACCCTCGGAATCGATGTCAATATCAAGCGCAGCGGGGTGCTTGGGAAGTCCGGGCATTGTCAGGATGGATCCCGTGAGAACGACGACATATCCTGCGCCGGCACTGACATAGCAGTCTCTTACGGTGATGTTGAATCCTGTGGGACCTCCGAGCTTCTTGGGGTCATCTGACAGGGAATACTGCGTCTTGGCGATGCAGACCGGAAGTTCACCGAAGCCCTGGGATTCAAGCGCCTTGATCTTCTCCTCGACGCCGTCGATGAATACTACATCATCCGCGCCGTATATCTTAGTGGACACCTTGCGGATCTTCTCCTCGATGGAATCGCTGAGCTCATAAGTGAAGTTGATGCTGCCGGGCTCATTATTCTCAACGATCTCGGCTACGCGTGCAGCCAGTTCCTTTCCACCTTCTCCGCCGTTCATGAATATATCTGCCGGCTCGAAAACAGCGCCTTCCTTCTCACAAAGGTCCTTAACGATGCCGAGCTCCTCTTCTGTGTCGGTAGGGAATCGGTTGCATGTAACAACAACGGGGATCCCGAATCCGGACATATTGGCAATATGTCTCCTGAGATTAGCAAAGCCTTCGATGAGTGCCTCACGGTTGGGTTCTGACAGCTTGTCTCTTGCCACGCCCGCATTATACTTGAGCGATCTTACCGTAGCGACTATGACGACTGCAGAGGGCGTGATGCCCGCTTTGCGGCACTTGATGTCGAGGAACTT
>DFIB01000164.1:0-11506 GCA_002371375.1 Mageeibacillus sp. UBA3708 | reverse complement strand
CGAGGTCAGCGCCGAATCCGGCTTCTGTAATTACGATGTCAGCAAGCTTCATTGCCGTTCTCGTAGCGATCACTGTGTTGCATCCGTGTGAGATATTCGCGAAAGGTCCGCCGTGAACAAAGGCGGGAACATGCTCTATCGTCTGAACCAGGTTAGGCGACAGGGCATCCTTGAGAAGTGAAGCCATTGCTCCGACGGCACCGAGCTGTCCTGCAGTAACGAGTCCGCCTGACTTGTTATATCCGATGACGATATTGGAGATCCTCTCCTTGAGGTCATCCATGTCGCTTGCCATGCAGAGGGTGGCCATGATCTCGGAAGCTGCCGTTATCTGGAAAGCGTCATCTCTCGTAACGCCGCTCGTTCCGCCGCCTACGCCTACGGTGATATGACGGAGTGCTCTGTCATTCATATCCATGCATCTCTTCCACAGGATCCTGTTCTCATCCAGCTCGAGTTCGTTGCCCTGGAACAGGTGGTTGTCGATCATGGCTGCAAGAAGATTATTGGCAGCCGTAATGGCGTGAAGATCTCCGGTGAAGTGGAGGTTGATATCTTCCATGGGGACTACCTGTGAATATCCGCCGCCGCAGGCACCGCCCTTTACACCGAAGACGGGACCCAGCGAAGGCTCTCTCAGTGCCAGACATACATTCCTGCCGAGCTTGGCAAGACCCTGAGCAAGTCCGATACTTACAGTCGTCTTGCCCTCTCCTGCGGGAGTGGGGTTCATGGCAGTCACGAGTACGACTTTGCCGTCCACAGGCTTCGCCGCCCTGCTGACAGCACCTGCCGTTACCTTGGCCTTGTACTTGCCGTAATGTTCAAGATCTTCGGATCTGAGCCCGAGTCCTGCTGCGATCGTATCAATCGGCTGAAGCTCTGCCTGCTGTGCTATCTGGATGTCACTGAGCATAATAATTCCTCCTGATGTTAATTTGATTACTGTGCCGTTCTAAGCGGTTATCTTACTTCTCCGTGTATGTACCCGACAATCTGCCGCATGCGATCATATTGCCGCGTTTCCCGTTTACATCCGTATCGAGAGCGAGAATGAATTCCTCGATCCTGTCATTGGAGCCGTTAAGCAGACCTCTGACTCTCTCAACCGGAGCCTTAAGCGCGAAAACATAGACCTCATATGTGTGTGTTGATCCAGGGGGAGGGTACGGACCAACATATTCCTGTCTTGTGGCCTGTCCCTCGGCAAGAGATGTTTCTGTTATGGCATCTGACTTCCAGTGCAGCCAGTAGCCTGCATCGGGGTCGATCATGAATATGACATAAAGTCCTGCGCCATCCACGGCTTCCCAGCTGAGATCAGGAGATTTATTGGCGTCGATCTTATTGGCATTTATGTCAGACCAGACGCCGTCCTTCAGGTCATTTGATGTGACTTCAAAGCTCTTGAGGGTATTGATGTATTCAAAACCCGACATCTGTGAAGGACCGGATGTCTCAGATTCTGATGAGGCAGTGCTCTCAGTAACCGTGGCTGCCGTGGCGGATGTGCCGCTCTCTTCTGTCTTGCTGCAAGATGCAAGGCCGGACAGCATGGTCAGGCACAGTAGAGCAGACAATGTCCTTTTGTGATCCATGATAATAAGATTCCCCTTTATAAAAATACACATAACATTTTACATACTAGTTTTTGGCTTTTCAACTTAAAGTGAGGCGTAATATGGGCGCTTGGACAGTTTGTTGTGTATAAACACTATATTTTGTGTAAGTTTTACAAAATGCCACTATATATTGTGGCATATAATTGACAAAAAAAAGACATGCTGTTATTCTAATACACGTAATGGGAAATGTTTCTGTAATCAATTCTTAAAGCCCGGGAAACATTAATCTCCACTCATTAGGGAGGGTATACATATGATAATCAGCTCTGATATAGAACTGTGCCGCAAGAAGTTCGAAGAGATCAAAGGCAGAAGAGTCGTGCTTAAGACAAATGGCGGACGTAAAAGGATTATCACATATGTCGGAGAAGTTGATTACTGCTATCCTAATGTTTTCACAGTGAAGTGTGAGCGCAATCCCGGCGAGTTTACGATCGTAAGCTTCAGTTATGTGGATGTTCTTACGAGAACAGTAAGGGTAGGGCTTGTTGCCGATCATCCCGCTGAGGCGATGGAAGCAGTATAATCCTGAAGATGTTTTTAAAGAGGATGGAAGCGCAATGTTTTCATCCTCTGTTTTTATGGAGGAAATACCGGTATGGGGCTGTCCTATGACAGGATAAAGTATTGTATTTATGCTTTCATAGGATTGCCCGTATTCATTTTCCTCTCTTTTTATTTGCGGTTGTGGATATTGGGGATAGTCTTTGCAGGCGTTGTCATCACATTCTTTTGTCTTCAGAGAAGGAAGGAGAGGAGAGCTCCGGACAGGTCCGGAGTGGTCAGGATCAGCAAACGCAATCTTATTATCTACGCCGCGGTATCAATTGTCTGGACATTCTTCGGAGGTCAGGGCGGTCATTTCACGCAGTCGTATGACTGGAATTTCCGCAATGCCGTGTTCCGTGACCTTATAACAAGACCGTGGCCCGTAGTATATCCCGAACGTGATTCCATGCTCGTATACTATACGGGACACTGGATGGTTCCGGCGTTCATTACGAAGGGACTGGCAAAGCTCGGTATCAGCGAAGATGTGCTTTGGTTCATCGGCAACCAGCTCCTCTGGATCTTCACGGCTGCGGGAGTGTTCATCGTCATGCTCCTCATACTGTGCTTCATCAAGACGGCTGACTCCAAAAGGCAGCTGATGATCCCGCTCATTTTTACAGGCTTCTCCGGTCTTGATATTGTAGGCGTCATTATCGACAGACTGTTCTTTCAAGAGGTTACTCTCGGCGGCATTCACATCGAATGGTGGTCGGGATTCCTTCAGTATTCCAGCATGACCACGTGCATCTTCTGGGTGTTCAATCAGGCTGTCATACCGTGGATCGTAATATTGTGTGTTCTGCTTGAGAAGAATGCGGGCAGATATGTTTTCCTGGGGCTGTGCTGCTCTCTTGCAGGACCGATCCCATTCCTTTGCGTATTCGTTTACATGATCGTCAGCGCTGTGGCATCAGCCGCGGGAGCTGTAAGGCGCAAAGAGTTCAGGATTGCCGCAAAATGCCGTGAGTACTTCGATCCGGTCAATCTCATATCGGTGATTCCGCTTCTGTTGTTTGTTAAGTTTTTCTCAACGAATTCCGCCGTTAATTCAACAATAAATGATAATTCGGAAATATCTGGATCGTTCCTTTGGTTCAAGATAAATGATGTATCAGATCCTGTGATCCTGCGCCATGTGATACTGTTCCTTATACTGGAAGTGATGGTGTTTTTCGTTCTGATATACAGGAGATACGGTAAGGATCCGGTATACTGGACCACCGTAATACTGCTCATGATTGCTCCGTTTATTTCAATCGGCATAGCAAGTGATTTTGTTATGAGATTCTCCGTTCCCGCCCTGATGGTACTTCTTGTTCTCTGCACAAAGTCGCTCCTGAGCGATGATATCAAATATCAATTATCGTCTAAGGCGAAGAAGCTTCTGTTCATCTGCCTTATCATCGGAAGTGTCACGCCTCTGACCGAGTTCGCCAGAGGATTCTACATCGCGGCACAGAGCGGAAAGATCAATAATGTCAGAGATAACATAGTAACTCTGGCAAACGACGGAGATAATCCTGTTCTCATTGATAACTTTATGGCTTACAATTATAGAGAAGACCCGTTTCTCAGAAAGATCAGCGGAGGATGACGTGTCACAGATAATTGACGGTGGTAAGACGGTAAGAACTGTGGTAAGAAGGATGAGAGCATCGGCTGTCGTCTGGATAATCATCGCCGGATTTCAGATACTTCTCGGAATACCTCTTCTCCTGTTCGGCATCGGACTGTCCATGATCGCCTGCGGCGGATGGAATATTTATGCATCCGTAACGAGGCTTAACACGGCAGATCTTTTTAAGCGTGAGCCGCAGCGGATCTACCCCTACTATGAGAAGAGCTTAGACAGTATCGTGATATTTCTTGTGATCAACGTCCTGTTCGGAGGTGTGATCGGTGTAATAGGAAGCATATGTGATCTTCTGCTCAGGAGTTATGTTGTATCACACAAGGAAGAACTGACGGTAGGTCTCATGACGGGAGGATACTGATATGGACAGCTATGAGATATCGGCCGATGCCAAGATCAATGTTTTCCTGAGGATCTGCGGGAAGCTTCCCAACGGGTATCACAAGCTCTTTACGGTGATGCAGGAGATAGATATCTATGATGACATCACGGTAAATATAGATGATTCCAGGCCTGCGGGGATCAGTGTGGTATGCAGCGGGATCGACGGCATAGACCCGCAGCATAATCTCTGCTACAAGGCGGCCGACAGATTCTATGCCAATTACCATAACAAGCTTGTCAGAGAAGGCGCGCAATACAAGATAGTTTTCCCGTCTACTGAGATAGTGCTTACCAAGAGGATCCCCAGTGAAGCGGGAATGGGTGGCGGCTCGTCCGACGCGGCAGCCGTGCTCATGGTCCTTCAGGAGCATTACGGCAATCCTTTCAGCGACGAAGAACTTAATAAGATAGCAGTCAATATAGGCGCTGACGTCCCATTTTTCCTCTACGGAGGAACGTGCCTTTGTGAGGGAGTAGGCGAGGTTGTAACACAGGTGGAGGGCATTCCCATGTGGCCGGTTCTCATTGTCAAGCCACCGTGCGGTGTGTCCACGCCTAAGAGCTTTGCCATGGTCGACAGCATGCCAGTCGTGGAATTCAACAGAGACGAATATATCGGTCTGTTCAAATCCGTCGTTGAGGCAGGTGATGATATGGATGCTGTTGAAGCTTTGATAACCGCACACAAAGACCTGCTTATAAATGAATTGCAGGCCCCCGGTATAGAAGAAGTTCCGGTGATCGCCGATATCATAAGATCGCTTGATGATAACGGAAGCGTTCTGTCTCTCATGACAGGATCGGGAAGCGCTGTTTTCGGGCTGTTCAGGACCGGAGAACAGGCCGGAGCTGTAAGGGACATCCTGGCCGCTGACGGGCGGTATAAGGACTGCAGCTTCTTCGTTACACGTATGTGCTGCGGTGAGTAAGGCTCAGATTCTTCTGCCGAGCAGACCTCTGAGATATCCTCTGCTCGATTCGCTGTCAATTACCTCGAATCCGCGGTTCTTATAGAAAGCCACCATTCTCATATTATTTACTGCCGTATGAAGAAGTGCGCAATCGCACCCCTTACGGTCTGCCAGTTCGATTGCCGCGTTTATGAGATCCACTCCCAGTCCGCCGCTCCTCAGGTCACGTCTTACGGCAAATCTTGAGATGTATCCCGCGATGACGATGTCCTTGAGATAATCCATAGTCTTGTCCGAGAAATTGAACTTCAGCGGGTTAAATACGAGTGACAGTGTGATCGTTCCTACCGGCTCATCGCCGTCAAAGCAACACAGGCAGTAGTTGTTGGCTATCCTGTCCTTTATGGTGGACACTTCCTCTGTCATCGATTCCAGATGATCCTCGGGAATCTCCGATTCCTCGCAATAAGTAACCATCGCACCCTTGATAAGGTGCGACAGTGCTTCTGCGTCTTCCGGTACGGCTCTTCTGAACTCAAATGAACTCATCGATATTTGCCATGCAGTTCACGAGGATCGCCTTATGGGCGTGCAGTCTGTTCTCTGCCTCCTCGAAAACAAAGCTCTGCGGTCCGTCGATAACCTCCTCAGTTACCTCGTATCCGCGGTAGGCAGGCAGGCAGTGCAGGAACATTGCATCCTTGTGAGCAACGCCCATTATCTTGCTGTTGACCTGATAATCCTTGAATATCTGAACTCTCTTGGCCTTCTCATCTTCCTGACCCATGGAAGTCCATGTGTCGGTGTAGATGACATCGGCATCTGTTGCCGCCTCGAAGGGGTCTGTCGTCATGAGGACCTTCGATCCCGTTATCTCAGCGTCTTTCAGCGCCTGTTTCACATACTTATCGGGGCATGTATAGTCGGCAGGGGATGCTATTGCCACATCCATACCGGCCTTGGCGCAGGCCTGCAGGAGGGAATTGGCAACGTTATTGCCGTCTCCGAGGTATGCGAGCTTCAGGCCCTTAAGACCGCCCTTGTGTTCCTTGATGGTGAGGAGATCGGCAAGCATCTGTGTGGGGTGCTGGTCGTCAGACAGGCCGTTGATGACAGAAATCGAACCATATCTTGCCAGATCTACGATATCCTGGTGGGCAAATGTTCTTATCATGATACCGTCCACCATTCCCGACAGAACGTGAGCAGTGTCGTATATCGTCTCTCCTCTGCCGATCTGAATATCGTGATTTGAGAGGAAGAGGGCCTGACCGCCCAGCTGGTACATACCCACCTCAAATGAGACGCGCGTCCTCGTGGATGACTTGGTAAAGATCATTGCAAGGGACTGTCCTTCGAGATAGTGGTGAGGGATGCGTGCCTTTGTCTTGGCCTTCATGTCGATGGCAAGATCAAGGAGCTTGTCTAATTCTTCAATACCTACGTCTTCGTGAAAATCTATATAATGCTTCATGCCGGTTACCTCACTTATTCTTGCTTTCCTCTTTGAGGATCTTCTCGAGTGCTGTTACAAAGGACATTGCCTCGTATTTGGCGATACTAAGCGGCGGAGCGATCCTTATCGTTGATGTTCCTATCGCGCTTACCAGGAATCCCTTTTTGAAGAGTACCGATCTCATCATTGAAGCCGAGATCAGGGAGTTGAATTCAATTCCGATGAGAAGTCCTCTGCCCCTGACCTGAACGACCTGCGGGTACTTCTGGGCCAGCCTCTGAAGCTCTGTCATCATTGCATCTCCGACATAATCCGCGTTGGACAGAAGTCCTTCCTCGGTGATTATTCCGAGAACTGCATTGCCTGCAGCCATTGCCAGCGGATTGCCGCCGAAAGTCGATCCGTGGTCTCCCACATGAAATCCTGTTGCAACTTCATCTGTGCAGAGGGTTGCCCCGATAGGAACACCGCCGGCAAGACCTTTGGCAAGAGTCATGATATCAGGCTTTACGCCGTAATGCTCATAGCAGAACATCTTGCCGGTACGTCCGACTCCCGTCTGGATCTCATCGTCGATAAAGAGGATACCCTTCTCATTACAGAGATTACGCACTTCAAGAACAAAGTCCGGTGCAGCGGGATGAACACCGCTCTCGCCCTGAATAAGCTCGAGCATGATAGCCGCCGTCTTGTCAGTTACCGCCTCATAAAGCTCGTCGATATTGTTGAACTCGATATACTTAAAACCGGGCGTTACAGGCTCGAAAGGCGTCCTGAATTTCTCTTGACCCGTGGCAGCTATAGTTGCCATCGTCCTTCCGTGGAAACTCATCTTTGCCGTTATGATCTCGTATCTGTCCTCACCTTTGTAATGGAAATATCCGCGTGCGAGCTTGATAGCTGCCTCGTTTGCCTCGGCTCCCGAATTAGAGAAAAATACTTTCTCTGCGAAGCTCTTCCTGCACAAGTTATATGCAAGTTCACTTCTGCCGGGGATGTAATAGTAATTGGAGCAGTGGATCAGCTTTTTTGCCTGGTCAGCTATTGCTTTTGTCAGTACCGGGTGACCGTGACCAACTGAATTTACGGCGATTCCGCCTATCATATCCAGATACTTGTTGCCTTCCGTATCATACAGATATGATCCCTTGCCTTTTACAAAAGCGACATCAAGAGGTGCGAACACCTGCATGCAGTATTTCTTATCGTAGTCTTTTGTCAGATAAAGATCATTTTCTATACTCATAATTGTTCCTCTTTTCTTTTACGATCATTGTTCCTATGCCGTTCTCCGTGAATATCTCAAGGATGAGGCTGTGCGGGATGCGTCCGTCGATAATGTGGGCGCGGTTAACACCTCGCCGGACTGTGTCGAGGCACCCGTTGATCTTCGGGATCATGCCTCCGGAGATAATACCGCGGTTTATGCAGTCTTCGATGTCGTGCTCATCAAGGACGGGGATAATATGGTTCTCTCCGTCGTCCTTCTTCTCGAGGACGCCGCCCACATCGGTAAGTATCATGAGTTTGGACGCCTGAAGCGCTACTGCAACTTCCGATGCGACAGTATCGGCGTTGATATTGTAACTCTCGCCCTGCTCTCCCATACCGATCGGGGCGATGACGGGAATATACTCGTCGTTGGCCAGCATAGATAATACCGTGGTATCGATATTCTTGATCGTTCCGACATATCCGATATCGACAGGGTTACCTTCGGGATCGACTGTCATCTTCTCAGCTTCAATGAGCTGTCCGTCTATGCCGGAGATCCCGATTGCCTTAGCACCCTTGGCACACAGGTTGCTTACTATCTCCTTGTTCGTTTTGCCGATCAGTACCATCTGTGCGATCTGCATCGTGTCGGAATCGGTGTATCTCAGGCCGTTCACGAAGTGCGACTCAACATTTACTCTGGACAGCATATTATTGATATCCGGTCCGCCTCCGTGAACGAGGATCGGGTTGATACCGATATACTTGAGAAGGACGATGTCATCCATGACTGACTGCTTGAGGTCTTCGTTGATCATGGCATTGCCGCCGTACTTGATAACGATCGTCTGTCCTCTGAGCTTCTTGATATAGGGAAGAGCTTCGATAAGGATGTGAGCCTTATCGACTTTTGATTTCATATCTTCACCAATAAAAGGGGGGAATTTCTCGCCCATTGTCATACACCTCTTACCATGTTTTTAAGTCCGGTATCCTCAGGGAGACCGAACATGCAGTTAGCTGCCTGGATTGCCTGAAGAGCCGCTCCCTTGCCGAGGTTGTCCTGGGCAGAGAACAGCTTTATGACGCCCGTCTCCGGGTCATAAAGGCCGTTAACGTCAATATAATTAGAACCATAGACCGATTTTACATCAGGAAGGTTCTTATTAGTGAGAACTCTCACAAACGTCTCATTATTGTAAAACTCCTGATATACTTCATTGATCTTCTCGCTCGTTACTTCCTCGAAAGCGGCGGACGGCTTTGCATAGATGCTCGCGAGCATGCCCCTCTTGAAAGGTGCGAGGTGGGGAGTGAAGGTGACACTCTTAACTGTCCTGCCGCTGCCGGCCTTGGCCGACAGGAAACCGCACTGCTCGGCGATCTCCGTGGTGTGCCTGTGGCCTACTGCACCGTAGGGCTTGAATGCCTCATCTGTCTCGCAGAAAGCGTAGGCAAGATCTGATTTCCTTCCTGCTCCCGATACGCCGGATACTGCATCGATTATGATGCTGTCCGGTTCAATGAGTCCCTGTACCAGAAATGGCGCAAGTGCAATGAGGGAGCATGTGGGATAACACCCGGGATTTGCCGTAAGCCTTGCCGTCTTAAGCTCATTCCTGTAGAACTCGGGCAGACCATACACGGCCTCCTTCAGAAGCTCCGGATGGGGGTGTTCGAGCTTATAAGACTTCTCGTATGTTGCCAGGTCCTTATATCTGAAGTCGCCGCTGTGGTCGATCACCCTGGCACCGTTCTCCAGAAGAACGGGAACTGTCTTGGATGACACACCGTGAGGGAGTGCCGTGATGACAAGGTCTGAATCCTTGGCAATCTGTATATAGTCGCCTTCTTCCAGCACGATATCGCACACGCCCTTATATACGGGATATATATCTGAGAAAGCTTTGCCCGCAAAGCTCTGTGATGTAAGATGTATAATTTCTGCATAAGGATGAGCGCAGAAGCCTCTTACGAGCTCTGCTCCCACATATCCCGTAGCGCCTATAATACTTACTTTTATTTCTTTAACGTCCGACATAAAACAATTCCTCACATTAGCAATGATGGTTTATGCAATATAATGCATAAAAATACAAAAGTCAACTTTTTATATGCCTTTCCCGGCGAAAATGTGGCAATCGTTGAAAAATGCACAAATTTAAATGCAGACATTATAGAGTTTTTGTGGAAATCGCATAGCAAATCATATATAATCGATAATGGATGTTTAATCTGATACCAAATCGAAGGAGGAAAAACTGATGGAAAAATATTCCGCAGACAAGATCCGTAACATCGCTTTGTTCGGCCACGTCGGTTCAGGTAAGACCACTCTGGCAGAAGCCATGTTATATTGCACCAAAACCACCGACCGCCTTGGTAAGATCACCGACGGCAACACTGTAATGGACTTTGACCCTGAAGAGATCAAGCGTCAGATGTCTGTAGCAGCCAAAGTTGCAGCCTGTGAGTACAAGGGCAGCAAGATCAATATCATCGATACTCCCGGTGACTTTGACTTCCTGGGTGAAGAGATGGCTGGTATCAGAATCGCCGACAGCGGAGTCGTAATGGTATCCGCAAAAGGCGGCACATCAGTTGGTTCACAGAAAGCAATAAGACTCCTCAACGGCAAGAACGTTCCCTTCCTGTTCTTCGTTAACAGAATGGATGAGCCTAATGCTGATTTCGAGGGTGTTGCAGCAAGAATGATGGAGCGTTACGGTCCTTCCGTTATACCGTTGTCTTTCCCTATTTTGGAGAACGGACAGATGACAGGTATCGTCGATGTTATGAACCGCAAGGCATTCTCGGTCGACTGGAAGAGCGGCAAGCTAACAGAGTTCCCGCTTCCCGATGAGTACAACGCACGTATAGACGAGCTTCAGGAGAAGGTCAATGAGGTCGTTGCCGAAGCAGACGACGCATTGATGGAGAAGTTCTTCGCAGGTGAGCCTTTCACTGAAGACGAGTTCAGACACGGCGTTCACGCAGGCTTCCGTGAAGGTAAGCTTCACCCTATCTACTGCGGTTCCGCATACATGAACGTAGGTGTTGATTTCCTCCTCAACTGTATAGCAAAGGATACGCCTCCGGCAGGCAGGAAGCCCGCCGTTATCGCTACATATCCCGACGGTAAGGAAGAGGAAGTTAAGTGCGATATTAACGATCCTACGGCATGCTTCATCTTCAAGACGATCTCCGACCCGTTCGTCGGCAAGATCTCAATCTTCAAGGTTAATGCAGGTTCCGTCAAGGCTAACTCCACTCTCTTCAATGCTACAAAAGGCAAAGATGAGAGGATCGGCGGTCTGTTCTATCTCGTAGGTAAGAAGCAGATCCCCACAGACGCAGTAACCGCAGGCGATATCGGTGCTACGGCAAAGCTCTCGATCTCCGAGACTAATGATACATTGTGTGACTCTTCGAGAGTTCTCGAGCTTCCTAAGATCAAGTTCCCGACTCCGGTACTTTCCAAGAGCATCGAACCCAAGGCAAAGGGCGATGAAGAGAAGATCATGTCCGGTCTTGCAAAGCTTGCAGACGAAGACAAGTGCTTCACGATCGTTACCAACCCCGAGACAAAGCAGATGGTTCTCTCAGGTCTCGGTGACATGCAGCTTAAGGTTCTCCAGAGCAAGCTCAAGGATAAGTACAAGGTCGAGTGTGACCTGGCTGATATGAAGGTTCCTTACCGTGAGACGATCCGCAAGAAGGTCAAGGTTCA
>DFIB01000235.1 GCA_002371375.1 Mageeibacillus sp. UBA3708 | reverse complement strand
CCGAATGTCTTGACCATGACGCCGGCCATCTTCTGTGCCTGACCCTTTGTGCCTGCTGACAGCACAACGAGTGTATCAGGCTTAAGGCCGAGCGCGGATATTACCTCATCCTTCCTGGGTGCTACAAACTTGGAGATACCGCCTGCGATCTCTCCGTTCTCGTCAACTCTGAACCAGTAACCCTTGCTGCCTGACTGTATCTCACAATCAGCAAGTGTCTTGTCGATGAACTTACGGCTCTCGTGGAAATCAGAGATCACCACTGCCTTGATCTCGCCCTGTGCAAAAGGTGCGAACTCCTCAGTCCTGAGAAGATCAGTTGCATCTGTAACCGTAAGGTCGATACGCAGATCGGGCTTATCAGTGCCGTACTTCTCCATGGCCTCCAGATAAGGAATGCGTACAAAAGGCGATCCTGACGCCCTGTTGTATTTACCATACTTGGCAAATACGGGAGGCAGGACATCTTCTATGATCTCGAAGACATCCTCCTGGCTTGCAAATGCCATCTCCATGTCGAGCTGGTAGAACTCACCCGGGCACCTGTCGCCTCTTGCATCCTCGTCCCTGAAGCAGGGAGCGATCTGGAAATATCTGTCGATGCCGGATACCATCAGGAGCTGCTTGAATTGCTGAGGAGCCTGCGGAAGTGCGTAGAACTTGCCGGGATGCTTTCGAGCCGGTACAAGATAGTCCCTTGCTCCTTCAGGAGAAGAGACCGTAAGTATTGGTGTCGTGATCTCCATGAAGTTGTGCTCGATCATTGAAGCACGGAGAGCTGCGATAACGTTGCTCCTCAGGATGAGGTTCTTCTTGACCTCGGGATTGCGGATATCGAGATATCTGTATTTGAGTCTTGCCGTCTCGTCTGCCTCACGGCTACGGTTAATTTCGAAAGGGAGCTCGTTGTAACGGCATCTCCCGAGCACCGTAACCTTCTCCGGAACGACTTCGATATCACCGGTTGCCTGCTTATCGTTCTTGGCACTTCTCTCTCTTACCGTGCCCTCAACGGAGATCGTGGATTCCTTTGTGATCGCCTTGAAAGTCTTCATCATCTCGGCTGTCTCAACAACGATCTGGGTTGTACCGTAGAAATCACGGATAACTACAAATCCGAGTTCCGATCCGACCTCACGGAAATTCTCAAGCCATCCCGACAGCTTCACCTGCTTGCCGGCATCTCCTATTCTCAATTCTCCACATGTATGTGTACGCGACTGCATTATGTATTCCTCCAATATTCTTATTTTGCTGTCAGAAAATCAGCGATCTTATCGAGCTCAACGGGCGTTACCGTTCCGTCTTCCATCTTCTTAATGTTGACCTGACCCGAAGCCAGTTCGTCATCACCTATAACCGCAAGATAAGGGATGCCGGACTTGCCTGCATACTTCATTTGCGCCTTGAACGATCTGTTCATGAGATCGGTCTCACATCCTATACCGTTAAGCCTCAGGTCATAGCATATCTTCGCGATCTTTGTGTTTGCAGCATCGCTCATGCCGGCCAGATATATCTTAACGCTGTCATTCTCCTCGAAGCTGATGCCCTGCGCTTCCGCCTCGAGCAGGAACCTCTCCACTCCCATCGCGAAACCTATTCCGGGCGTAGGTGCGCCGCCGCAGTTCTCCACGAGCCCGTCGTATCTTCCGCCGCCGCAGATAGTGCCCTGTGTTCCGACGTTCTCCGAGACGAATTCGAACACCGTTCTCGTATAATAATCAAGGCCTCTTACGATGTTGGGATCTATCTCGTACTTGATGCCTACTGCGTCCAGTCTGCTCTTGAGTCCTTCAAAATGCGCCCTGCAGTCATCACAGAGATGATCGATGAGTCTGGGAGCATTCCTGACGACATCCTTCTCCCCGTCGATCTTGCAGTCTATCATCCTGAGAGGATTCTTCTCAAATCTGGCCCTGCAGTCCTCACACATCGTATCCACATGAGGCCTGAAGTAATCCTTGAGCATCTCATTATACTTGTTCCTGCATACCGGACATCCGATGGAATTGATATGAAGCGCGATATTCTTAATCCCCATCTTCCTGAAAAAGATGTCAACCACGCTGATTATCTCTGCATCTATCGAAGGTCCTTCACTTCCGAACGCCTCGAGGCCGAACTGGTGAAACTCACGCATCCTGCCCTTCTGCATCTTCTCATATCTGAACGCCGTAATGTTGTAGAACATCCTGACGGGGCTCGGAAGCGACGCCATGCCGTTCTCGATATAGCTTCTTACGACTCCGGCAGTACCCTCGGGTCTCAGAGTGATGCTCCTCCCGCCTTTATCATTAAAAGTGTACATCTCCTTCGTAACAACATCAGTTGTATCACCGACTCCCCGCTGAAACAGATCCGTCTGCTCAAATGTCGGTATCCTTATCTCCTCATATCCGAAATCATGGCATACACCGGCAAATACTCTCTCAGCCTTGTGCCACTTGTAAATCTCAGCAGGCAGTATATCCTTCGTGCCCTTCTGTGCTGCGTATCTCATGCAGTTCTCCTTATTATTAATATGCTAATCAGGTATTATATGACAAAAAGGCTTTATCGGCAAGCACGGCAGCTTCCCGTGACGGGATAGCCCGTGACGGGATACCCGAAAAGGAGTAGAATGAAGTATATAATTTGTCAGGAGGCGCACAATGCACAATTTAAGGTTTGGGAAGATATTGAGAGGGTTGATTACGGCAGTGCTGACGGGTTGTTGTCTTGCAGGTCTTGCAGTGAACGTTATGGCAGACAGTCCGGCACGTGAGGACTATGAGACTGAGGTAGTAACAGGCGACGCGGACGTCAAACACGGCTGGATAAAGATCTCGGGCAAATGGTATTTCTACGATTCCGACGGAAACAGAGTCACTGACTTTAAAGAGCTCGGCGGACACACATATTACTTCGATTCGACAGGTGTCATGCAGACCGGCTGGGTGCAGACAGACGGGTTCTACTTTTATTTCAACACAAGCGGACAGATGCAGACCGGCTGGCAGAGGATTGGCAAGCAATGGTATCACTTCGACACTGATGGAATAATGGAGACCGGCATGTCAGAACTCGACGGAGAAAAATACTATTTCCTCGAATCCGGACAGATGCAGACCGGCTGGGTGCAGTTAGACGGGTATTACCGCTATTTCAACGCGGGCGGACAGATGCAGACCGGCTGGCAGAAGATCGGCAAGAAGTGGTATTACTTCGACCCTGAAGGAGTAATGATAACAGGCCTGGCAGGGCTCGACGGGAAAACGTACTATTTCCGTGAATCAGGTCAGATGCAGACCGGATGGGTGCAGTTAGACGGGTGTTACTATTACTTCACCTCCTCCGGAGCCAGGGCCGAATACTGCTGGCAGAAGATCGGCAAGAAGTGGTATTACTTCGACCCTGAAGGAGTAATGACAACAGGCCTGGCAGGGCTCGACGGGAAAACATACTATTTCCTTGAATCCGGTCAGATGCAGACCGGATGGGTGCAGTTAGACGGGTGTTACTATTATTTCACGTCCTCAGGCGCAATGGTCGAAGACCGCTGGCAGAAGATCGGCAAGCAGTGGTATTACTTCGACTGCGAAGGTGTAATGGCAGCAAACACAACGCTCGAGATCGACGGCATCAAGTACACGTTTGATGCAAACGGCCATTACAAGAAAGCAATGTAACTTCGTTAAGTCCGGCACTGAACAAAACGGATGTTAACGCTGAAATCTGTTCAGTGCAAATGAGATTTTTGTTCAGTGCAGCAAGGAGCAGGTGTTGCCTGGCAGAGTGTCAGGCAGAGCAAGTCGTTCCGGGCGTCAAAGCCCCGCCCGGTGAAGCCCGCAACAGATTGCGGGCGGACTTCCGCAGGTTTGGCGCCGGGATGAGCACCTTCAAGGTTTATATGATGCAAGCTGCGGGCGTCAAACTGAGGACTGTAGCGGGTAAGTATACTGCGTATGCAGACTACTTGTGCAGGCAAATCAGTTTCCCGGAATTAATTTAGCAAAGTACTCCACACCGCACTTTGCGCACCGGACACACTCTCTCCCACTCCGTCAAAAGTGCTTATCGATCCACTTGTACATCTTCTTCCGGATCAGATATTTCTCTTCCTCCTCAGACAAGGAGGAGATCCAGGCAAAATCATCATCCCGTGTCATTTGGGACTTCTGTGTAGTATCGTAGTATTGCGAGAGGTCCGGTTCTTCATCTATCGGGTTCGTCGTCTCCTTGAG
Organism: Mageeibacillus sp. UBA3708; assembly: GCA_002371375.1. Taxonomy (GTDB): domain Bacteria; phylum Bacillota; class Clostridia; order Saccharofermentanales; family Saccharofermentanaceae; genus Saccharofermentans. Next base: position 1,889 of record DFIB01000235.1, on the reverse strand, counting down.
CTTTCTGCGGAATATCCTTAAGAATGCATATGCCACTCCGATCCCGGCAAATATGATGAAATACATGAAATATGTCGTCAGCCTGAAGACCCCCGGAGAGATTTTGGGGCCGCCCAGATAGAGTAGTCCCGGAGGCGATGATGCTATAAGAAGCGCCAGGAGCACCGACATCGGAAGCACGAGCCACTTCATGATGCAGAGAGCGAGGGCCCGCATCCTTTTGAATCTGCTGTAAGGGAGCTTGCCGCATGCTTCACCAGTCTGACCGTTGATCGCGAAGCCGTGATAAACGCCCTCACTCTGATAATTCAGGAACCATATGGGAAGAAGAGCGTAGCTGTATTTACATTCACTTATGTCTATATAGCCGTCCGTCAATTCGACGTCATCATACTCGAAGCTCATTGCTTTGCCACTCTGACGGGCATAGCTTTCGAGGCGCCAGATTACATTCTGTGCCATATCGGAAGGTCTGAGGTTATACCGCTCGGCATAGTAACCCGGCAGATATGCGTCGTTATAAGGCACCATCTCGCTGTAATCGAACGGCTCGACAGCCTCCATCAGAAGGCGGTTCATCTTCTTGGCGCCCACGAAAGGAACTCGCCTGAGGCTGAACTTGATATTGCGCTGAATGTTGAACACGCTCTTCTTGTGTCCCGGCCGGTCGTATACTTTGCCGGTTCCGTAAAACTCCGCATCGCACTTGGAATCGACCAACCAGAACGGAACATAGAGCGGCGTCAATTTTTTGATATTTTCTTTGTCCATGAAGTCAGAGGGGATGTACTTGTTCGTCTTGCCCCACTCCATGAACTTCGCCTCGGCCTCTTCCCTCGTCAGCTTAAACGGGATGATAAAGTCGGGCCTGAACTCTCTTCTCAGCCTATGTCCGACGAGCGCCGGAGACCCGCAGTAACAGCAGAACGCGGCAGAAGTGTTATCATCCGTGATGACTGTGGCGCCGCAGGAATTACATGTGATCTCCTGCCTGTCGGAGTCTTCTATCTCACTCTCATCCGACTTATTCTCGAAAGCAAAACTCAGCCGCAGCAGCTGCGGGTCGAACTCGCTTCCGCAAAAGCTGCACACGGACTTGCCGCTGGTACCGTCAAATTTCAGATTGGCTGCGCAGTGCGGGCATTTCAGCGTATCGGCAATAAACTCACTCATCCTCCCTTTATCCTTTCAAGCAGCTCCGTAAGAGACTCCGCCACCATATCCGTCAGAGGCAATATCTCGTCCGTCGGCGGCAGAAGATCCGGGACCATCACCACGAAAGCGCCCGATGCGTGACCTGCCCTGACCCCGTTATACGAATCTTCGATAACGATCGATTCTTCCGGATCAACGCCAAGTCCCGCCATCGCTTTGAGGAAGATCTCAGGGTCCGGTTTACTGTGTGTAACATTGTTACCACCTATTATAAAATCGAAATACTCCAGCAATCCGGTCATTCCCAGCTCTCGCCTGACCGTCCCCTCCGACGTGGAGGATGCCAGTGCGACTTTGTAGCCGCTTTCCTTGAGATACTGAAGCAATTCCCTCGCTCCATCCTTCACCGGCACAAGTCCCTTATCAAACCTCTCCATAAAAATGGCTCTCCTCGCAGCGCGCATCTCGTCATAAGGCAGTTCGTCCCCGTACTGTTCTTTGAAAATGCGCCTCGTTGCCTCCTCATTCAGGCCCGTTGCCGCGATACAGTGGGTCTCTATGTCAGTTATCCCATACTGTGGCGCGATCTGCTTCCAGCACTCGATAACTGCTCTCTCCGAATCGAAAATAACCCCGTCCATATCAAAGACAGCCGCTTTAAAATCCCTCATTCTCACATCTCCGTCTCGTACATTATCATCGCCAGAACGGCAGGTCCCGCCGTCTCCGTCCTC
>DFIB01000232.1 GCA_002371375.1 Mageeibacillus sp. UBA3708 | reverse complement strand
GGTGAGCTCATCACTCCTATCGCTATGGAGCAGGGCCTCAAGTTCGCTATCCGTGAGGGTGGCCACACTGTTGGTGCAGGTACTGTATCTACGATCATCGAGTAATCGCGATCTGAACAGATTATTATCCGGGGAGCCGGCTTTGAAGTGATTCGTTCACGGAGAGCCGGCTCTCCTTTTGTTGTATGAGGGATCCGAGTTGTTTGTTTTTTTGTTTTAGTATGTTAATATCAAGATAACGAATTTATCGGAGGTTGTAGTTATGGATAATAACAAACTAAAGGCGATTCTTGCCTGGATCATTAAGATTGGCGGAATCGTAATTGGTCTTCTTTATTTTGTCCCGGCATTTACGACGAAGAAGGCAGCATTGTCTGCGATGAATCTTTTTGTTTCAGGGAAGATCAAGATCAGCAGCGACACGACCAAGAGATATGCTATGCACCCTGAGCTCATTCTGCTCCTGCTCATTCCGGCAGCTATTGCTGTTCTCTGGTTCATATTCAAGATCAATAAAGATAAGATCTACTTTCTGGTCGGAACAGTTGCAGGCGCTTTTGTTAACCTTATTCTCTGGATCGTTTTTGGTGCTGTTGCCGGCGGTATCCACTCCAAGATAACCGCAGGTCCCGGCTTCATACTCGGAATAATACTTGCAATCCTTTATCTGCTCGTCACGGTGCTTTATCTGTTGATCGAGTTTAATATTATTGATGTTGCCAAGATCTTTTCTGCTGCAACTCCCGCAAATGCCGGAAGTGCTCCCCAGCCTGTTCAGCAGCCCGTTGCTCCCGTAGCTCAGCCTGCAGCTCCTATGGCACCTGCTCCGGCAGCACCTGTCGTTCCCGTGGCAGTACCTGCTCCGGCAGCTCAGCCGGTAGTCGAGGCACAGCCGGTAGTCGAGGCTCAGCCCATTGCAGCACAGCCCGTAGTCGAGTCTCAGCCCGTTACGGCAGCTCCGGCAATGTGGACATGTCCTTCATGCGGAAGAGAAGACAATTCAGGCAATTTCTGCAAGTCATGCGGTACGAAGAGACCTTGAATCAGCAATTGCCGATGATCAGGTAACCGGTATAAAGTACCGACAGCATTAGGATATTAATTATAGTGAAGGCAGCGATATACTTACCGCTGCCTTTATTATTGCGGACGTAGATCTTGTATGTTATGAGACTTGCCATGCTGGCGATGAGAGTCCCAAGGCCGCCGAGATTTGTCCCCACTACAAGAGCATCGCCATTGCCTGTGAATGCTGACAGGAGCATGGCGCACGGAACGTTGCTTATTATCTGTGAGGCAAGAATAGCGGCAGGAACGGTTCCTTTTGCAACGATCGATGAGATAGTATCGTATATTACGGGGATTCGCCCGAGATTGCCTATCAGCACAAAGAAGAACACAAAAGTCAGAAGGAGCGAGTAATCCACCTTGGCGAAAGCACGGCGGCAGGTAACGGCTACCGTAATAACCACTATGGCAAGCATTATGAGGTAGTGAACAAGTCCGGCGACCGACAGAAGGCAGATGATAAATAATACCGCGTACAACAGTATCATTAATCCCCGTGGCGTCTTGCCGGTTGTATTAACAGATTTACCGCTGCTGTTCCTGATCAGGATAAAGCAGCCTGATGTAACCATCACGAGCGATATGACCGTATAGGGGAGCATCAGCATAATAAAATGCCTTGCCGTCATGTTGTATTTTGTATAGAGATAGAGATTCTGCGGATTGCCTATAGGTGTCAGCATGCTCCCGAGATTGGCGGCGCAGGTCATGAGTATAAGAGTATACATAAGTCCTTTACTGTCATCAAAGGTTCCGACTGTCATAAGAGCAAACGGGACGAGAGTCACGAGCGTAACATCATTTGTCATGAACATGCTCAGGATAAAGGCAAGGATGACCAGTATCAGGGCGCACATTCTCTCATTTCTGACTTTGGCAAGCATCCGCGATGTCAGCATCTCGAAAGCGCCGATCTCGGACAATGACCCGACAACGAGCATCAGGGCTCCGAGAATTCCAAGGACGCGGTAATTTACGTAACTCAGGTATCCTTCATCCGGCGGTATGATAAAGCACGATATCAGAGCAAGTATTCCTGATATGATAAGTACCGGGTCTGATTTTATTCTGGATATTATCTTCCGCATGTCAGTAATATATAATCGCCATTTCCCGAATAATTTGATAGAATTATATCACTCATATTCATTAAGGGATTATATGGACGGGAAAAAGAAAATATTTTGGTCTCTATTCTCGCTTCTTTTGGCGGGTCTCACTGTGTGGGCTGTATTCAGTCAGAGTGAGGGAATATCAGTCAGAGAGATATTTGATAATGCCGCAAACGGCAACAAAATATGGCTTACGTGCGCCATATTAAGCGTTGTTTTATATATTGTACTTGAAGGTGTCGCAATTTGTTCGATACTTAAGGGTATAGGTTACAGGCGGAGCTTCCACCGCGGCGTGCTCTACAGCACGGCTGATATTTATTTCTCGGCGATTACGCCCTCCGCGACAGGAGGCCAGCCGGCCTCGGCCTATTTTATGATCGCCGACAAGATTCCTGCAGGTGTGGCAACAGCAGTGCTTATCCTCAATCTCATGATGTATACTCTGTCGATACTGGCACTCGGTATTATCGCCCTGTTGATCAATTACACTTTGCTCTTTGAGTTCAGAGTGGTGTCGATAGTAATTATTATCACCGGTTTTGTTGTATTAGCTCTGTTCTCATTGTTCTTTTTGTCGATATTCCGGAGAGGCGACAGGGTTTTTGGCATTATCAGGAGATTACTCAGATTCCTCCACAGGAAGCACCTGATCAAGAGGCTTGATTCCAAATTGGAGAAACTGAAGAAGACGGAGGAAGAATATCTCGACTGTGCAAGGCTTGTGACGGGCAAGACCTCGACTATGGTCAAGGCCTTTGTCTGGAATTTCCTGCAGCGTGCCTCGCAGATTGCCGTGCCGATGTTCATTTACCTTATGTCCGAAGGCACTATTGGTAAAGCTGTCAATATCTTCGCATCGCAATGCCTCATTACTATCGGATTTAATGTTATCCCCGTGCCCGGTGCAATGGGAATTGCTGATTATCTCATGGTTGACGGATTTACCGGACTTGTGGGACGGGAGGAAGCATTTAAGCTTGATATGATGAGCAGGGGACTGTCTTTCTACATTTGTGTTGCCGTTAGTGGAATTATTACACTGTTTGGGTATATAATGTTAAAGAGGAGGAAGAAGGCATGATCGGTGTATACGACTATACTGTTATTCTGACATATCTGTCCATGATTTCAGGTTGTATAGGTACGATAATTGCAATGACCGGAATAGGTCATCCTTTTGTCGGTGCTCTTTTCCTTATGGTGTCAGGTCTCTGCGACGGTTTTGACGGCCGCGTTGCCAGAAGCAAGAAGGACAGGACTAAGCTCGAGAAGGCCTTCGGTGTTCAGATAGATGCATTCTCAGATCTTATTGCCTTCGGTGTTCTTCCCGCCGCGATTGGCGTGGCCATGCTCAGAACCAGTGATAAATTCACCGACAGACCTTTCTGGAAGGATAACGGCAAGTATGAATGGTATCCGATATTGCTGGTAGCGATTGCCGTTATATATGTATTGGCAGGTATGATAAGACTTGCTTACTTCAATGCCACTGAGGATGAACGCAACAAAGAAGCTGAGGAGAAGGGATCTCATTTTTTTACGGGCCTCCCAATAACAACAGCTTCTATCGTTTTCCCAATGATACTGATCCTTCACTATTATATTCACTTTGATTTCTCTATCGTTTACTTTGTTATAATGTTCATTCTGGCCACACTGTACCTGCTCAAGTTTAAGATGAGGAAGCCGGGCAGGCTCGGAATATTGATCCAGGTCCTGATAGGTGCGGCTGAGTTTATCACCATTGTTTGTATCCTGTTGTCTAATTTTGTATGAGTTCGTTGGAATTTCTTTATAAGACAGCTGTCGGGAGAATACTGCTTAAGCCTCTGACAAGCCGCGCAGTTTCACGCCTCTCGGGTGCATTTCTTGATACAAGACTGTCCAAAGTATTCATCAAATCATTTGTTCGCAAGAATAATATAAGACTTGAGGATTATGTTCTCGATGATATTGGAAGCTTTAATGATTTCTTCTGCAGAAGGATCAAAGACGGTCTGAGGATCACGGACATGGATCCGGGTATTCTGGCATCACCGTGTGACGGGCTTCTTACCGTATACCGGATAGCTCCTGATACGGTAATCCCCGTCAAACAGAGTGCATATACTATAGCTGATCTTCTGGAGGATAGGGATCTTGCCATGGAGTTTAACGGCGGACTTTGCATGGTATTCAGACTATGTGTCGATCACTATCACCGGTATTCCTATGTTGAGTCAGGAACAAAGAGCGCTAACAAACATATCAGGGGGGTGTATCACACTGTAAGGCCGGTCGCACTGGAGGAGTACCCTGTTTTCGTAAGGAACAGCAGGGAGTATTGTGTTATCGACACGCCTGATCGCGGCAGGCTCGTGCAAATGGAAGTAGGGGCAATGCTGGTCGGAAGGATAGTAAATGATGAGCCCGGAGTGTGCGGGGTTATAAGAGGCAGGGAGAAGGGTCACTTCGAGTACGGGGGATCGACTATAATCGTTCTGACCCAGAAAGACATGATAAATATCCGAGAAGATATTTATGAGGCATCTATAGAGGGGATTGAGATACCCGTCAGGATGGGTGAAGCTGTGGGACGTAAGATATGAGTTTTTTGTGGATACTTTTTGTAGGATTTATGGGAATAGGCGGTCTGGCGGCCATCATTTATCTTGTTACGCGTTTCCATAAGTTCTCGTTTATCAAAAATATAAAGAACAGATTCCTCTCCTGGACTGTGGCATGTATACCGGTCCTGCTCATGGCATCAGTCGCGCTATATGAGAGATTTACCATGATCGTCATAATGCTCCACTGCGCCCTGTGCTTTATCCTGAGCGATATCGGCTTTGCAATATACCGGAAAAAGACCGGCAAGAAGCCCGGCGAAAGATACTGGGGCGGCGTGACCGCTCTTATTGCCACGGCACTGATTCTGACGGGTGCATGGTTCTGTGCATACCATGTTTTCCGTTCCGGATATGAATTTAACACTGTTAAGAAGTCAGGTAACATAAGGATTGCGCTGATTGCGGACTCACATCTCGACGTGACGCTCGACGGGGAGAGATTCGCGCGTCAGATGGAGAGGATCGATACTGAGGGGGCTGATGCGCTGATAATCGACGGAGATTTTGTTGATGATGATTCAAGCCGCGTGGATATGGAGATCGCTTGCGAGGCGTTGGGCAGGATGAAGACACCCGTATACTTTGTTTACGGTAATCATGACAGAGGTTATTATCAGTATAGGGATTTTGACGGATTATATCTGGCCAAATGTCTGAGGGATAACGGTGTCACCATCCTGCGCGACGAGTCGGTTCTTATTGACGACAGGTTCTATATCGTGGGGCGCGAGGACAGGTCCTGGGACAGAGCAGAACTATCCGCTCTTCTTGAGCCCCTTGACCACACCAAATACATAGTCGTAGCAGATCACCAGCCTTGTGAATTTGATGAGGAGGCGGATCAGGGCGCAGATCTTGTTCTCTCCGGTCACACTCACGGAGGTCACGTCTGGCCGTCCGGATACTTCGGATACTGGTTCGGCGTGAACGACGGAATATGGGGCCTCTACGACCACGGGGACACACACTGTATCGTAACTTCAGGTATTTCCGGTTGGGCGATTCCATTTAAGACCGGAACTTATTCAGAGTATGTTATAATTGATATCCATGGAACGTAAAAAGCAATTTCTTGTACCCTTATACGGATGGATCGCGGCAGGTATTCTCATAGCTGTCGATCTTATTGCATTTCAGGCAACAAGATTAGTCAACACGGGATGGCGACACTATGATCTGTCACTCCCGATAGACAATTATTTTCCGCTTGTGACCTGGTTCGTCATCATATATATTCCCGTCGCGTACGCACAGTGGATCTACGGGTTCTATCTGGCTTCACGTGAGCGCAAAACAGTATGCTACAGAATATATACGGCCGAGATAATCGCCAAGATAATCTGTCTTATATGCTTCCTCGTGATCCCCACCACTATGGTGCGCAATGATCTTACCGGCACGGATCTGCTGAGCCGCTGGGTTCAGTCTGTATATGATATGGATCCGGCAGATAATCTGTTTCCTTCGATACATTGCCTTGAGAGCTATATACTGACAAGAGCAGCATTCAGCAGGAAGATAGGAATGGAGAGATGTCCTGCCTGGTTTAAATGGCTGTCAGTACCTGTTACCGCCCTCGTATTCGCGTCAACTCTATACCTCAGACAACATGTGTTCGTAGACGTTGTTGCTGCGGTCGTTGTTGTCGAGATAGGAATATTCGTAGCTTTGAGAGTTGTCAAGGAGAGGCAAGATTGAAGGCCCAGATAATGAATATCACGATCATCGTCCTCGTTACGGCAGGGTTCATTCTCATGTTCAATAACAAGGATACGGGCACGGGACTTATGTCCAGAGGGTTCGAGAATCTGAAATATTACACGGTGCTGTCGAATCTTTTTGCGGGTATTGCTGCGCTGGTATCGCTGTTTATTGATAATAAATTCTCCAAGGTGATGAAGCTGATGTCAGCATCTGCTACCGGGCTTACATTTGCGGTGATAGCTTTCTTCCTGGGTCCGCTTTACGGTCACGTCAACCTATACCGCAATGCTAATCTTCTTTTCCATCTTGTTGTACCTCTCATCGCGATGTACGATTATGTAACGTCAGGAGGGGAGGTGCCGGAGTTAAGATTTGCAGTGCTCTCCTCAGTTCCCACTGTGCTATACGGAACAGGGTACGTGCTTAACATCCTTATCAACGGTATCGGAGGGGAGTATCCGAATACAAATGACTTCTATCTCTTCCTTCACTGGGGATGGGGCGCCGGTATCGCGATCTTTGCCGGAATTACCGCCGCGACATTCGGTATTGCCTGCCTTCTGAGGTGGGCGAACAAGAGAATCGGTTATTGACGGAATCTGTGGGATCGAACTATCACGGAATGATTTGTATCGACCTCCTCATCTGCAACGACCTGATCGACCTGTATCCCGGATCCGCAAGATTCTATGATTTTTCCGCGGAAATTGCGGAAAGATCCCTGATTATTGCGGAATCCGCAGGAACTGAGCTTTTCTTCCGCAGATTTTGCGGAAGAAAAGCTGTTTTCCGGCGGAAACGGTAATCTCACCGATACTTAAACTTCCTTCTGACCCTGTATAATGTTTGTTAACCACAACAAATAAATAAACAGGAGGCACAAAAATGGCTCAAGTTAATCTTACATTATCAGAGCAGAAAGTCCTACAAGTTTTAACGGGTGATCGGGATGAGGCGATTAGATTTTTGTTGTAAGGGATCCTCAATGAGGTGATAAAAGCTGAATCCGAAGAACAATTGGGAGCACCAATATAATCAAAACCTATTGACATCATAGGTTTTAGGGGGTATTATCACCGCAACTCAATTATGGTGGTGGTATAAATGAACACAAAAAAGATATCATTGGCAGGAGTTCTGGCAGCACTTGTATTTGTTGCCACTTTCTTCATTAGGATCCCGATTCCGGTGACTGAGGGATATATTAACCTCGGTGATGCCGTTATTCTTGTGTGTTCAATGATACTTGGCCCCTTTGCGGCAATCCCCGCCGCCATCGGTTCGGGAATGAGCGATCTGATGGCAGGCTATGCGCATTACATCATCCCCACTGTAGTGATCAAGGGCACGATGGGCCTGGTTGCAGGTGCGATAATCAGCAGGAAGAACACTGTATCCCTGAGGCTTGTTGCTTTCGTGCTGGCAGAGATCATAATGGTCGGCGGTTACTTTGTATATGAGTCATTTCTTTATGGAGCAGCGGCATCATCGGCGGGAATTCTTTTCAATGCGATCCAGGGAGCGGGCGGAATTGTCGTAGCAACTGCATTATCATGTGTGAGTTTTCTCAGGAAACGTGATAATATGTTGCTTGAGGCAAAGAATAAATGAGAAGAGTTCTTACAATTCAGGATATATCTTGTATGGGGAAGTGCTCACTTACAGTGGCACTTCCTATTATATCTGCACTCGGTTCCGAGGCGGTCATCCTTCCGACGGCGCTTCTGTCAACGCATACTGCATTCAGCGAATACACTTTCAAAGATCTGTCGGACCAGATAGAACCGATAACAGGTGTGTGGAAGAATGAAGGCGTGAAGTTCGATGCAATATATACGGGTTACCTGGGAACGATCGGCCAGATCAGGCAGGTTACAGATATCTTCAGGACATTCGGGACCAAGGATAATCTCATCGTGGTGGATCCTGCGATGGCTGATCTGGGCAAGCTGTATCCGGCATTTGACATGGAGTATGTCAAGGCGAATCTTGAGCTCTGCAGATATGCCGATATTATCCTGCCCAACATCACTGAGGCTGCTTTCCTGACGGGCATGGATTACCGCGAGAACTACAGTGAGCATTATATAAAGGAGCTGCTCAAGAGGCTCGCTGACACCGGTGCCGGCATAGCTGTTCTTACCGGTGTATCGCTTGAGCAAGGCAAGACCGGGGTGATGGGATATGACAAGAACAAGGACGAGTTCTACGTCTACCAGAACAGGAAGATCGACAAGTCATTCCATGGCACCGGTGATGTATTCTCCGCTACTGCCGTAGGTGAGATGATGCGCGGCAGGGACTGGAAGGAAGCGATGAGGATCGCGGCTGATTATACCGTCCGCACCATAGAGGCGACGCTCGATGATCCGGACGAGCCCTGGTACGGTGTCAACTTCGAGTCAACGATCGCGGACCTCGTCAATATGTGACATAAGAAGGTTACCGGTCTGCCCACTGCTTTCTGTAATCTCTCGGTGAACTGCCGAAGAATCTCTTGAATGTCTCCGACATGTAGCTTACACCGTTGAACCCGGTGATGTCTGCAATCTCCTTGAGCTGCATATTGCCTGACCTTAAGTATTCCGCGACTTTCCTGGCGCGCAGATGCATAAGATAATTGATGGGCGACTCGCCGACATACTGATGGAACAGGCTGTTGCACAAAGACTTGCTGATATTGCCGCTCTTCGCAATATCTTCCAGCGTAACGCTGTCCTTGTATGAATTGGCCAGATAGTACATCATCTCCTTGAATGACTGCATCTTCGGATCTGACCGATTCTCTTCCGTATTGGCACCCAGGGACGCACTCTGCTTCCTTATTATGTCCCAGATCTGATAGAACCGCTTCGTCACCTCGAAAGCATCGCCCCGGATGTCCGGCATTCCCATCATGAGTTCATATATGTCTTTGGTATATTCGTTTATATATCTGAAACGCAGATATGACAGCTCGCGGTTGTCAATGATCGGCCGTATGGCCTGCATCTCCACTTCAACAGATGATGATAAGATGCTGGGGTGTGCAATGAAGATGACGTACTTGGCAACAGTATCATTGATGCACATGCTGTAGTGTATCTGATTGGAGTTGACGACTATTGTGTCGCCTGCATTGAGCAGGAGAGTCTTGCCGTTGACCGAATAGGCCATCTTGCCCTCCTTGACAGAGACGATCTCGATGTCCTCGTGGTAGTGGGGAACCCTCTCCCACGTGACCTTCGGGGCAACCCATCCGTCGTAGATATAGGACGGAAATGCCGGGTTGTCGTAGTTGATGATCTCGGAGCCGTCATCGCGCTTTACTATCAATCCCATTAAATTGCGGTTCATAACAATTATCACCTTTCCGTGTCGAAATCATAACAATATTCCACAGCCGAAGAAAATAGTTATAAAATCCTACAAATAACACACTATTCTTGCACATCTACCTACAATATACTTGTAGTAACAACAATAATCAAGTGCGGACAGCACAAAAGGAGAGGGAAAATGGGAAATGAAGCGCTTGTGATGAACAATGTATGTAAAGACTTCAAGGTCCTTAACCGTCATGAGGGACTTAAGGGAAGCATCAGGGACCTCTTCTCACGCGATTACAAGACTGTAAGTGCAGTCAAGGATGTGTCTCTCACTGTCGGGAAGGGAGAGATTATCGGTTATCTCGGTCCGAACGGTGCGGGCAAATCCACAACGATCAAGATGATGACCGGTGTACTTGAACCGACATCCGGAGAGATATTCGTAAACGGCAAGGTGCCGTATAGGAACAGGACTGAGAACTGTGAGAATATCGGGGTTGTTTTCGGACAGAGAAGCCAGCTGTGGTGGTCATTGCCGCTTATTGAATCCTTCAAGCTCCTGAGGGATCTGTATATGGTTCCGCAGAAGGATTATGAGCAGATGATAGACCTCTACAGGTCACTGGTAGATATTGAGCCGATAATCAATAAACCGGTGCGGCAGATGTCTCTCGGACAGCGCACATTAAGTGATATTCTGGCGGCATTCCTGCACAATCCGGCTATCGTTTTCCTCGATGAGCCGACGATCGGCCTCGATGTGTCAATGAAGGACAAGATCCGCTCCCTGATCAAGGGACTTAATAAGGAGAAGAACACGACGGTTATCCTGACGACACACGACATGGGCGACGTGGATGCGCTCTGCAGAAGGATAGTCATCATCGACCACGGTCAGAAGATCTATGACAATGACATCGACCATCTGAAGAATTATTTCGGGTCGTACAGGACTCTTCAGCTGCGCCTTGCAGATGATACATGGGAGGAGATGCTCATAGACGAGAATGAGACTGACATCATGGAAGTCATCATGACAAAGCAGAAGGAGAAGAAGATAAAGGATATCCGTCTTCAGGAGATAACGACTGAAGAGGTCATCAAGAAGATCTACGAAGGAGAGGCAGTATGAATCCTCGCAAACTTTTGGCACTTACAAGAGCCGGAATAATGGAGTCATTGCACTACAGGCTGGGCACGGCGGTTACGCTCTTCGCGAACCTGATCTACCTTGTCCTCGTGTACTTCCTGTGGAAAGCAATCTACGCATCATCCGGCGTCGATACCGTGAACGGAATGACATTCACGGACACGATGATCTACCTCATCCTCGCGACATCCCTGTTCAATTTCCTGGAGATGTTCGTAGTGTGGGATATGAGCAGATCCATACAGTCCGGCAAGATCATCCTCGACCTTCTCAAGCCGATGAAGTTCAGAACATATACATTCTGGAGTTATTCCGGAAGCCACGTCGTGCTGTTCGTCCTCACATTTATTCCGACGTTCATCGTAGTCATGATAGTAACGAACGGCGCGATACAACTGGGGCTTAATCTGCTGTGGTTCGTCCTTGCAACCGTCTTCGCGCTGATCATCAACTTCAATATCGAGATGCTTGTCGCAACGCTCTGCCTGTACACAGAATCGACATGGGGAATAAACATCGTTAAAGAGACGATCGTGCTGCTCCTGTCAGGAGCCTCCATCCCGCTTGCATTTTTCCCTGATTGGCTGAGGACTGTTGTTGATTATCTGCCGTTCAGGGCAGTATATGATATTCCGCTTACCATCCTTCTTCAAAAGAACGGGACGGATACTCTTGAAGGGCTTCTTCCGATGTTCGGACTGCAGCTTATCTGGATAGGCTTATTGTCCTGTGCAGGCATCCTTTTCTGGAATCATTCGGTGCGCAAGATCACCGTCAACGGAGGCTGATGTTATGAATTCAAAAAAGAGAGGACTTAAGTTCTATTTGTCGATATACCGCAAGATACTCATCCAGGATCTGAAGACTAAGATGAGCTACCGTGCCGACTTTATCATCTCGACGTTCGGTATGATCATGACTAATCTTGCCGGCTTCGTGACATTCATGATCCTGTTCGGGAATTTCCCCACAATTAACGGCTGGGATTACTACCATATGCTGTTCCTCTACGGATTCTCACTTGTTGCCCTGACACCTGTTCAGTGTTTCTTCGACAACAACTGGAATCTCAGGTTCATGGTGCAGAGCGGTGACTTCATCAAATACTGCTTCAGACCGGTCAACGTGTTCTTCTATTTCATGTCGGAGGTATTCGACGTGAAAGGTCTCGGCCAGCTTGTATTCGGCGTCGGAACGATAGCATTCGCCTGGTACCACATCGGCATCCCGGTAACCTTCCTCGCCATCGCGAAATTGATAGTCTTCCTCCTCGCGGCATCCCTCTTCATGATCGCCATCATGAATGCCGCTGCAGCAACCTGCTTCTGGATCAAGGGCTCGGGCTACGTAATGGTAATCATGTTCAGGTTCAAGGACTTCGCGAAATATCCCGCAAGCATCTTCAACAGCGTCTTTAAAGTGATCTTCACGTTCATCATCCCGATAGCCTTTGTCGCCTACTATCCCAGTCTTGTTATCCTCGAGCCGGATAACGTCCCGCTACTGGCGTGGCTGTCGCCCGCCCTGGGCCTCGTTTTCTTCTACCTGAGCTACAGGTTCTGGATGCTGGGTGTCAGGAAGTATGATTTTACGGGGAGCTGAGCGCCCGCAGATACTTGCTCGCTTCAGTCCTCGAGAAGCTCAAAGCAGTTCCGGGACAGGGCATTGAGCTTCACGGGTGGTGGCTTGGACGACTTGGGTGGCCTGATAGGCATGAACTGCTTGTTATTTTCTGCTCACTTACATCTACGCAAGCCGCATCAGTCTGACCGCCACGGCGAGATTACCGTTTCCGCCGGAAAGCATCAATTCTTCCGCATAAACTGCGGAAGAAAAGCTCAATTACTGCGGATTCCGCAATAATCAGGGACATTTCCGCAATTTTCGCGGAAAGATCTTAAATTCTTGCGGAAACCACGTCCTCAGCCCGGCTGCTTCATCTGTCGTTCAAGTCACCGATCATCAAGTCTGCAGATTATT
>DFIB01000009.1:5773-10296 GCA_002371375.1 Mageeibacillus sp. UBA3708 | reverse complement strand
GAGAGCAGTGTAGAAAATAAGGGTTTGATGATATGACTGTCTGATAATGAAGAATTACCTGAATATGGCACACTTGGACTGTGGACCATTTAGAATACAAAGAATATGAACTAGCGAATTAACAATTAACCAAATTGCTGCCTGAACTGGATCATTATTCTCTTCAGGATCTTGCTCATCATTATGGAATATCTTACGACGGGGCTCACCGTGCTCTTGCGGATTGCAGGATCAATCAGCAAGTGTATCAGTGTCTGCTTGAAGAAGCAGAGAATTTGCCTGAGGCACCCAAAGATGTTCAGATATGTCCCAAGTGCGGTAATGATTTATGGAAGCGGTCAGGCAGATTCGGAGAGTTCTGGGGATGTGGAAGTTACCCGGATTGTAAGTATACGAGAAATATCTGATGTCTAATATGTCAACCTCAAGTTGACCTTTTCGCCCTCAACGCAAGGTTGAATGTAACCATAAACAAGGGAGGTGAAGATCATGGACAGATTTGCAGGATTGCTCGAACTGGAAGAGGCTTTTAAGAACGATACTTTTGGTGAGGTTGTCAATCCTCTGCCGGAGCAGATCAAGCAGGGTAAAGGAACTCCTGAGAATCCTCTTCAATTTCCTTTCATTAGGTATACGGAACCTGTTGTAAGATTGATAGATGCAGTGTATGCTTTCAACAAGGAAAAACCCGAGTACAATTTATACCATTATTATGATGTGCTTGAGAACTACGGCTACAGCAACATCGATTATGAGACGATCGATGTATCTGACATGGATGATAAGTGCCTGATGGCATTGTTTATGTGGCTGGTCAGGGGCGAGCGGTTCTGCGACGGTCTTATCCTTGGCGCTTGCAAGAGTGGTGCTGTGGCAAGGTGGATTGCGCGTCTGAGAGAGATTGCCGGGAGATAAGAGGGACACAATTCACTCTTTCTGTGTGAATGCTATTGAGAAAGTTTACCTTTTGCTTTTTCCATTTCCAGAGGTTTAAGATCGCGGTAATTATCGTAGATATTGTAGATAGTGAAAAACTCAGACACAGTTATTGCATGATTGCCTACAGGTGTAGTTATCTGGACTCCCGGCATGCCATATGCAAATAGTTTATGAGTAATGTTCACATAAACCCAGTCACAACAACTATAATGACCCTTATACCATGCGCGTTCAAAGCCGTTCTCTCGAAGCCAGCACAGGAAAGGTGCATTGATATCCGACAGGGAGCTGTCTTTTACAAGGAACGCCTCTCCGTGAACTTGGCTAATGAGCATTCTGTCATCCATTTGTTTCTGCCTCCAGGAGTAAGATTTGTTGCCAGGAGAGTACAAAACGAATAAGCCCCATCGTTTCCGACGGGACTTGAAATCAAGGAAATGAAAGAATCACCCATCGGTCAAGCTTTAGCACCTTGCAGTTGCAGGTTGCTGTGCGGTCACAGGGCTTGTCCCTAACGCACTCTCTATGGTTATGTCTATAGTGTATAGACGTTTCGATGCGATGTCAAACGAGATGAGGGAGATTATTTGGACATTTAGATTTGAAGAATACCATAAGAATACGTTAATTGATGCAGCAGAAGACCTTGTTCCACAATCTCTTTATTATTCGGAAAGGTTTAACATAGATCCTATGACTGTCCAATTCAATTCTTATTTGCGTGATAAAGATGGAACATTATACGAAGTGGCTAAATCGCCAATCGATGTTCAATTTACCTCGGAGGTAAATTTGTGCATTGATATTCTTTGCGCGATGTGTTATCATCAATTTACCTCAGAGGTTAATCCTATAAGAGGTGGTGACGTGGATATTACATACAAGAACAATAAGATAAGGAAGATCTGTACGGATCCCAAAACTGCTGACAGAACATATGGTAAGGAGATGACGGGGAAGATACTATGGTTAGAAGTCGTAATTATATAGCAGTACCTCCGGGAGCGACGATCAGGGAGCAATTGGGTGACAGAGGGATGAGCCAGAAGGAGTTTGCTGCCAGAATGGATATGTCTGAGAAGCACATCAGCAAGCTCATTAACGGTGAAGTTCAGCTTACTGTTGAGACGGCAGTAAGGCTGGAGACGGTACTTGGAGTTCCGGCAGGTTTCTGGAACAGACTTGAGGCAATGTACAGAGAGGAGCTCATCAAGACAGAGGCTGAGAATTCAATGGATGCTGATGTAGAGATTGCCAGGCGGATTCCGTATAGTGATATGGCTAAGCTGGGCTGGGTTCCTGCGACAAGAGAACCGAAGGAGAAGGTAGTTAACCTGAGACAGTATTTTGAGGTGGTCAGGCTGGCTCTGTTGGGCAACGAACAGATCACACGGATCGCATGCAGGCGTTTGGTCATCACGGAGAAGAGTGATCTTGCTGTTATGGCGTGGGCTCAGGAAGCGAAGATTAAGGCCAGAGATGTTCGTACGGCTCCTGTTAATGTACAGGGGATGATCAATATCATACCCGAATTAAGGAGGATGACGGTAATGGGTAAGGGAGCATGTCCTGTATTGTCAGAGCATCTTGCAGAGTGTGGTATAGCACTTGTTATGCTTCCCCGGCTGAGAGGTTCATCTGTAGACGGCGTTACATTCGCAGACGGCAATAAGATCGTCGTGAGCATCACTAACGATGTGCAGTACACTGACAGAATGTGGAATATTCTGTTTCGTGAATTGGCTCATATCGCTCTCGGTCATGTAGGCAGATCCGGTGGTACATCTGATGATGAAGAAGCTGCCGCTGACAGGTGGTCGGCCGATTCTCTTATTAACGCTGAAGTCTTCGAGCAGTTCAAAAGAGACGGAGATTATGATGAACGTAATGTGATCCGGTTTGCCAAAGAACTGGATATCGCCCCCGGGATCGTTGTCGGCAGGATGCAGAGGGAGGGGATGATCAAGGCAAGCGTGATGAATGAGCTGAGAGATCTGTGTTATAATCCAATAAAAAGACAGGACCTCACACATGCCACTTCAGATCATCCGTAACGACATAACCAAGGTTAAGGCAGATGCCATCGTGAATACGGCCAATCCCAGGCCGGAGGTTGGGGCGGGAACTGACAGCGCCGTTTATAAGGCGGCGGGGGAGGACAAGCTCCTTGCCGTGCGGAAGCTGATCGGTGATATCAGGCCCGGGCAGGCCATTGAGACGTCAGGGTATAACCTGGATGCCAAATACATCATCCACACGGTGTGCGTCGCCTGGGAAGGCGGCGGAGCAGGAGAGGTAGATGTGCTGGCGGACTGCTACATGAATTCACTCAGGCTGGCTGCCGAGCTGAACTGTAGGTCGGTTGCTTTTCCGCTGATCGGGACCGGGTCGTACGGGTTTCCGCATGATACGGCCATCGGCGTCGCCAAAGACATCATCAGGAGTTTTCTGCGTGAGACGGGGAACGATATGAAGGTGGTGATCGTCCTTTTCGATCAGACATCTGTGCAGTCAGGAGCCGCAGTCTCCGGTAAGATCCGTGAGTATATTGACGACAATTACGTCGAGAATGCGTCTGTCGACGAGTACGGCTGCACGCAGGAGGATCTGCGCGAGATGTCCGCGCGGAGGGGACGGCGCGAGCAGGCCTACAGGAAATACCATGGCAGCCCCGTGGACATGAACGATTCAATCTCCATGGCGATGATCGATGACGTGTACAAGTCTTTCGCCGAGAGAGTCTTTGAGTATACGGAGCAGCGCGGCATCAAGGACTCCGAGCTCTACGGCGGCAAATACGAATTGTTTTTCTCCAAGCAGGTGCTGACCAACATGCGCAAGGACTTCGATTACCACCCCGCCAAATACGTCTGTATAGTCATCTGCCTTGTCCTCCGTCTCGACCTTGATGAGACACTCGAGATGCTCGAGAGTGCAGGCTACACACTGAGCCGTTCACGCAAGGCCGATGTCGTCGTCAGAGCCTGCATCGCCGGGGGCATCCGCGACGTCTACTCCATCAACGAGAAGCTGGAAGAGAACGGCTGCCCCGAGCTCAGGCTGATCAAGTGATATTAGATAAGCTCCCTTTCTCGTGCTGAGACAAATGTCAATCTGCGGTTGACCTGAACGCCGCCGGACGCGGCTATAATACAGCCATAATAAGCAAGGGAGGTATCCGATATGAGAGACAACATGAATCACGAAGAGAAGGCGGCAATGAGGTTTACGGCAACAGGCGCAGGCGTCAGGGTTACTCCCGCTGGAAATGTGCGCAAAATGCTGGGCGCAATAACAGGTGACATCATCGGGAGCAGGTTCGAGTTCGACTCCGGCAACAAGAGCCGCGACTTCGAGCTCCTCACCCCGGAGTGCAGATTCACGGATGACACGGTCATGACCGTTGCAGTCGCCGACGCTCTCCTGAACGCGGGCCGTGATGCCGGTGAGAAGCGCGTCAAGGAATGCCTCATCACCTCAATGAAAAGGTGGGGCAAGCTGTATCCCTACGCCGGCTACGGCGCCAGGTTCATCAACTGGGTACTCTCTGACGATCCCGAGCCCTACGGCAGCTACGGCAACGG
>DFIB01000009.1:0-5688 GCA_002371375.1 Mageeibacillus sp. UBA3708 | reverse complement strand
GCTTTACGGTACCATTGAGAGGACGAGGGAAGTCGCCAGGTGGACCGCCGAAGTCACGCACAACCACCCCGAGGGAGTGAAGGGCGCAGAGTCGGTCGCATCCGCCATATTTATGGCGCGCCATGGAGCAACGAAGCAAGAGATTAAGGAGTATATCGAGTGCGAGTTCTCATACGATTTGTCGAGGACTTTGGACGAGATACGCCCGGGATACCATCATGTTGAAGATTGCATGAGGACGATGCCGGAAGCTTTCGAGTGTTTCCTTGAGGCAGACTCCTACGAGAATACTATCCGCAACGTCATGTACATCGGCGGTGATACAGACACATTAGGAGCTATCTCCGGCGCTATTGCCGAAGCGTTCTGGGGCATGCCGAAGCAGCTGGCGGCACGGGTCGAGGAAGAGTATTTGCCCGAGAGGATAATGAGTGTTGTGAGAAGGGTTAGAAGAGTTATGGATGAAGGGTGGATGTCGTAATAAATGTCGTAATAAACGCGTGTGGTTTGGAGAGATGACAACATACCGAACAGATTAAACAGGAATACCGCGGATTATCCGGAGTACCGGGATCATAGTGAAGCACTTCAAGCGGGAGAATGGATCTGAGTGTATATCTCCTTGTTAGCCGACGGCTAACCAAATCGTTCTTGAGATTTGTTATCATTTTTATATCAGACGACCAAGTTCCCGTGAGGACCCGGTCAGTGAATATTCTGTGAAAAGGAGATTATAGGAAATGAAAAGGAACGGTTTTGTAGCTGTGCTTATCATCGGTATTATTGCATGTCTCTGCGGATGCGCTAAAAATGAGTTGAAGGATCATGTTTTCTCTTCTTACAGGGATTCAATAAAAATCTCGTTTGCAGGTGATTCAGCAACATTGATCCTGGTTGATACAGATACAAGAGATAAGACAACAGTCGAATTAACATACAAGATCGATGGTAGCAATCTCTACTTGTACGATGCAGGCGGAATCGAACGCATCACAGCCACGATAGAGGAAGACGGCAAAGTAATCCATCTATCCAGATTCGACGGCGTGGATAAGCTAGGATTCTCCTCAAATCTGTACCGCGATGATGCAGGTGATATCAAAGGAGCTGCAGAATCATCATTGATTAAGAGTGTCGATGATGAGATTAAGGCTCAGCTGTAAGCGGCAGGTTCATAAGCTTAGAATGGTTCCGGCACGGGAGTTTGTGCCGGGATTTTTTTGCTTCAGGGTCGGATACAGGTGCGTTACCACAGGCAATAATGTGTCGTCATATAGTCCCACAGCTTCCTTGAAGAGCAAAAAAATCGATGATCTCGTCATTTCTCCGATTGAAATGCGCTACAATATAAACAGATAATCTTTTGGGAGGGTGATCCTGATGTATGTGCTCGACGGACAGTGGTATATGCAAGGCCTTGACCGGGACGATGAGGGCTGTATCCGCAGCAGCGGAGAACTGCTGTCCGTCATTGAGTCGGTCGGGTTCCTTCCGCTGTTCAGCAACAATGTTGCCGGGTTCTCTGTTGAGGAGATGACCTCAGTATCGGACTGGTGGAGCGGTGATGAGGACGTTGATCCGTGGGAGTGGAGAGCCGTACTCGCGAGGACGGACAAGGTGGCTTACGGCAAGTTCTTTGGAGGGCGTGCCGGGTTCATATCGAAGAAGTGGTTTCCGTATTTTGCAAATTACAGGCGGGACGGCTACGATTTCGATGCGCGCTATGAGGATGGGAAGGCGGGATACCGCGAGAAGCTGTTGGTGGATCTTTTTGTACCTGCGGGTGTTGATATGTGGGACGTGAAGACCGAGAAGCTTGAGGACCTGGGCGTGACGTCTTCTCTTTATACACACGAGATGAAGGATAGAGGCGGCTTTGGCAAGGGCGGCGAGAAGAATTTCGAAGGTACGCTCACAAAGCTTCAGATGCAGACCTACCTGATAGTTAAGGACTTCAAGCCGCGGCTGAATAAGCGCGGAGAAGAGTACGGCTGGGCCGTCGCGGTGATGACGCCGCCGGAATACAAGTGGGGCTATAAGCACGTGACATCGCGCTACAACGAGAAGCCGTCGGAGTCTTACAGCAGGATCGCTGCACAGATCGGCAAGCATTTTGAGTGTGATGAGAAGACACTCAGGAGAGTCATATGAACAGGACGGTAAAGCTTGTCCGCCGTGCATCTTCGTGTGAAGCGCCTCTGGTCGTGCTGAACTGTTTTGGCGATGAGGGGGAGGCTGTGGCGCTTGAACTAGACAAGCTTGTTCGTGCTCCGTATTCGTTGCTCGCTGTCACTGTTTCTGACTGGAACGAAGCGCTCTCCCCATGGAAGGCTCCGGCAGTGTTCAAAGGCGAACCTGATTTCGGGGGCGGCGCGGATGAATATATTGCTGAGCTCGTGAGCGCAATCGTGCCTTCCGTGTGTTCTGAATACGGTCTCCAGCCGCGCGCGATATACATCGCAGGATATTCGATGGCCGGACTATTCGCGCTTTATTCTCTCTACAAGACCGACATGTTCGTCGGCTGCGCGGCTTGCTCGGGCTCGCTGTGGTTTCCCGGATTCTCCGAATACGTCTGTGAACATGAATTCGCCGCAGCGCCATCGAGGGTCTACCTCTCGCTGGGCGACCGCGAATCGAAGACAAAGAATCCGGTAATGGCTGCTGTCGAAGACAATACGAGAGATATATCAGAGATCTACTCGTCAAAAAGCTACGATGTGCTATTTGAACTGAATCATGGCGGACATTTCAACGATCCTGCGCTCAGAACCGCGAAAGGAATAGCGTGGGTGATCGGGTGAGTTGTTGCGTCTGTACCGTAGTTATTGAATAAATACTTGTCGAATGATAGAATAAACATAAGGAAAGCGCAGTCCGCAAGGACGGTTGCCTTTCATGTGGGTTATATTAACTCACCCAAAAGGATTACCGGTCCGAATGGGTGAGTTTTTATTTGCGTCTGTACCACGGTTGTTGAATAAATGTTCGTCGAATGATAGAATATGCGTAAGAAAGCGCAGTCCGCAAGGACGGTTGCCTTTCATGTGGGTTATATTAACTCACCCAAAAGGATTACCGGTCCGAATGGGTGAGTTTTTATTTGCGTCTTTATCACGGTTGTTGAATAAATGTTCGTCGAATGATAAAATATGCGTAAGAAAGCGCAGTCCGCAAGGACGGTTGCCTTTCGAATAGGTTAGATTAACTCACCCCAAAGGAATACGGTCCAAATGGGTGAGTTTTTATTTGCGTCTGTACCGAGCGTCAAAGAACTCGATCAGGAACGCCAATAGCTTCAACAACAGTGTCATTGAAGCTATAACAAGGGTAATAATGCCTATTACGATCGAAATAATCTCAATGTCTGTCATCTCCGCAGCCCTCCTTTCTGTTACTCCCTGCAAGCAGGGGCAAATAAAAAGAAAGGCAACCGCCCATTAGCAGCCTGCGCCAATAAGATTATAGCATAATAGAACGGATGTTTGCATATGAATAATTGAGTTGTTTATTGGATAGGTGTGATGGGGTTTGGGTTGCTGTTGTTGTGTTGGAGATGAGAGGTTAATAAGTATTACATTTATACTTTGGCAAAAATGACAATGCATTGTTGTTTTTGCCGAAAGGCTGGGTTATAATCAGCGTAAGATAAGGCAGGAGGGTGATACCGTGTATTATCACAGGCAATTAGAGAAGACGATTCTTAAGGCGGCAGAGGAATTTGCATGCATTACGCTTTACGGTGCCAGACAGACGGGCAAATCCACCATGGTTAGGAACCTGTTTGACGGCGTCGAGTACGTGAGTCTGGATAACAGCAGGGAAAGAGAACTTGCAGTCCGGGACCCGGAACTTTTTCTCGAGTCTCACGGTGTTCCCTTGATCATTGACGAGATTCAGAAGGCGGACGCGCTGATGGAGGCTATCAAGATCAGGATAGACGAGGCAAAACTGCAATCTGTGAAGACCGGCGGGAGTGTTGACCTGATGTACATCCTAACCGGTTCCAACACTCATAAGATCAGGCAGAAAGCATCTGAGTCCCTGGCAGGAAGAACTGCTATTATTGAAGTTGGCTCTTTGAGCGCATGCGAGAAACAACAGATCGAAGGTGACATGTTTGTTCCAGACATCAACCTGCTGAGAGAGAAGAAATCGCGGTTTGTATACAAGAACAGATTTGATGTTTTCGAGGAGATATACAAGGGCGGTATGCCGGAGTATTGGATCAATAACATCGACAGAACGACGTTCTTTGACAGCTACATAACAACGTATCTGGAGAAAGATGTCAGCAGGCTGATCAACGTCGGCAAGCTGGATGATTTCAGGCGGTTCCTGATGATCGTCTCGCTGAGAACGGGTCAGCAGGTTGATTTTGCCGAGATCGGCAGGGCTGTCGGCATCGACTCCCGAACAGCAAAAAGCTGGATCTCCATTCTGGAGGCGTCAGGAATAATAATGCTGCTGCAGCCGTATGCTACCAATCTGTCCAAGCGAATCACAAAGTCGCCCAAACTGTATTTCCTGGACACGGGACTTTGCGCTTACCTTTGCGGCTGGTCTGATTCACGGATCCTGGAGGCATCCCCTATGGCAGGCGCGTTCTTTGAGACATATGTCGTAAGCGAGATGGTAAAGAGCATACGAAACGCCGGCCAAAGAATCGAGTACACCCTCTATTACTACAGAGACCGTGATCAGAAGGAAGTGGACATCATCTACATCGCAAATCATACCATCTATCCGATCGAGATAAAAAAGGGCATCGGCAAAGACAACGCAGACAAGAATTTTGACATCCTCAAACAATACAAGATGCCGATTGCCCCCGGCCTTATCATCGACACGGGAGATTCGCTCATGCCCCTCAACAGGTCATCCTACTATTGTCCTGTTGGGATGGTGGGGTTGTGAGGATGTATTTGAGTGAAGAGAATTGAGAACAGCAGGGGTCAATCAGAATACAGGAGTTAGGAATGGACTTTATATCGCTTGAAGATATAACAGAAAACATAGTCGTCATTAAAATCAACAGATCGTATTATGAGGGGATATCTTCTGAAACTTTATACGATTGCACACGCGGCATTTGGAGGGAAGGTCGCTGACGCTCCTGTCCGCCGGCGTTACGTCGGCAAGTCAGTAGCGGGTCTTTTCAAATATGGGAATGCAAATCCGGTAACGTCTTTTTGGAAGTATAGAGATGGTTGTAACTAAATTAGTACTGAATAAAAAGGGAGGAATAACAAAGATGGATGTTGAAGAATACAAAGGCTATATCGCTAAGGTTCAATACAGTGAAGATGAGAAGATATACCACGGCAGGATTGAAGGTATAGATGATCTGGTCACTTTTGAGAGCAGTGATGAAGAGAAGATAATCGAAGAATTTCATGCTGCGGTTGATGACTATTTGGTTTTTTGCGATGAGATGAGGAGATAAGAAATGTCTATTGTTCGAATAAAACTTCACACAACAGAAAAGCCGGTTAAGTTTATCAAGATCATACATGAATTCGACAAAACGATTCCTATTGTTGAAATCAAGAGGAGGATCGAAGAGGGTGACTTTGTTCATGAATTTGATCTGGATGCGAGCGACTGGATGTACATGGAGAAGATGACCGAGTATAAGTGGCACAAGAGGTACCTTAAGTTCCTGAAGAGTCTTGAGGATGCGGGTGC
>DFIB01000056.1 GCA_002371375.1 Mageeibacillus sp. UBA3708 | reverse complement strand
TTCGGAAGGATTGCCGTTTTTCTTCTGAAACGCTTGAACGCCGATATCGTTATCGTGAGTGAGTGAGTGAGTGAACCAGTCAGAATACCGGTCCGATTCCTTGATTCTCCGGATACCGGTCGTCCAAGCCACTACAGTCACCCCAGTCAAGCCCGCAACTGCTTGCGGACGGACTTCCTCAGGCTTCCTGTTACCGCTCTCATAAACAACCGGGCCGGGGAACCCCGGTCCGGTTGCAGATACGATATTGAACATGTGCCTGCAGCACATTCATGCAGATTCTTCAACCGCCTCGGGCTCATCCTCCCCGGCTTTTCCGCCGCCGCTGCCTTCTTCGATCTCGAACGGCAGACCGGAACTGCAGGTTGTATTACCCTCACCTTCGTCAGAGATCACCGGCAGTTCCGCAGGCGCTTCAGACGATGCGGATGCTGTCTGCATCTGTTCGCCCTGACCATGCATGTCCTTCAGCTCCTGAGTAGGCCTTTTCGCGCTGTCAGTACCTGATTTCCTCTCATCCTTTTTGCCACCGTTCGACTTGGAATGCAGCGTGTTTATCGACGAACGGCTCATCTTGTAGATGGCCTCGGTGTCCTGCTTAACCTTGTCGAAGCCGGAATAATCAAGCTCCAGGTACTCGACAACGCTGATGAGGTGCATCAGCTTGTCTGCCGTTTCATATGTCTTGACCAGGTTGCCGATGAAGCCGTCCGAACCGTAGTAGGCCCAGGTGGTGTGGCTCAGGGTAGACAGATCCACGGCCGTTGTCATTATCCTCTCGCCCAGGGCCGGATGGCTGTGAAGGCGAAGGAATACACACAATTCATATGCAGTCTTCAGGTATTCTTCAGACATTTCTCTTACTGTACTCATTTGTATTTCCTCCAAAATCTTAATGTGCAACGTCGCTACACGGAGCATAACAGAAACTGACTTAAGGAAATCTCCGAATTGATACGAAAATCGGAAAAAACCGTATCATTTCGTATCAAATTTAACTTTAATAATAAGGGGCGGTGTGTTAGAATATTTGCACTATTTTCGCTTAGAGACAGGAAGGTTTGTGGATATATAATGGCTGGATCAGTGTGCATAATAGGTGCGGGGCTGTCGGGGCTCACATGCGCCATGAAGCTTGCCAAGAGAGGCTACAACGTTACCGTGATCGAGGAGATGACCTACGCGGGCGGACTTCTTGCTACCACGAGAATTGGCAACGAATCACTGGAACTCCTGCCTCACCATCTCCGCAAGACCGATAAGAACCTGCTGTCACTCGTGAAGAACCTGGGACTTGATTCAAGCGTCGAATGGAGCGATTCCAGATGGCACGGCAAGGCCGCACACAAGAAGGTCGGGTATTTCAGAGGCGGATTTGCAAGGCTGATCAACGGTCTGATGCAGGAGATCACAGATAACGGCGGCAGGATCTACCTGTCCACCACCGCCTCAGACATAACGCAGATCAGGCGTGACGACGGCTCCGTCGCTTACAAGACGGAATGCGTGCTGAGCAACTCATCCAGATACGAGGAGATCAGCGACTATGTCATCTTCACCGGATCATGCAGAACATTTGTCAATATCTCGCACAATCTTCCCATCACGATCGACGACAGGGACCAGCTGATGAACGTTACATACAGGTCGCAGCTGACTATAATGATGAACCTTAAGCGCGTGATGTCTGAAGTATACTATCAGGATTTTGAAGACCAGCCTTTCGCGAGGATCGTCAACCACAGCAATGCCTTCGGGCAGAGGAACTATGGCGGCAATATCGTTTATCTTGTGGGATATACAGATGTTACCGACCCGCTGTGGATCGCCAGTGACTCTAAGATAATGGACGAGTATTTCGGCGCGTTCCGGAAGCTCTACCCCGGTATCCGCAAGTCTGACATCAAGAGCTGGCGCCTTACGAAGACGAGATATGCGCAATCCGAGAAGTATCCCGGAACGGATCTTCACAACCCCTGCAGGAACCTCTTTGTATGCGCTTCGGGAATTGCCAGATACGGCACGACGGAGACGCCTCTCAACAGAATGGACAGGCTCATTGAACTGGCCAACAGGATCTGCGGCGAGATCGAACAGGCAAGTGCTGTCACGGCCAGTGTACGGAGCGAGGTTGTCACGCCACTTGTATCGTCAATGAACTATTCCGAAGGTGAGTCATATGAGCAAAGATGATAAGACTCTGTCAGAGAAGAGCATCATTGAAGCTCCGGTCAAGACAATACTCTTAACGCTCCCCTTCATCATTACACTGTTTCTCGGCTGGTGGTTGCTCGGGATCGAAGATGTCAAGTCAGTGCTCATATGGGGTGCGTTCCTTTTCCTCTGCACGATCGTCGTGCTGCCTGTCGGAACATATCTTTTCCGGGGCACCGGCAGCTGCGGCTTCATACTCACGACCACGCTGGGCATCGTTGCCGTAAGCCTTTTTGTGTGGACTTTCTCTTACATCCAAATATACAGGTTTACGACGATCCTGGTATATTTTGCAATGCTGGTGATCGGCCTTATCTGTTACTATGTCAAACCGCTGAGGCAGAACTTCATCAAGGAGATAAGCAAGCCCTTCTACATTGAGAAAGTCACTCTCGAGCTGACAGTATTCATGACGGTTCTGACCATCCTCTGCTACTACAAGGGATTCACTCCCATGATCAACGGTCAGGAGAAGTTCATGGACTACGGCTTCATAATGTCCATGCTAAGGAACCCTAAGCTTCCGGCAAGCGATATGTGGCTGTCAGGATACAGCATTAATTACTATTATTTCGGGCAGTTCATGTGGTCCCTCGTCATCAAGGGATCGGGCGTTGCACCTCAGATCGGCTACAACATCGCCATGGTGTCTGCCATCGCTCTTCCCTTCGCAATGTGCTTCTCCATCGGCACGATGCTGTTCGACCATATGGCAGACAACTGTAACCATGTCAAAGGCTTCTGGAGTTCCGTCTTCAGATATATAACCGGTATATTTGCCGGATTCACCGTAATGCTGTTCGGCAATTCACACTCTTTCTTCTACGATGAGAACAGCTCGGTCGGCAACAAGATACTTAACTTCCTGGGTGACCACGGCGTGAACGTCGGATCGACCACCGGTTTCTATTATCCGGACAGCACCAGATTCATCGGCCACAATCCGGATTCACAGGTGTTCGACAGCCTCGGCAACCTCATTGACGAGGGCGATTATACGATCGAGGAATTTCCTTTCTATTCGTACCTGGTATCAGACCTTCACGCACATGTCATATCAGTCATGGTCGTGCTCCTTATCATCGGCATCTCACTTGCCTTGCTGACGAGGACAAAGCACCCGGATCATTATGAATTAAATGTCGTTCCCAAACGCATCGCACAAAATGTCAAACTGGAGATCTTCAAGACGGAATATAAGCGCAATATCACCTTTGAACTCGTGGCGATATCCATACTTCTCGGAGTAGCGCAGCAGACTAATTTCTGGGACTTCCTCATCTATTTTGTATTCGGTTCGATGACGCTCCTGCTGGTCAACACGCGAAGCTCCAAAGTCTTCACGGACATATCATCTTTCATATGCTTCGCCATTAACGTCGCGTGCATTCTTGTCATCTACGTCACGACGAGCGGCTCGCCGTTCCTCCATGTATTTCTTCAGCTGCTTCTCCTGGGATTCTCATATCTTCTCGTGTGTTTCGAGCCGTCCGCACTTACGAGAACATCGTTCGGCATGAGCTTCATGTTCACGGCAGCATTTATAGTGGCTCTTCCCTTCAATGCAAACTTCGACATGATCTCGAACAAGCTCGGCAAGACGACACACACATCCTCGCCGTTCCAGCTTGCGATATTGTGGGGCACACATATACTCGTCGCACTGGCATTTATTCTGTTCACAATACTGTTCAAGAATTACAACCTTGAGAGGATCAGATCCCGCCGGGCACCTCGAAAGGATGACAAAGACGGCAATCCTTCCACTTTCGACACGCCGCCGGAGGGATTCACCAATCCTATCGCCGAGTTCATCGGCAGACGCAACATCGTAGACGTCTTCGTCTGCGGAATGATCGTAGTCGGCATCATGCTCCTCATAGCTCCCGAGGTATTCTATGTGAGAGATATTTACACCGGCGGATATCTGCGCGCGAACACCATGTTCAAATTCACCTTCGCAGCGTTTATTATGCTAAGTCTGGCAATATCATATGCAACTATGAGAATGCTGTGGATCACCACCTCAAAGAATACAAGATCCACATCCACCCTCATATCCGGGCTCGTGGCCTTCTGTCTTATAATCCTCATCCCCGGCCACTATATGATCCTCGGTCTCGAGCAGCGCTGCGGCGACCTGTCGATCAAATCAAATTACAAGGGACTCGACGGTATAGACTACCTGAATACATATAACAGCGAAGATTCATACCTCGACTACGATGGCAATCTTGTCTCATATCTTCAGGCGATCAACTGGCTGAACGAGAACGTACAGGGAAGCCACGTCTTACTCGAAGCGTATGGCGACAGCTACACGGATTACAACATCGTCTCCGCCTACACCGGAATGCCCACTGTAATTGGCTGGCAGACCCACGAGTGGCTCTGGCGTTTCCACGGCATAGTCGACAAAGAGCAAGACCTGCTCATACCGGATCCCAACTACAACGTGTGGGATATCTACCTGACACCCCGCTACAACGACGTCGATATCATCTACTCAAGCAACGACCTCGATGCAATTAAGAGCATGATCAGGAAATACAATATCGAATACATCGTCCTCGGCAACCTCGAGTACGCCTTATATGATTACGACAACACTTATACACTGATGGAGATCGGTGAGGTTGTATTTAACTCCGAGAACCTCAATATCTTCAAGGTCGATCCGGCAATACTCACAGAGCCCGGTGAATGACCGTCATTCGCTTATATAAAGCTTCAGCCTCGAGCACAAAGACTTCGCGACCTCATCAATGCTCTTGCCCTGGGAATAATATGAATCCAGCTCCTCTGATATGATTGACTTTATCCCCCAGTCATATTTGGATATCGTATTACAAGCTCCCGTCTGCCTGAGGAATGAATCAGCAACATCTTTATCCAGCGGAACGATCCTGGTCTTCTCCTTACCGTTGTCGATATATGTATCCAGGCATAATGTTTGGCCATAATCCCGCCTAATGTCGTCGGGTATAGAATCCGGATCCTCCATATAACCTATCAGCTCATCAAGGACATTCCTGTTGACAGGTATTCCGGAATAATTGCACATAGAAATTGCGCGTTGAAAATCAGTATCGAGAAGGTATGATACAACCTTGCAGGCTGCCTCAGGATGTTTGGTCCCGGAATACACGGCAACAAGCGATTCCGGCATTACAGTACGTACAGTACACCCAATCGACGGAGCTCCGATATAGACAGGATAGTCTCCCAGGGTCCTGGACAGATAGTAGTAATCACTTACGGAACTGACCTCCTCATCAACAAATGAGGATGCGTCAGTGTTGTCCTCAATATCCTTCCTGTCATACTCACCGTAAGACTGCTGTTCTGTCCCTAGGTCAACCGCAAAGGCCAAAGCCATCCTGACATTCTCTTCGGTAAGTTCACCCTTCTGATAGAGATCGAGCAGGTTGTTTGAGAATGCTCCGTACAGGAGCTCTAATGCCACCGGCTTATTATATCCGTCAGGTATCTTTCCCGAAGCCAGAGTCTCAATAGACAGATCCATATCTCCGTAGTCTTTCTGCCGTCCCCAGTATCCCCACAAAATGTATTTGGGGAAAACCTGGTATACGGCGCCGTCATTACCTGTCATAAGGTCTAACATATTGGGTGATATCGAATCTGCATCGAACCCGCCGTTAGCCTCCAGATACGGCTTCATATCAAGCACTGTCCCGTTATCTCCCCAATAGAGATAATCAAAGTCATTGCCATAAAATATATCCGGCGCATTGCCGTTCTGAATATCGCTCATCACTTCCAGCCTGAACTTGTCTGCCTGATCAGGGACTGACAGGTCATACCCGCCTCCCCAGTCCTGCAGTTCCAGATAATACTGATCCTGAGAGGAGTTGAACATGTATTGTGCCCGCCTTATCAGACTATCCTCAAAGACACCGAACCCCCTGCAGGTTATCTTCTCTCTTGAAGCATAATTTGAATCGTTATCAGGGGAGATTATCTCAATATCAATATCCATGTTATCCGCAGGGTCATAATTATACACATGAACATAATGCAGTTTATCCAGAGGATCAGTATAACGGACATTGTTTGTAAGATAGTCACACTCGTATCTCGGCGGTTTGAACATGATATTGGATGCTTTTGCCGTCTTGTGAACAGTCATGTTCTCCAGGTCTGCCTCCCAGTAATATGAAGGATCAAAATATGTGGAGATAGAAAAGCATTCGTTAGTTGATCTCGTAAAGTCTTGATAAGTTTTGGGCAGTCCTTCCGCATTATTCAGAATACCCTTATACACAGCTTGCCCCGCATCGAAATCAAGTTCATATACCATCCCTGCCACGCCGCTCATATACACCTTGTTCCGCTGCACTACAATGCCCGGATCAGTCCATGAATCAAACGCCTGAAAACCGAATACTATCCGTCCGATCTCTTTGCAATTCCAGTCATACCTGATCGCTCCCTTATCCGTAACGATCACGAAAGTGTCGCCCCACCCGATAAGCGCTCTGGTCTCTCCCAGTTCAGGATCGTTGCCTCCCGCACGGGCTATCAGCTTGCCGCTGTAATCGTGAACCATATAATTCGCTTCATGTCCTGCACATATTATCCTCTCACCGTTCCAGTCGGCAGATTTGGGGGCATTAGCATCAACTGTTATTCCCGCAT
>DFIB01000185.1 GCA_002371375.1 Mageeibacillus sp. UBA3708 | reverse complement strand
ATCGGTCAGGGCATCGAGTTCGACTACTGCTGCGTACATGCTGCGCTTGCACTCAAGGAGATGGGCTTCGAGTCCATAATCGTCAACTGCAACCCTGAGACAGTGTCTACTGACTATGACACCTCAGATAAGCTTTATTTCGAGCCGCTGACGCTTGAGGATGTTCTCTCGATACACGAGAAAGAGAAGCCTCTCGGAGTTATCGCTTCCTTCGGCGGTCAGACACCTCTGAACCTTGCTGCAGACCTTAAGAAGAATGGCGTAAGGATCCTCGGTACATCACCTGAGACGATCGACCTCGCTGAGGACAGAGATCATTTCAGGGCAATGATGGATAAGCTTAACATCCCTATGCCTGAGGCAGGTATGGCGGTCAATGTTGAGGAGGCTCTGGCCATCGCCAATAAGATCGGCTACCCCGTAATGGTACGTCCTTCGTACGTTCTCGGCGGACGCGGAATGGAAGTTGTACATGATGATGAGATGCTGACTGTCTACATGAATGCTGCAGTAGGTGTTACACCTGACAGACCCATCCTTATCGACAGGTTCCTGCATCACGCTACGGAGTGTGAGGCAGATGCCATCTCTGACGGCAAGAACTGCTTCGTTCCCGCTGTCATGGAGCACATCGAGCTTGCAGGCGTTCATTCAGGTGACTCCGCTTGTATCCTTCCTTCAATGAATCTGACACCTAAGCAGGTGGAGACGATCAAGGAGTACACGCAGAAGATCGCCATCGAGATGAATGTTGTAGGTCTGATGAATATGCAGTACGCGATCGAGGATGATGTAGTTTACGTTCTCGAGGCTAACCCGAGAGCTTCAAGAACAGTACCTCTTGTATCCAAGGTGTGCGCTATCAACATGGTAAGACTCGCTACCGAGATAATGGTATCTGAACTTACCGGAATGGAATCACCGGTTCCATCACTTACGCATAAGCACATCCCTCACTACGGTGTTAAGGAAGCCGTATTCCCGTTCAATATGTTTCAGGAGGTTGACCCTGTATTGGGACCTGAGATGCGTTCGACAGGTGAGGTCCTCGGACTGTCTCCTTCTTTTGGCGAGGCGTATTTCAAGGCTCAGGAAGCAACCAAGACGGAGATTCCGACTGAAGGCACAGTGCTTCTCTCTGTTTGTGACAGAGATAAGTGTGATCTTGTTGATGTTGCAAAGGCTTTTGCGGATAACGGATTCAAGATCCTTGCAACCGGCGGCACATATGACATGATCGTAGATGCAGGCATCGAGGCAACGAAGGTTAAGAAGCTCTATGAGGGCAGACCGAACATTGCCGACATGATCACGAACGGCGATATCGATCTCATCATCAATACACCGGCCGGCAAGACATCTGTACACAATGACTCCTACATCCGTAAGGAAGCCATCAAGCACAGAGTACCTTATATCACGACAATGGCAGCTGCCAAGGCTTCAGCAGAGGGAATCAAGGCTGCAAAGCAGAATACACACATCGGAGTAAAGGCTCTGCAGGATTTCCACGCTGACATTAAGTAAGGATCGTTCTTTCTATGAGCAGGACTTCCAGGGTATTTGCGGATATCACTTTGACTGTCCTGTTTATTATGGTCGTTTTGCTTGGAATGATCTTCGTTATATCCATTCCGGACGGAATAGTTGATGCGGTAGATGCTGACTATTCCCGCGGATGGACATATGACGACGGGACTTCAGCCGTGCTTACCAAGCTCAACAGGAGCGAAGGAGTTCACGCCATATCCACAACCATATATTCAGAAGATA
Organism: Mageeibacillus sp. UBA3708; assembly: GCA_002371375.1. Classification (GTDB taxonomy): domain Bacteria; phylum Bacillota; class Clostridia; order Saccharofermentanales; family Saccharofermentanaceae; genus Saccharofermentans. The sequence goes on along the minus strand of DFIB01000185.1, from coordinate 1,863 downwards.
TCAAGGGGGCATCATTGTGTACTGATGCCTCCAATCTTTTTTTTGACGTTTATCTGGGCGATAAACTGATCTACAGTTTCCATCCGGATCTTCCCGGGTTTTACGGCAAGTACTACGGCAACTATGTTCATTTCATCAACATACCCCAGTTCAATGATGAGGAGACTCTGAGAATTGAATATGAGGCACTGCTCGATACCGACTGGGCATCTTTCCGTAATATGAGACTTACGGAGCCTTCGTTTTATTTCAGGTCGATCGTGCAGAATAATCTGCTGAGATTCATGGAATGTTTCATTATTCTGCTGATCGGACTTGCCATTGTGCTGTTCGGATTTATTTTCGACAGGAAGAATGAGAGATTTACACAGACAATATCTCTCGGTGTAGTAGCTGTTATACTGGCATGTTATTCCAACTCCGGATCGCTTCTGATCCAGGTCATAACTAACAATTCTGCAACACCGAGGATCATTGATCTTGTCTGCCTGATGCTCCTGCCGATACCGACGATAATCTACATTGCCATGTTCACGGGGTTCCTGAGGAAGTGGTTTGTCAAGGCAGTTATCGGCGTGGCTGCATTGAATACCGTAATGAATTTTGTTCTGGTGAGGACAACTGGCAAGGATTTCCATGACTTCCTAATCATAACTCACCTGATAATCGGCGTGGGGTTGTTGCTTTGTTTCTACATGATATTCAGGCATATATCACAGAAGGGCCTCAGGAAAGGGACGGCGCTTCTTGTTATATCAGGTACGATCATCTTTGTTGCCGGGGCGATAGATATGGTAAGATATTACTTCAGGAACAGCACGGACACTGCATTGTTCACAAGATACGGGCTTATGGTCTTCATAATTATCATGGGCTATAACGAGATAAAAGAACTAATACTGATAAGCGAGAAGAGCATTAAGACGGAACTTATGGCCAAGGTTGCATATACTGATGCACTAACCGGAATCCCCAACCGTGAGGCGCTATACCTTTACGAGAAGGAAATCAGGGAATCAAAGCCCGGTACGGTCTATCAGGTATTCCAGCTCGACCTCAACTACCTCAAGAAGGCGAACGACGAGTTCGGCCATCTTGAAGGTGATAAGCTGATCATTGCGGCAGCCCGTGCAATAGACGGATCATTCGGCTTCTACGGTAAGTGCTTCAGGACAGGCGGTGACGAGTTCATAGCTGTTGTGAAGGAAGATGCCGATAAGGCTCTTAAGGAGTTTGACATCCAGGTCGGAAGAGCCAATTCCAATGAGGATCTGGCGCTCAAAGTACCTTTGTCGATCGCTTACGGTTCGGCTGAATTCATAGCCGGAACCTCCAATATAGCCGAGGTTGAAGCGATCGCCGACGGGGAGATGTACAAGATGAAAAAACAGATGAAAGCGGAGCGTAAAGACTGATGATACAGGACATAGCACCACACAAACTGCACAATGAGTTTATACCGGACAGATCTGCGAGACCTGACGATCAGGTCTTTGTATTTGACGGCAATCAGTGCCTGGTCAAGATAGATGCAGGTCAACTGATCCTTCCGACGGTGTCACTTCTCGATGCCGGAGAGTACACATATTTATTCGCGGTTGATGATGACACTTACTACCGCGCGGCGCCTCCTGTCGTCAAGGCCCCTGAGGGTTTTGAATTTATGAAGCTTTATAACATCAGGCGCACAGGTACAGGACCTCTTGAGAAGATGTTTGCTCTTTATACGGCATATCATCTGGACAAATGGTACAAGGAGTCCTCATACTGCGGCAGATGCGGGCACTCCACGGGACATTCTGCCGTAGAGCGTGCAATGGTATGTCCGGTATGCGGCAACATTATCTACCCGCGGATCAATCC
>DFIB01000080.1 GCA_002371375.1 Mageeibacillus sp. UBA3708 | reverse complement strand
CAGATCAATCCGCACTTCCTGTATAACACTCTCGATGCGATCGTGTGGCTCATTGAGATAGGGAAGAACGAGCAGGCCGAGGAGATGGTCACGAGCCTGTCATCATACTTCAGGTCGTTCCTGAGCGACGGCAAGGACATCGTAACTATCGCCGAGGAGAAGAAACACATCCAGAGTTACCTTGAGATACAGCAGGTAAGGTACAGGGACGTGATGGAATATGACATTCAGATCGACCCGGAGATAGAGGGATACAAGGTGCCGAAGATGACACTGCAGCCTCTTATCGAGAACGCCATCTATCACGGTATCAAGCCCAAACGCGGCAAGAGCAGGATCATGGTGACGGGTATTCTTAACGGCAATACCATCGAGCTCGAGGTGAGCGATACCGGTGTCGGAATGAGCGCCGAACGGCTTGAATCGCTGAACAAACGCGTAATAGCGGAGGATACATCAAGCTTTGGTCTGGTATCATCATATAAGAGACTGAAGCTGCTGTACGGCGATGAATGCAGGTTCGAGATAAGGAGTGTTCCCGATGAGGGAACGGTGATCGCGATAAGCATACCACGAAAGGCGGATATAGATGATGAGACGGTTCTGTAGTTTGGTTTTGATATTGATCTTTTCTGCCGTTTTTGCCGGCTGCGGTGACAAAGGCGGGAAGAGCGATAAGGACCTGTTCGTCATCGGCTTCTCGCAGGTCGGCTCGGAATCGGACTGGAGGCTTGCCAACACCAGGTCGATGGAGCAGACATTTACCGAGAGCAGGGGCTATGAGCTGAGAATGGAGAATGCCAAGCAGCGTCAGGATAATCAGCTGGCAGCCGTGCGTAATTTCATTCTCGAAGGTGTGGATTTGATAATCATCGCGCCGACCGTGGAAGACGGATGGGAGACGGTCCTTACCGAGATAAAGAACGCGGGGATACCTGTCATCATACTTGACCGTTCGGTATCTGTCAGCAATGCGGATCTTTTCCTTACGAACTTCGGCTCGGACTTCCTGAAGCAGGGGAATGAAGCCGTTAAGTGGATGGAGGATCAGCATTTCGATACGGCGCAGAGGAATCTGAGGATACTTCATCTGCAGGGGTCATACGGTGCGACTGCACAGCTCCTGAGAACAAAGGCGCTTGAAGTCGGGGTGGCACAGCATAAGGACTGGGAGTTTGCCGCCCAGCTCGACGGGGATTTCACGGAAGCAAAGGGATACGAGGTCGTCAAGGATTACCTGCGTCAGAACAGGGATTTTGATGTGCTGTACAGTGAGAACGATAATATGACTTTCGGTGCGATGTGTGCGTTTGATGAAGCGGGGATAACTTACGGCGAGAACGGGCGCGTGAAGATCATCACTTTCGATGCGACAAAGAAAGCGCTTCAGTATTGTCTGGACGGCAAGATAGATCTTTGCGTTGAGTGTAATCCGATGCACGGCCCCGGAGTCGAGGAACTCATCCGCAAGTACCGTGCCGGTGAGGAGATCCCCAAGCATGTATATGTTGATGAATCAGTGTATACGCGTAAAGATCTGACGAAGGAGATCATAGAGGAAAGAGAGTACTGATGTCAGCCGCTGTTCCTGACATTCAGTCTCCATTCGATACATACCGCAGGAATCCTCTTGTGCTCAATTGCCGCAGTTACCTGATCAGATACTATGCTGCTCATATTTCTGCTGCTGTGGCCAAGTGATGTTATTCCGGCTGATGATGCGTAATAACTGTCATCAAAGCTTACGACTGCCACGTCTCCGGGTACACGCTTACCGTTGTTGTTCAGCACCTGTATGAGGCGGAAGGCTATCTCATCGTTCTGGCATATGACGGCGGTCTTGCCTCTGAGATTATCATTTATAAACCTTGTCAGGAGACTGTTATCACCCCGCATGATGCGCTTCCTGTCACTTGAAGATATCATCAATACCCCTTGCTCATCGAAAGGCAGATTTGCATCTCCGAGGGCTTCGTAAAAACCCTGATACCGCATCAGCCCTCTGCTGTCGTCACACCTGAAGATGCCTGCAATGTTAGTGTGCCCGCGCTCTTTGAGATGCCTTACGAGAATGGCAGGTCCCTCTTTGTTGTCTTCACCGATCATCGGTGCTTCCCGGGGTTCGGGGTAAGAGGTCCTTAAATAAATCACCGGGATCCCCTTTGAGTGAAGTCCGCAGATAAGGGATATGTTGGGATTGGGAATGACATTATTTACCGGCTCGATTATGACTGCGGCAGGCGGCTCCTGCTGAAGCTCAGATAATATCTCAGCTTCCCCGGATATCAGTCCTCCGGTGCTCCTGCAGATAAGTTCGTATTTCCTGTCCTTGAGCATTTGGCGGAGCCTTGAGATGAATGAAGGATTAGTATATTCATCCTCGTCTTCAATGATGAGGACCACCGTGCTGCTCCTGTCGGTGATGCTGCCTGCAAGATATGAACCGCTTCCCTTGCGCTTGACGATAAGTCCTCTCTGTGCCAGGTCATCAAGTGCTGCTCTTACAGTCTGGCGGCTGCATGAGAACATACTGCACAGTTCTGCCTCAGCAGGCAGTCTTGTCCTGCCATCACTGCGCATCTGACGCAGCTCAAGTTCAAGCTTATATGCAATCTCCCGATACTTTGCAGCCATATATCTCCTGTAGGATTGTAAGGTTTTTTATTACTCTGATTATATGCATTATACAATATGACAATAACTTGGTGAAAAAATACTTCTCCCGGATCCGGTATGTGAGAAGAGGATGTTTGAAAGCGTGTTTTTTTATCGTATTTCTGTTGTTTAGTTGATTAAAATTGTGCGGCAAAAATGTTTTCCGTCAAAATGTTCTAACATGAAAGGTATTACCAATAAAAACATATCTTAGATTATTCAACAATTAATCGTAAGATAATCGACAAAACCGGCGCGATTACTGCTTTATCAGACGAAATTGTATTTGTTCCGGCTTTGGCCGGAGAATTTGTATTTATGCAAAATAACCAATCCGTTTTGGGCATATGAGGATTCGTTGACCGCACCTTTCGAGTGTGTTTTAGTGTATGCAGAACACAGGAAAGGCCTGTGATTCGAGGACATCAAATTATGAAGAAGAGAGGTAACAAAATGAAAAAGTTCTTGACCACTTTAGTTTCAGTTGTTCTCGTAGGTGCAATGTCATTCTCACTCGCAGGATGTAATAAGAGCACCACAGACGGAAGCAATGGCGGCGGCGACGGCAAACTCATCAAAGTAGGTATCATCAACAACGATCCTAACGAGTCAGGTTATCGTACGGCTAACGACAACGACATGAAGAAGACATTCACGGCAGAGAACGGCTACGATGCAAAGTTCACATACAGCCTTAAGAATGAAGAGCAGATCGCAGCAGCTCAGAAGTATGTTCAGGATGGCGTTGACTATCTCCTCATCTCTGCAGCAGGTACATCAGGCTGGGATTCAGTTCTCCAGGACGCTAAGAACGCAGGCATCAAGGTTATCCTGTTCGACAGAACGATCGACGCAGACGAGAGCCTCTATGAAGCTTCCATCGTTTCCGATATGGCTAAGGAAGGCCAGACAGCAGTTGACTGGCTCGCTTCACAGGGTCTGTCAGAGTACAACATCATCCACATCCAGGGCGTTATGGGTTCATCCGCTCAGATCGGCCGTTCCGGCGCTCTCGACACAAAGGTAGCTGCAGAGGCTAACTGGAACATCATCACTCAGCAGACAGGTAACTGGAGTGCAGAGGAAGCTCAGCAGATCGTTCAGGCTCAGATCGACGCAGGCAAGAAGTTCAACGTAATCTACGCTGAGAACGACGACATGGCTAAGGGTGCCGTTCAGGCTCTCGATAAGGCAGGCATCTCTCACGGTGTAGGCAAAGACGTTATCATCATCGGTTTCGACTGCAACAAGTGGGCTCTCCAGGAACTCCTCGCAGGCAACTGGAACTATGACGGACAGTGCAATCCTTTCCAGGCTTCTTACATCGACGACATCATCAAGAATGGTGCTAAGCAGAAGACAGTCATCATGGAAGAGAAGGGCTTCGACGCTTCCAAGATCACACAGGCTGACGTTGACCAGTACGGTATCTGATAGTTTAGTTGTAGTAACTATATAGGAACCAAGCAGAATGTGCGGTGCGGTTTTCACCGCCCCGCACATTCTTTTTTTATAAACAGGAGACGGTATTATGGAAAAAAGCTCTTTACTTGAAATGCGCGGAATATGCAAGTATTTCCCGAATGTGCGCGCATTGGAGCAAGTGGATTTTACTTTAAGAGAAGGCGAGATCCATGCACTCATGGGCGAGAACGGTGCAGGTAAATCCACACTCATAAAAGTACTTACGGGTGTTTATCCCAAAGACGGCGGCGAGATCAGGCTGTCAGGTAAGCATGTCTCTATCAGATCTCCTCAGGATGCCCAGAATGCCGGCATCAGCACCGTGTACCAGGAGATAACTCTCTGTCCGAATCTGACTGTTGCAGAGAACATGTTCATCGGACGTACAAAAGGCCAGCTTACAAACTGGAAAAAGATAAATACTCACGCAGGTGAATTGCTCGATTCACTCGGCATCCCGGCTCTGCCTCAGCAGCAGCTCGGCAGCTGCTCCATCGCTGTTCAGCAGATGGTAGCAATAGCACGTGCAGTCGATATGGAATGTAAAGTCCTTATCCTGGACGAACCTACTTCCTCGCTTGACGAACAGGAAGTTGAGAAATTATTCAAGCTGATGCTCTCATTGAAGAAGAAGGGCGTCGGAATTATCTTCGTCACACATTTCCTTGAACAGGTTTATGAAGTTTGCGACCGCATTACCGTACTCCGTGACGGTCAGCTGGTCGGTGAATATATAATAGAAGATCTTCCCAGAGTTAAGCTCGTATCCAAGATGCTCGGCAAGGAACTCGATGACATGGCAGACATCAAGAGCGATGCTGATACGGCGAAGATCGATTACAGCAGTACCCCCGTATATGAGGCGCAGCAGCTTGCGGGAACTACAGGTATCAAGCCTTTCGATTTTGCAATACGCAAGGGTGAGGTCAACGGATTTACGGGCCTTCTCGGCTCCGGCCGAAGTGAGTGCGTACGTGCTATCTACGGTGCGGACAAAGTTACCGGCGGCATTGTTAAGATGGACGGCAAGCAGATCAATATCACCAAGCCTCTCGATGCAATGAAGCACGGAATATTCTATCTTGCAGAGGACAGAAAGCGTGACGGTATCGTAGGCGACCTGTCAGTCAGAGAGAATATCATTCTCGCTCTTCAGGTATTGAAGGGATTCTTCAGGCCCATCTCGAGAGCACAGGCCGAGGCGTTTGCCGATGAATATATCAAGCTTCTGAATATCAAGACTGCATCTTCAGATACTCCGATCAAGTCCCTCTCCGGCGGCAATCAGCAGAAGGT
>DFIB01000203.1 GCA_002371375.1 Mageeibacillus sp. UBA3708 | reverse complement strand
GACCGATACGACCGAAACCGTTAATTGCGACTTTTACTGCCATATGAAATTCCTCCTAAATCCCCTTAACGGGGAATAATACTTAATTAGTGCTGTATTCACGCACAGATAGAATATTACAACAAAGTAACAAAGTTTACAATAAATAAAAGGCACAAAAACTTGCCGAAAAAAAACATTCTTACAATAATGCCTCTTTTACACACTGAACAGGTCTGAATTTGCAAGGAACTTAAAAACAACAGTAAGCAAAATAGCCAGGAACAGGAACACTATCATCTTGATATGAGTTTTGCGTTCATAGTAAAGCATGGCAATACATTCCCTGATAAAAGCATTGCTGCTGAAATAAAACTTGGTGCGGCTGCCGATACCTATGACATTGATACCTAACTCGGCAGCGTGAAACCCCGCCCTCAGGACATGGTAATTGGTAGTTGCAAAACTCACTCTGACTTTCTTATCTCCTGCATGTTCCCTGATTCTCTCCATAGAGTAAATGAAGTTCTCATTGGTATTTGTGGACTCGTCCTCCACAAGTATCCTGTCTTCGCTTATTCCGCAACTCACAAGATATTCACGCATCGCCTCTGCCTCAGGTATAATCTCGTCTGCTCCTTTACCGCCGGACGGCACAAATACAGGCACAAGTCCCGTGGTCTCCTCCTGTGTCCGTGCAAATGCCATAGCAGCATCAACCCTTCCCTTAAGCAGCGGCGTAAGTGTACCGTTCTTGCGTATCTGACACCCGAGAATAATAATGTAATTGCGGTTGTAATGCTGAGTCTGAGACATGGCCAGCCGTCCCATAACGGCCGTTGCGATCAGGACGCAAACAATATACGAGACGGCTGCACCTATAAAATTGACCGATACATCATTAAAGAAGTGACCGGGTCCGTATTCCCTGTGCACGTCTATGAGGTCCGTAACCTGAAGGAAGTAATCCAGTAGATTAGGAAACAACATGGCAATAAGCAGAATCACACAAAACATGATACCCATTCCGTTGTTCCTGCTCACTCCCTCCTTGACAGTCAGTCTTACATTGTTTATCCCGATTACCAAGAAAAAGATGAATGACAGTGGAATCATTAATAAAGCAAACTGCGAGGAAGCAAATATTATCTTGGTGACAGAATCCGCCAGACCGTTAGCACCGAATGTTGATATCAGAGTATTAATCATTAATGCCACCAGGAAGATAATGATTGCCAGATAACTTACGTTGCGGTAATCGTAAAATCTTTCTTTGATATTCTTACGATACCTGCGAATAAGATCTATTGCTATTATACCTAAATATGCATCGATAACAATCAATATGAGCGTTCCGTTAGTACACGCTCCGAAGAAGCTGTTGGCCGTTATCAGACCGGTCTTGTGTACATAAAAAAACATGATCTGGTTATTCTCCTGACCAGCAAGTGACACCTGCAGCTCAGCTTTACCGGGATTGGCCGACTTCAGATCGACGATTACATCAGTACCGTCTGTCCTGGTATCTTCAATACTCAGGATATCGCCGTCTTGAATCAATGTAACATCGTAATCATTTACCGTCTTATCCGCATAACCGAATTTGAATCTGGCAGAATACCTGTCACCGCCGATTATGATCACAACAGAAACAAAAACAGCAAGCAGCAAAGCAAATACTATCTTCTTCATTTTGTCAGTACCAGCTTCAGTTGTTCGATCTGCTGAGCGGTAAGGCCTGCTTTACTTAGATACTCTTCAGCATAATGTGTAAGGTCAAGCGAGTTATAATCATCAGTTACCGTCCCTGTCAGGAACTCGATCATCTTGTCGATATTCTTGTTCTTGATCAGCTGATATCTGTCCTCATCATTAAACCGGGCTATTCCATAGTAATTAAAGTATGTGATCATATAGTCCTCAACGATCTCTTCATATGTTGCTCCTGTCAGAGCTTCAAGCAACATTACGACAAAACCCGTCCTGTCTTTGCCTTCTGTACAATGGACGAGATAAGGACCTTCATGATTAAGCATGTCTATAAGACCTTGTCCGAGAGATGATCTGAAATCATCTGAAGAATAATTAACAGACAGCGCCAGAAGTCCCACACACCCGTCATCGTAAAGTCTCTTAAAATACGGCGAATCAAAATCCTCCGCACTCATGTAGGATTCGACCTTCTCTTTATTGTCAGCAAGATCCAGAATGTATTTTATACCTGCACTCTCTGACAGTTTATCTACGTAACCTGCTCTGCTATGCTGGTTATCACATGGAGAAGCAGAACGGAAGAGCCTCCCGTGCCCGAGATTACCTGTGTCGCAGCTTCTGAAGTTTGCAAAAACAGTATCATTCGGATACAACGCCCTGTCATCTTTGTAGTGAATATCTCTCGCTTTCTGAGTGTCCAGGTATTTTGCACGCTCATTTAATGTTACGTCAGCCGTATCATTCTCGCCTACGCCTGCGGTAACAAAGAAATCATCTCCGTAGTTGCAGGTAATTTTAATATAAGGGTACCCCGGATAGGCAACAAGAAGCACATCACCCGGATCAACATAATAGCCGTTATAATAGGGAATATCCTTGATCTCATATCCGTTTGAGAAAGATACATCAACACTGTCACCATATTCAAAACCGACAGCATTGAATTCGTCTATCGTCATTTTAATATATATCCCGCCGAATTCAGGTTCATGTATTATACCCTTACCGGTGATACCGACTTTACTGCCGAATGTACAGGACACCAACTGGAGCATAAAAACCATGAACAATAATAATGCGATCTTTCTCATGCGAGATATTCTACCACAATATGGGTATGTCTCAAAGTGAACAATGTCACTTTGAGACAGCCATGTTTTTATTTAAAAATGTTCTTTATTTTTGCAAAGAAACCATTGCGCTTAACATAATTCCTGTCAGTCAGAGTACTCTCAAACTCCCTGAGTTTTGCTTTCTGCAGGTCAGAGAGCCTTGTTGGCACTTCAATAACAAAACGCACTGTATGGTTGCCTCGCATTGAAGGGTTCGTCTTATTGGGAATTCCCTTCCCGTTGAAAGTATATGTATCCCCGGGCTGTGTACCTTCTTTGAGCACATGTTTAATCGTTCCGTCGATCGTAGGAACCTCTATCTCTCCGCCGAGAGCCGCCTGAGTCATTGACACCGGCACATCACATGATGTATTCATTCCGTTGCGCGCAAAAACATCATGCTTACTTACGCGGAATTCCACATAGAGATCTCCGTATCCGCCTCCGTTAGTACCGGGCTCACCTTCGCCGCGGATAGGATAAAGATCACCTGTATCCACACCTGCGGGAACCTTGATATGAAGCGTCTTCTTGATTTTCCTGCGGCCTTTGCCCGAACATGCGGAGCACGGTGTCTTGATGACAGTACCGCGACCCGAACACATGGGGCACGCCTTTGTAACCATCGTCATGCCGAACAGTGTCTGTGTCTGCTGCTGAACTCTTCCTGCGCCACGGCACGAAGGGCATGTCTCGGGAGTAGTTCCGGGTTGTGCGCCCGATCCCTTACAAGAAGAGCAAAGATCCTCTTTGCTTATGGTAATATCGCGTTCACATCCGAAAGCAGCCTCCATAAAGGACAGCGTCATGCCGTACTTGAGATTAGCACCTCTCTGAGGGCCCGTCTTCTGTCTGGATGACCTTCCGAATCCGCCTCCGAAGAATGAACTGAATATATCCCCGAGGTCGATATCCTGTGCCGAATAGAAGCCGCCTGCACCTCCGCCGAATCCTCCCGATCCGTCGACAGCCTCGTGACCGAACCTGTCATACTGAGCCCTCTTCTGGGAATCAGACAAAACGGCATATGCTTCGTTAACTTCCTTGAATTTTGCTTCGGCTGCAGCATCGCCCGGATTAAGGTCAGGGTGGTATTTCTTAGCCTGCTGGCGGTATGCTTTTTTTAGCTCGTCATCAGTGGCGTTCTTACTTACGCCTAAGACCTCGTAATAATCTCTTTTAGAATCAGCCAAATCCTGTTCCTCCATAAAAGCGATATGCCACAGGTGTCAACCACCTGCAGCACCGCTATGATTTAATCAGTTATCAGAAATCGCCGCCGGCATTCTTGAATCCGTCATCGCCTGCAGCTCCTGCGTCACCGCCGCCTGTGAAAGGACTTCCGCCTGCAGCACCGGCATCACCGTAACCTGCATAGTCCTGAGGTCCGGGACCGCCTGCCTGTCCGCCTGCAGCAGAGTAGAGCTTCTCACTCATCTTGTAGAGAGCCTGTGTTACATTCTCAGTCTCTGTCTTCATTGCAGCCGTATCATCAGCTGAGATCGCACTCTTAAGCTTCTCGAGAGCTGCCTCTACCGGAGCCTTATCCTCAGAAGACAGCTTGTCGCCGGCATCCTTCATTGTCTTCTCAACCTGATAAACGGTTGATTCTGCCTGATTCTTTGTATCGATCTTCTCCTTACGCTCCTTATCCTCGGCCGCATGGAGTTCTGCCTCCTTGATAGCCTTCTGGATATCCTCTTCACTCATGTTGGAAGAAGCGGTAATGGTGATCTTTTGCTCACGGCCTGTGCCCTTATCCTTTGCAGATACATTAACGATACCGTTAGCAT
>DFIB01000207.1 GCA_002371375.1 Mageeibacillus sp. UBA3708 | reverse complement strand
TTTGGGAGCAGAGGGTCGCACGTTCGAATCGTGTCACTCCGACCAGAGGTATCATTGGAGATTTATTCCTTTGATACCTTTTTCATTTGTTCTTCAACAATCTGTTAAACCTTTCCCCTGCCTTTACAATTCCCGTCCGTGTGCTACAATCAGGATGATATTAGGGAGTAGCTTGCACATATTTGTGCGACATATATACGTCAATCACGGGATGTATTGTCCCCGGTGTATGTCTTTCGAAGCGAGACTTTTATTGCATTATTCAGTGCAACAAAAGTCCCGTTTTTTGTTGTCCTGAGAATTGGTCAAGTTGCATAAATGCGGAAGTATTGACACGTTAGCACTTGCTAACTATAATTCATATGAATGATTATTCATATGTTAGAAAGACACGAGGTATTGACTATGTCAGAGAGAGAATTGAAGGAATTTTTGAACGTTTGCAATGTCTGCAAGGCGTTCGGCGAGGGCGACAGCAGGCAGGAAGTCCTGAGGGGCATGGACTTCACAGTTAAGAAGGGTGAATTCTGTGTGCTACTGGGACCGTCGGGCTCGGGTAAGTCCACCCTGCTCAACATAATCGGAGGGATCGACAGCGCAGATGACGGTTACATCTCGATCGCCGGTGACAAGCTTCGCGACATGGATGAGAAGACACTTACAAGATACAGAAGAAAACACCTCGGATACGTTTTCCAGCTTTACAATCTGATACCGAATCTGAACGTAAAGGAGAACATAGAAGTAGGCGCTTATTTATCTGACGATCCGCTCGACATCGACGAGCTCCTTAACACGCTCGGGCTGTGGGATCACAGGTATAAGCTCCCCAACCAGCTGTCAGGCGGTCAGCAGCAGAGGACATCGATCGGAAGGGCAATCGTAAAGAATCCGGACATACTCCTGTGTGATGAACCGACGGGAGCACTCGACTACAACACATCAAAGGAGATCCTCAAGCTCATCGAGGATGTTAATCAGAAATACGGCAACACGATCATTATGGTCACACACAACAGCGCCATTCAGGACATGGCAGACCACACAATAAAGCTGCGTGACGGCAAGGTTCGTAAGAACATAATAAACGATCACAAGATCAGTGCTACGGAACTTGACTGGTAAGGGGTGAGACGTATGAGAAATCCTATCAACAAAAGGCTCAAGAGAGAGCTTGCCAAAGAATGGAAAAAATACCTTGTCCTCTTTCTCCTGATGACATTCATGATCGGTGTGGTATCAGGTATATTCGTCGCCAACGGGAGCATGCTCAAAGCCATTGACGATTCCTACTCGAAATACAACATCGAGGACGGCCATTTCGAGCTCGACAAAAAGGCAACGGAAGGCCTTCTGAAGGCAATGCCGGATAGCATAAAGATCTACGAACTGTTCAACAAGGATGTATCAGAGGGGGCCGATGCCACCGTAAGGCTATACAAGATAAGGAAGGATGTAAACAGGGTATGCGTAAATGAAGGCCGCCTGCCTGAGAGAAGCGGCGAGATCGCAATCGACAGGATGCATGCCAACAACCGCAATATCGAGATCGGCGATACAATAGAGGCCGGAGGCAAAGAGTTCAAGGTCACTGGACTCATCGCCATGTCAGACTACAGCACTCTGTTCAAGAAGAGCACCGATGTAATGTTCAACGCCGTTGATTTCGATGTGGCCGTGGTGACTGATGAGGACTGGGACAACGTCAATGCCAACACGATATACACTTACGCTTACAAGTTCGTAACAAAGCCTGCCGATACTGCTCAGCAGAAGGAGTGGGCAGACGACCTTGTGGAAAGGATCGCAGTCACCGCCGCAACCGGCGGATACACATCAGATAAAGATGAAGCCGAAAAGCTGTCGGACAGAATCGATGAATTGACAACATACCTTGAGGGAATAGATAAGCAGAGTAAAAACCTCGAAGCAAGAGGCGAAGATCTCAAATCTCGTCAGGCAGCGCTCGAGGGCAAAGCAGAGCTCATGGCAGCAGGTGATCCCGCCACACTTGAGGAAGCGGCAAAACTCAAGGAAGATGCAGACATACTGCAGAAGGAAGCTGATGAGTTGAAGGCATTGGAGCCTGAGATAAACGCAAAGATCGACGAACTCGAGAGCTACCGGGAGTTTGAAGACGACATGAACGAATTAAAGGATTTCGTGCCGGAATACGCTAATCAGGCTATCCACTTTGCTTCCGACGACTTCGGCAAGGACAAGGTAATGATGGCAATTCTCGTTTATATCTTTATTGCAGTCCTTGCATTTGTATTTGCCATCACAACATCCAACACGATTACAAACGAGGCAGCGGTCATCGGAACACTGAGATCGACCGGCTACACCAGATGGGAACTGACAAGATACTACATGCTCCTTCCCGTAACAGTGACGATCCTGTCCTCCATCGTCGGCAATATTCTCGGATACACTATATTCAAGGATGCTGTCGTCAAAATGTACTATAATTCCTACAGCCTCGTGTCATACGAGACCGTGTGGAATGCTGAAGCATTTATCAACACGACAATAATCCCGTTCGTTCTGATGTTCTTTATCAATCTGATCGTCATCGTCAGAATGATGAGACTGTCTCCCTTGAGATTCCTCAGAAAAGACCTGAGCTTCTCAAAGCGCAAGAAAGCAATGAGACTTCCGTCGTTCAAATTTATGAACCGCTTCAGACTGAGGATACTTCTGCAGAATGCGGGCGGATATGTTGTACTCCTGTTCGGCATCGGTTTTGTAATGCTGCTCCTGTCTTTTGCCGTGGGGCTTCCGGAAACGCTTGATCACTACAAGTCATCAATGACTGACAATATGATCGCGGACTACCAGTACATCTTAAAAGATTACAAAGACGAAGACGGCAAGATCATAACAACCTCCGAAGAGACAGCAGAGCCTTTCTCCACGACAGAACTCGTTACCATTGACGGAGTCAGGATCGATGAGAGCGTAATGATCTACGGTTTTGCTGACAACAGTAGATACATAAAGAGCAACCTGGAACTCGAAGGGCAGGAAGTACTTATCTCAAGTGTATATGCCAAGAAATTCAAGCTTGACACAGGCGACAGGATAACCCTCAAGGAGAAGTACGCCGGCGGACGCTACGAATTCACGGTCAAGGGCATATACGATTATCCGGGTGCCATTGCAGTCTTCATGCCGAATGACGAATTCAACAGGATCTT
>DFIB01000026.1 GCA_002371375.1 Mageeibacillus sp. UBA3708 | reverse complement strand
ATCCTTTTCGAGAATATCTATTCCAAAATAGAGGAAGTTCTTGTCAAGACCGGCAAGGACAAGGTAGTGTCTTTTATGCGCCCCATAACGAGATTCCTCAAAAAGTGCGGTCTCGACCTAAGACATGGGATCTATAAGCAGATTCTCGACAATCTCGGCGGCAACTTCAGGTTTGTCGTAATCGGAGGAGCCGGAATCGACAAGAGATACATTGACGCTTTTACCGACTTCGGGATCGATATGTATATGGGATACGGTCTTACAGAGACATCTCCCGTTATCTCGGTTACCAACGAACTCTGCAATGTCCACGGCAGTGTAGGAAGACCTATGGCAGGCATCACGGTTGCAGTAGATGCCGAGGGGATCGGACCCAAGGCTGTCGGTGAGATACTTACAAAATCTGACAGTGTCATGCTCGGATACTATAAGAATGATGAGGCTACCAGGGAGGCCATCGATGATAACGGATGGTTCCACACGGGTGATATGGGCTATATGGATAAGACAGGAAGCATCCATATCACGGGGCGTGTCAAGTCCATGATCGTTCTCACCAACGGCAAGAAAGCATTCCCTGAGGAGATCGAACAGGTAATTGCAGAGATCAAGGGAGTTAACGAAGTCTTTGTATGGGGCAACAGAAATGAGAAGGAGGCCATCGACATCTGCGCCAAGATCCTGATCAACAGGTCGGAGATAGGGCGCGAGCTGGGTCTGAATGTAGAGCCGGATGACGGTCAGGTCGAAGCATATCTGAACGACAGGATGCACGAGGCAAACCACACGATGCCGGCATATAAGATCGTCAGGAATTTTGTATTCTCGGAAGAGGACATGATCAAGACTACAACTCTTAAGATCAAGCGTCCCAAGGAGCAGGAGCATATCGAGTCAAGACTTGCCGAATTAGGCGTTACCATGAGAGATGTTAACGGCAAGAATTTTGACAAACTTATAAAGGTCTGAACTTGTAATGGGTAAGATTGCGAAGAGATACATGTCGTTGTGGAATGATCTTAAGGGATGGAAGCTGTTTCTCCTTTATGCGCTTCACTATACGGTTCTCTTCGCAGTTGTTCAGTATGCCGTTTTCTTCAAGATAACAAATGCAGGACTGGGATTCGTGTGGTCCACGGACGGAACCGATCAGCATTTTGCGAGACTACTTTACATAAGTGACAATGCGCATGCATTGTGGAACAGCCTGATATCGGGACAGGGCCTCGTGTGGCCTCTGTATGATTTCAGAACGGGCTTTACGGTACATGATCTCCAGGTTGGACTGCCTCATCTTCTGGCGGCGTTCTGGCCTTCTGAGAATATGGATACTTTCTATACGATAATGGTCATCGGCAACTTCTATCTTGCCGGGCTTACATTCTCTGCCATGTGCTTTTACTTCAAGCAGAAGCCGTTCCCGGTGATCATCGGTGCGATTGCGTATGTGTTCAGCGGGTATTCGATATATACGGGAGTAAGGCACCCTCATTTCATGGTGCCCGTCGTTCTCCTTCCGGTACTTATCATAGGCACAGAGCGCGCCCTTAGAGGTGAACGTTCGGTACTTCTTACAATAACGGTCTTTCTGTCGCTCACTGCGCAGTGGGGATTGTATTTCTCATGTATGCAGGCGATGTTCGTCGCACTTTATTCAGTTACGAGACTTATCTGCAAGGGAAGGGATCTTAAGCTCAAGGAGAAGTTTATAAAGCTGATGAACGTAGTATTGTGGGGTGTTCTCGGAGTGCTCCTGTCTGCCGCCGTAATGATACCTTCGTTTATAAGCATGACGGGTGACGGCAGATCTGATCTGTCTCTTGCGGCAAATCTCGATCTGTGGCTGTATGGTGAGAATTACTTCAGGAATTTCTTTATCAATTTCTCCGTCAATCATTCCACACATACCAACTGGATGTTCGTCAGCTTTGCTGCCATAGTGCTTCCCGCGATTATAATGTTCTTCATGGACAAGCGCAAGGAAGTCAGGCATCTCAAGGTTATCTGGGTCATCCTGACAATTATGCACTTAATTCCCGTATTTGCATTTGTCATGTCAGGCTTCAGCAACATAGCCAACAGATTCTGCTTCGGATATGCTCTGTTCAATGTGTTCATAACGGTTATCGAGTTGTCGAGGATTAGAGAGCTTACGCGATGGAAGGCTGTTGTTGTCATTGCCGCAGTTCTTGCTTACAGCATTGCTGCATACCTCCTTCAGGCAGCAGATTCCCGTGAGGTA
The DNA here is from genome assembly GCA_002371375.1 of Mageeibacillus sp. UBA3708. Taxonomy (GTDB): domain Bacteria; phylum Bacillota; class Clostridia; order Saccharofermentanales; family Saccharofermentanaceae; genus Saccharofermentans. Next base: position 5,480 of record DFIB01000026.1, on the reverse strand, counting down.
TGGCCTTATGTCATCACCTTCGGAACGACTGCAGCTGTAGCCGTAATCGCACTGATAACGAAGAAGAAGACCAGGGCGGGGAATATCGTAATATCGCTCTTCTGCCTGATCATGACATGCGTATCGGTAGCCTATACGGCGACGTTCATATACCACAATATCTATCTTACACAGTTCTACAAGAACGGCATGGATACCATTAAGGCGGACTACCTTTATTCCGCAGGTATAAGCGATACCATCAACAATGACAAGAGTTACTACAGGGTTGACGGCAATGCGGTACCGTACAAAGGGTCTGCATCGGGATTCCATTTCGGCGTGAATACAATGACGGGATATCCTTATTTCGGTTGGAGCAGGGGATATGAAGAATGGATCTCGGAGATGGAGCTGGCCAGATTCCATAACAAGCACAGGTTTCTGGGTATCAATGCAAGACCTCAGATGCTCACACTGTCTTCAGTTAAGTATTTTGTGGACAGGAGGACCGATTATTCGATAGTTCCTTATGATTTTACCGACCGCGAGACGATAACGGCGGATTCGTACAAAGATGTGATAACAGAGAACGAACATGCGCTCCCTATCGGTTACACGTACGACTCTTACATGCTCAGGGATGATTATGAGAAGCTGTGGGCACTTGATAAGCAGGAAGCAATGATGGAAAGCGTAATAATCAATAAGGAGCCTTCATCCGTAAAGCTTGACAGGGTAAAGGATATAGAGAAGACTGCCACGGAGGTCCCCTGCAAGATCGTAGGATTTGCCGGAATCAATAAAGAGGGCGATAAATATGTGATGCAGAATCCGAATGCGATGATGATCATCGAGTTCAAAGGACTTCCCGGTACGAATACCTACATCAGGCTGAAAGATATGCGATTCGACTATGTCAAGGGCAACTACATGCTCCTGAACGTTAGCACGGGTAAGTCGACGACAGTTTGTACATATACCGATTACGGATACATCTACTATACCGGTCAGGATACTATGCTGCTGGATCTCGGGTACACCGAAGACGGATATACAAGGGCGGCGATAACCTTTGACAATAAGGGTTCGTTCACTCTGGGCGGCGTTGAGATATGGTGTGATTCAATGAAGGATTATGCAGACCGGGCAGACAGCCTCAGGGAATGTGTCCTGGAGAATGTGGAATACGGCAACAGATCCATGAAGGGAACGATCAGCAGCGACCGTGACAGGTTCCTCGTATTGTCGATCCCGGAGCTGAACGGATGGACTGCTTATCTTGACGGTAAGAAAGTCGAGCTTTACAAGGCCAATACCGCCTTTATGGGAATTGAGATTCCTTCAGGCGATCATGTGGTAGAATTAAGATACTGGATGCCCGGTCTTACAGCCGGGTTGACGGTGAGTGGGGTTGGGTTAGTTCTTTTTGCGGGAACTATCCTGATATGGAACAGGAACAACAAAAAGAACAGGTTGAAGGAGAGTTACAAATGAGCAAGTCCAATTTCGATGAAGCATATGAGATAGAGAGCAGAAGATATCCGCCTTTCCTCAGGATGTCACCTCTTAACATGAAGATTCTGATCGCCTTTGTTGCACTATATGCAGTGGCGAATATCGTGCTGGGATTAATGGTGTACTTCACTCAGAAAGCGGCCCTGGACAAGATAATCCAGAAATACGGAAGCGATTATTCATCCGTTTTCTCTTCAGTTACGGAGGCCCCCGGTCTCACGCTTGCATATACCATATTCTCGGTAGTCATTAATATTGTCGTTACCGGATTTGTCATCAATGTCCTTCTCGGTAATGTTGACGATAACTTCCAGGTCTACTGTATGGTCGGTATCCCGATCTGGTCAGTGCTCATCTTGATCTATGCACGTACGATACCGAATATTTGCTTTATGCTTCCGCTCGCATGGCTGTGGGTAATGCTCGTCATTGAGAAGAAGGTTCACACCGCGGCTCAGAGGAGATCCAATACCCTCAATGAACTTGAACGCGAGCACAACCGGCGTGAGGCTACCGCGGCATACGCTGCGGCTGCAAAGGGTGATAATATCCACACCATAGATGATACCATTCCTGATTACGGCCCTATTAAGGGACGTGATGCCAGGTATTGCCCCGTCTGCGGAATAGAGCTTGGACCTGACGACAAGGAATGTCCGATGTGCAGCCCTGCTCCATCGGCAAGTCCCTGGGGCTGATCATCCTATGGCAAAGAAGCTGCTGAAGAATACCGTATTCATACTGTCGGCAGTCATACTGTCAGCTATACTCGGTACGGCGCTCCTTTTTGCTGCATATCTGCTTCCGGTCGACGGAATCAGGGAGCATGTCAGAGATTCATCTCCGGTTTACGACATGGAGGGGCTTACTAATCTCTATGTTCCGTGGCTCACCAGCACCAGGATGGATAACTATACCGATTCCATAATGCTGAGCGAAGCTGCTTACAAAGGGAATGGCAAGGCTCTCAACAAAGCACTTCTCAGTCCTTACTGCTATGTCACAGATCCCGAGGCGTATGCTAAGTCCGGTTACCTGATAAGGATGCTCGATCCTTCTGAGGAGAACTCAACCATCCTTGTATCATATTCAAGATACTGGCACGGCTATCTCATTTTGATCAAGCCGCTGCTGATGGTTACCGGCATAACGGGGATAAGGATCGTTAATGCGGTATTTCAGACTCTGATGTTTGTGCTGATCTTGCTGGAACTGCATAAGGCAGGCGTTCTGCGCAGGTTTATATTGCCGCTTCTGGTAACGATCCTGCTCGTCAATCCCGTCAGTACCGCCCTCAATATGCAGTTCGCCTGTATTTACAACATTACGCTTGTATTATCATTCATACTGCTTCATTTCAAGCTGTATTCATCCGAGAATCTATGGAAGCTGTTCCTTGCCGCCGGTATCAGTGTAGCGTATTTTGACTTTCTGACATACCCGCTGATGAGCCTGGGAATACCCCTGATCTTTGCTCTTGCTCTGGGCGGATTCAGCTCGAAAGACAACCTCATCCGCACCGTCACCTCATGCTTTGCCTGGGGCTTCGGCTACGCTTCCATGTGGGTGTCCAAATGGATCATTTGTGACCTCGTTACAGGGAGTAACACTGTTACAAATGCAGTAAATCAGGTGCTTGTGAGGACAGTTACCAACGCGTATGAAGAGACGGGGATAGAGTCCGGCAACGTTATAGATGTCATCGGATATAACCTTGAAGTGTTCAGAGATCCGCTGTCGTTATGCATCATCTCAGGTTCAGTACTGGGATTTGTCATCTTCCTCATTGCAAAGAAGATCAGGTTCAGACCTGATGAATCTGTTCTCATCCCGCTCCTGCTCATCGCACTTATGCCTTTCGCGTGGTATGTGGTCCTGTCGAATCATTCGGCTATCCATTTCTGGATGACATACCGCAACATGGCAGTAACGATATTTGCAGCCGGTGTTATCATGGCTTGCGGAACGGGAACGGGCAGTACGGATAAAGCCGCCAAGGATAAGCGCTGACAGTCTTATGCATTCGAGTAAATAGATATATCAAAAAATAAATATATATTGTATAATTCTTACATGTTTAAAACTCGGAGGTGCCCTTATGACATTTGAAGAACTGATGGATTATGCTATTGAGAATGAATGTTCCGATGTACATATTACTGAAGGAACCAACCTTGCCGTAAGAAGATACGGTATCCTGCACATTCTTGACGAGCGCCCGACCGTTGAAGAATCCAAATCAATGATCTATACGATTCTTACTCCTCATGAGATCGAGAGAGTTGAATCAGGTGAAGACCTTGATATCGGTGTAATGATCGATAACGAAGTCCGTATAAGAGCTAATATATATCATCAGCGTAATAATCTCGCTGCAAGTATCCGTATTCTCATGTCCAAGATCCCTGAGTTTGATGATCTGGGACTTCCTGAAGCCATCAAGTCGCTTGCTACTGCCCAGAATGGCCTTCTCCTTGTCACAGGTCCTACGGGTTCAGGTAAGACAACTACAATGGCTGCTGTCGTTGACTACATCAACAAGAATGAGCCTAAGCATGTTATTACCATCGAGGATCCTATCGAGTATATCTATCCCCATGACAGGGCTATGATCCATCAGCGTCAGGTCTACATTGATACACCTTCATTTGCAGAGGCTCTCCACTCATCTCTCCGTGAAGACCCTGATATCATCCTCGTTGGTGAGATGCGTGACTATGAGACGATCTCCGCTGCTATCACCGCTGCTGAGACAGGTCACCTCGTGCTTTCCACACTCCACACACAGAGTGCTGCACAGACTATCGACAGAATCATCGATGCAAGCCCTGTAGAGCAGCAGTCAACGATCCGTTCACAGTTCGCTAACTGTATCAGAGGCGTTATCTCACAGCAGCTCCTTCCTACGATCGACGGCAACGGCCGTGTGCTTACAACTGAGGTTATGGTCGGTACAAACGCTATCACGAACCTCATCCGTGAGGACAAGATCCAGATGATCCCCGGTGCTATCCAGTCAGGTCACAAGGAAGGTATGCACACATTGAATGAAGACCTTGTAAGGCTCTTCCGTGACGGTCTCATCAGCAAGAGAACTGCACTCCTTGCTTCTTATGACCAGCAGGATCTCGAGAGAGCTTTGGGTAATTCCACATCGTCTTCATACACATTCTGATCCGGATCCATATCGTGATACTGCAGGGGCGTCCTTGAAGGGCGCCCTTTATATTTTGCTATTTCTCCGATTTGTGATAATATCTTCTGGATATTATGATTCTGTATAACGGAGAACGGTTTTGGTATGTTTTGGAAATATGTAATAGCTTTCTTTATCTCTATGGTACCCCTGGTCGAGCTCAGAGGCGCGCTTCCTTACGCTCTTGCGTCAGGAATACCTACAATTAATGCATATATTCTTTGTATAGTGGCAAATATGCTTCCCGTACCCGTTATTTTCTTCTTTGCACGGAAGGTGCTTGAATGGGGCAAAGACAAAAAGTTCATAGGTAAGTTCTTCACATTCTGTCTTGAGAAAGGTCACTCAGGCGGTGAGAAGCTGAAGGCGAAGGCCGGCAAAGGCCTTTTTGTTGCACTTCTGTTGTTCGTCGGAATACCTCTGCCCGGTACCGGTGCATGGACAGGCACGCTGGCTGCAAGTATCCTCGATATGGATTTCAAGTCCAGTGTTCTTGCCGTAATGCTCGGTGTAGTCCTTGCCGGAGTAATAATGGGAACAGGAACCTATGTGGTTATGTTCTTCTCCGATCTGTTCTGATCCGGAGTAATATTGAACTGTTACCACAAATAGTCTGCGTACGCAGCAAACATGTTCCACTGAATCGGTTTAGATGCACAAATAGTCTGCGCACGCAGACTAAATGTTCCTGTAAAAAATTTACCGGAACAAGATTACTGCGAGCGCAGTGTAAACGTTCCTGTAAAAAATCTACCGGAACAAAATTACTGCGAGCGCAGAGTAAATG
>DFIB01000051.1 GCA_002371375.1 Mageeibacillus sp. UBA3708 | reverse complement strand
GGTGTTTGTATTCAGATCACCGTTCAGCAACGTAGTCAAGACATTTGTACCGTTCACTTATTTCTTTTTCTATCAGTACGGATTGTTGGCAAGGCCGTATGCTTTCATGGTGGCGGGGATATTCCTCTGTGCACACTATATCGGAAAACGTAAAGAGGCACCGGGCAAGCTGATACTGTCTCTGGCGTTCACTTGCATGTGGTCAGCCTACGGTATCGCTGTTGCAGGCGGTATCGCGCTCGCCTGGGTGATCGGGATAATAGCGGGAGCGGTAAAAGAACGGAGGAATCCGATGGGCGCATTGTTCGGCGACCGCAGAAGGATAGCGGGCCTTCTCGCACTCCTTGTATTTGCCGCTGCGCTGATATGTGAGATCATGCCCGCTCCCGACAATTACATTGCCGTATCGACAGGTAAGGGAATGATGTCTTTTGGTGCTGATTATCTTAAGCTGCTTGTTATCCTGCCATCAGAGGCTTTCTTTACTAATCTCGTTCAGAACGGAACACAGGGGGAGACCGGCATGATGACAATGATGATCACCGGGGTGATCTCAGTGCTTATCTACTGTGTGTGCCTGTATTTCTGCAAGGCCGGCAAGGTCGTGCGATACATGATAATCCCATATCTGTTCTTCAACGTGATTGCCACAAGATATATCTCGGTTCACCACTACGGACTGGCAGGAATGATGATAATATTCTCCCTGTGGGTGGCATTTGATTCTGAAGAGACAGTCAAGGTAAGGGAGAGCCTCTCAAGCTTCGTCAAGTATCTGTCGGTCATAATGGTCACCGCTATGTCAGCCATAGGGATCTACTGGAGTGTTATGGCATGCTTAAACGAGAATATCTATCCCGTTGCAAGCGGAAGGGTTCTGGCTGAGACGGTGAGAGAGCTCCGGGCGGCAAACAGCGACCTCACGATAAATGCAGCATGGTACATAGCAAAAGACAGCGACGGTCAGATCGTGAAGATATATTACGGAGAAGGGACGAATACGTTTGTTCCCGCTGCACCGTACTTCAAGCATAATATGGTTAATAATCTCCTGCCTGACAAGCCTTACTGCGTTACGGTCAACGCCACGCCTTTCCAGTCGGAGGAACTGCTTAACTCCATCAGGTCAAAGCCCGCACCTGACGTAATCCTTGCATATTCAGAGCAGGGGCTTCGCGATTATCTTGATTATACGGGCAACGGCAGCGAATACCGCCAGATCGCGGCGATACCTTCAGGAGTTTGCTACAAGGACCGTGATATTGCATTTGTCGGTACGTATGTTTATGAGAGGGTGCGTTAGTTAAGAATTCCGGTGTCATTAAGATTCAATGATGAAAATGTTGACAATGTGTTGCTTTGTGATAACATATGAATAGATATTCATATGAATAATCATTCAAGTAATGAGGTGATGTTATGTTCTGGAACAGGATAGCCGGAGTTTACGATCTGATAGAGAATATTTACAACGGCAAGGTCAACGCTGATGTAACCGATTATGTGGCGTCGCTCATGGAAAGCGGCGATTCAGTTCTGGAGTGTGCGTGCGGGACGGGAATGTTCAGCGTCAAGATCGCACCGAGGGTAAGACGCCTTACCGCAACGGACTTTGCTGACGGGATGCTTAAGCGGACGCGAAAGAAGTGCCGTGACATGCATAATGTGTTTGTAAGCAAGGGTGATATTACAGCCCTGGAGTTTGAAGACAATAAATTCGATAAGGTCGTAGCTGCCAACGTGATCCATCTTCTTGATGATCCGGCAACTGCAGTCGCAGAACTTAAGAGAGTGGTGAAGCCGGGCGGAATGATAATCATCCCGACATACATCCACTTCGGCAAGAGTGCCGCGGCATCAGTGTTCAACAAGGCAGGTGCCGACTTCAAGAGGCACTTCGACGCCGACACGTACGAGGAATTCTTCAAGGAACTGGGCATCACAGACGTGCAATACCATGTCAGTGAAGGAAGGATGCCGTGTAAGGTCGCGGTGTTTACGAATGAGAAATAACAGGGCATTGAGCTGTCACGTGCTTGACCGGGAGTGGCAGGAGTGACTTGAGTGGCCGGGTCGACCGGTATCTTTGATCGACAGACATGAGGAACCTGTTTCCGCGAGAATTATAGATTTCTTCCGCAAAATTTGCGGAAGTATTTCTGATTCTTGCGGAATCCGCAGGATTCAAGATTTTTTTCCGCAATTTCTGCGGAAGGATTGCCGGTTTTCCGCGGAAACGGTGTTGAGGTTACGGAACTGATCTGACAGCTATAGTCACCTGCCGTCTCTTTTTTGCGCATAATTATGTTAATATCTATGCAGATAAATATGATGCTCAAAGGAGACCGATCATGAATGAAGTGATTCAGACGTTAGAAGCAAGAAGAAGTATCCGCAAGTTCAAGCCGGATATGCCGCTGGAGGAAGAGATCGAGCAGGTGATCGACGCAGGGCTTTATGCGGCGAGCGGGATGAACAGACAGTCCGCCATTGTAGTTGCTGTCACCAACAAAGAACTCCGTGATAAGATCGCGAATGACAACAGGGAGATCGGCGGGTGGCCTGAAGGGTTTGATCCTTTCTACGGTGCACCGGTGATCCTTATTGTTCTTGCAAACAAGACTGTGCCTACTTACATCTATGACGGCAGCCTGATGATGGGTAATCTGATGAATGCCGCAGCTTCGCTGGGGCTCGGGAGTATCTGGATCCACCGCGCCAAAGAGGAGTTCGAGCAGGACGGATATAAGAAGATGCTCAAGGATCTCGGCATAGAAGGTGAATGGGAGGGCATCGGTCACTGCGCACTGGGGTATATCGACGGTGAGAATCCTGCTGCTCCTGCAAGAAATGAGGGAAGGGTATTCTGGTGTGAATAACGCGGACGGCAGCAAGTACGAAGGCAATCCGTGTGCTGAACAAATGATGATCCGGAGGATTAGAGATGATGAGGTTTATCTCCTGAGAGATTTCCTTTATGAGGCGATCTTCATTCCCGGGGGCGTCACACCGCCGCCGCGGGAGATTGTGGAGCGGCCGGAGCTTGCCGTGTATTACCGGGATTTCGGCACGGGAAGAGGGGATTTCTGCGTCGTGGCAGATGACGGCAAACGCATTGTCGGCGCGGCGTGGTCGCGGATAATGAATGATTACGGGCATGTAGATGATGACACGCCTTCGCTGGCAATATCTCTTTACAAGGAATACCGCGGGCAGGGGACCGGAACGGAGATGCTGAGAGAATTGCTGAGACTGTTGGCCCGGGAAGGCTTTGAGAGGGCATCTCTTGCCGTACAGAAGGATAATTACGCCGTGAGGATGTATGAGAATGCCAGCTTTCGAACAGTTGGCGAGAACAGCGAAGAATACATCATGGTGGCGGATTTGCGGGTAGAAAAGTTCAATAAACGCAAGTATAATGAGAAATAGTCCGGGTTTGGAGGGGTGTGTTATGGAGCTTTTGCAGCTGCCGTATGATCTTACGGTCTGTAAGGTTGCCGATATTGCAGATATCGACTTGAGCAGGGAATTCTATTTTATAGGCAGGACCGATGAGGAGATCTCGCTTGTATGCAGAACGGAAGACACTCCGGTCAATACTACGGAGAGGGAGGACGGATGGAGGTCCTTCAGGATCTGCGGCGTGCTTGATTTCTCTCTTATCGGGATACTGTCACGCATATCAGGTATTCTGGCTGACAACGGCATCGGAATATTCGCGGTATCAACTTACAACACCGATTACATCCTTGTCAAAGAGGAGAATTATGATAAAGCTGTCAGAGTATTATCTGAAGCCGGATATAAAGTGGAGGGTGCACATTAATGAAATTAGTCAATCTTACTTGTCCCAATTGCGGCGGCGCGCTCGAAAGGGTGGGCGACAATCTCTGCTGCAAATCATGCGGCGGCGCTTTCGCGATCGATTACGATGACTCTGACGTAGAGTACGAGAAGCTCCAGACGGAGGACGAGCGCGCACAGCGTGAGTTCGAGCATGAGAAGGAACTGCTCGAGATCAGGCACCGTCAGGAGGAAGAGGCACGGATCGCTGCCGAGAAGCGTGAGTATAAGCGCGTTAAGAAGGAACAGTTCAGCAAGAAGGTCAGTTCGCAGTTCGGCTGCCTGATCGCTCTCCTCATCATGGCGGGGATCTTCTATGGCAGCTACAAGCTCATGGTATCCTCCGGCATAATGCCTTCGTTCAAAGAGATGATCGAATCGGCGAGGGCCACCTCAAGAGATCCGTACGACATCGACGCATCCGATGTCACTGACGAGATGCTGGATAACATGATCGATTCCGCTCAGAAAGCGAAGATCAAATCCAGGCATGGCGTGCGCGAGCTGGTCAAGAATAAGTGGGTGGATTACTCGCTCGAGTCCGTTGAATTCGACAGCGCATATCTTATCAACAAAGCAACTGACGGTCATAACAGAGTCGTCATCATATTCAAGTTGCATTACAAGTCCAAGAACGGTGAGAAGATCACTTACGACGGAACGTACTTCCAGGGACTCAGGAGAGGCCCGGACGGAAAGGTTGCCGGGAATTACGATCCGCGTACCGTCACGAGGAGCAAGGCTGCATGGAATTCTGACTCTTATGAAGACAAGGATGTGTGCTACCGTGAGAACGTGCTTGCTTTCGGAGGACAGGTGACGGAGCTTCATTTGAACAAGACAGCTCAATCGGAGGGGTGATGTAAATGGCAGGGAAGGAGAGGGCGCTTACAGAGGCCGAATTAAGGCGCAGTGAGAATTTTAAGGTCAAGTCGGATGACTTGACATCTAAGGGGTTCGTCAGAAAGGATCTGACGATATCTATAGCAAAGGCGAATTTTGTCGGGATACTGCTGACACTGCCCTTTGTTGCGGCGGTCATTACCGCCTATTATCTGCGCAACGGCAACTGGGGGATCAACAGACTATTCGGGAATTTCTCAACCGAGTACTTCATCGGTCTGGCGGTCTTCGTGGTGTCTTATATCGTGCTGGCAGCCGTTCATGAAGGCATACACGGATTCTGCTGGCATTTCGGTGCAGAGCACGGGTTCAAGGATATAGAATTCGGTTTTATCAAGGAGAATCTCACGCCTTACTGCACATGTTCTTCACCTCTGTCAAAGCCTCTTTACATCTTCGGTTCCCTCATGCCAATGACGATCCTCGGCATCGGCATAAGTGTCGTGTCCGTTTTTATTGCAAATCCTCTGGTCCTGGCCATCGGTATCATTCAGATCATCGGAGGCTCAGGAGATATATTGATATCTGCGATGCTCCTGTTCCACAAGATGTCAGGCAAGGGTAGCGTCATTCTTGATCATCCGACAGAGTGCGGACTTGTCTTGTTTGAGAAGAGGGCTGCGGCATAAGGATAGGTATGGAGACTCTGACTGCTTTTGGTGATTCTGTTCTCAAGGGTGTCATCTACGAAGATGAGCACTATAGAGTGGCTGACTCTTCGTTCCAGAAGATATGCGAAGAGTATTTCGGGATCGTAATCGAGAACAAGGCGAGGTTCGGCGTCACCGTCACAAAGGGAGAAGCGATTTTCGAACGGAATCTGGATATCATCAGGGAGTCGTCCGGGGAATATGTCATCCTTGAATTCGGCGGCAATGACTGTGATTTCAACTGGAAAGAAGTGGCAGAGCGCCCTGACGAAGGCCATCTTCCGATGAGTACGATATCTGATTTTGTGGAGGCTTACACCAACATCATCAACGCGATCAAGTCCCTGGGCAAAACGCCGGTGTTGCTGTCTCTGCCGCCGATCGATTCATCCAGGTATTTTGCTCATATATCAAAGGGTATATCAGGTGACAATATCATGAGGTGGATGCGCTATGACAAGCAGTACATCACCAACTGGCATGAGCGTTATAATATCGAGATCTTCAAGCTGGCGATCGCTAATGATGTTCCCATAATCGACATCACCTCGATATTCCTCGAACGCAAGAATTACTCTGATTATCTCTGCGAAGACGGCATCCATCCCAACGGGGAAGGGCACAAGCTGATCGCCGCTGCGATCAAAGATTACGTGAACAGGAGGAACATCTGTTTTGATTAGAAGACCGTTTATCATACTGCTGGCGGCAGCTATGGCAGTTAATCTCATGAATCCGTTAAGTGTTGCGGCAAACACGGATTCGCCCAAGCGTCCGACATGGAATGATACCGAGAAGTACTGCAAAAGCCTCGTAGGCAAGATGGCTGCTCCCACATGTGCGGGTTATGTAAGCACCGTAATGCATGACTGCAGTTATTATCCCGGCAAGATAAAGGTCACCTCAAGTTCATCCAATCTGCGCGGGCAGATGGTATCTAACGGGTACACTCTTGTTGCCTATAATAATACATACCGCAAGTATAACGGAATAGATGCATATTCAGCTATTAAACTAGGCGACTGGATCGCAAACAAGGCAAAGCCCGGTGACATCCTCGTCTGGGTCTGGAATTCGACGGTCAATTATCAGACAACGGCAGCCGAGCATGTCAGCATATATGCCGGCATCAAATCCGGAGTCAACAGCCACGGCGGCAAGACTACGTGGCCTTCGCATTATTCCGATCCGGGCGCCGGCAAAACAGTTAAGCTTCAGGCGATATGGGCATTTGCCAATACCGGCAGCGGTTCGGGACGCGGTTACGGCGTGTACATCTACAGGAGACCCGATCCCTCCGCGGTCAACGATCCCGGCAGGTGGGAGAAGGATGAGAATGGTTATAAATATTTCGATGAGAATGGTGTGCAGATAATCTCGTCATGGCGCAAGATCTGCGGCAAGTGGTACTACCTCGGCGAGGACGGCTACATGTATACCGGACTTCACGATATAGGCGGGCGGAAATACTTCTTTGCGGAAGGCGGCGAAATGTTAACCGGCTGGAAGCTCATTGAAGATAACTGGTATTATTTCTCCTCCAACGGAGATGCTAAAACAGGCTGGCTCAAGGACGGAGGATACTGGTATTACCTCGATGAAGAATGTGTCATGCAGACAGGGTTTGTATGTGTGGATTCGGATACTTATTATCTCAAAGATTCGGGAGCAATGGTGACCGGGTGGAGGCTTGTCGACGGCGAATGGTATTATTTCGCCGGATCCGGAGCGATGGTGACGGGCTGGAAGAAGATAAGCAAGGTCTGGTATTATTTCGACGATTCGGGTGTGATGCTCAGCAATACGACTGTTGACGGATACGTGCTGGGTGAGTCCGGCGCGATGGCAGAGTAGTAGAAGATTACGCAAAAACAGAGACTGTCAGTCTTCCTTCTCTTTGTTGTAGATCTCTTCGCCTGTGTAATCCTTTGTGTCTCCGCTTGATGTAGTCACAGTGAGGATCGCAACGCCGTCTTTCTCGGAGAGGGTGAGTGTGTCGCCGATCGTGATGTTCACCTCGTAAATATCGTAGTTATTGCCCTTGTGGTCGATGGCGCCTACATCGTATTTGCCTTCGCCGTTAACGAGCTTCTCCTTGGGGATCGTAAGCGTGCTTCCGGACTTGACGGAATCTTCGTTCATCTTGTCGCCCCACTGATCTGAGTCTTCAGAGCTTACGTAAATACCGTCAATCACTTCGCCTGTCTTGTTCTCAAAGAAGATATTATTCTTGTAATCCTTGCATGAGCAGAGGCAGAATAGTGAAGATACGATCATTGCAGTTGCCAAAAACTTTTTCATAACAGGTCTCCTCATACTACATAAAGATTTTTGATTGATTTTGAATCGCCATTTATTGTATCATACAAATTCGGGGAAATAGTATAGCTCATGGATGGAAATACATTTTATTTTGAGATCGAAGCTCAGTTTATGATCTGGCTTCAGAACCTGCTTGGTGAGGCGGGTAAGTATTTGGGGGCGTTGTTTACTGTTTTTGGCGAGACGATGGTCCTTGTTGTCATACTCATTTTTATTTACTGGTGCTACGATAAGGAACTCGGCAAGAGGATCGGAGTTGCCATAGTGACGACAGTCGCGTGGAATCCGCTGGTCAAGAATGTGGCTCTCAGGAGAAGGCCTTATATGGATATCCCTGAGATCAAGTGCCTCAAGGCACCGACTACGACAGAGAGCAGCGTCATGGATATTGCGGCGCAGGGTTATTCCTTCCCGAGTGCTCATGCGACAAACAGTGCTTGTGTCTATTCTTTCATGGCGCTGGAGAAGAGAAAGCGTATCTTCAAGGTGTGTGCGGTGGTGCTGCCTTTTATAGTCGGATTATCGCGCGTGATGCTGGGCGTTCACTATCCCACGGACGTTATTATCGGATGGATCATGGGCTATGTGATATCGTTCGGTGTGTTCTTCCTCAACAGCAAAGTCAAGCGCAGATGGATAGTCAACCTTATTATATTCGCGATCACTTTGATCGGATTGTTCTATTGCAGGACGGAAGACTATTTCTCGACGCTGGGCGTTATGGCGGGCGTGTTCCTGGCGATGCCGGTGGAGGAGAAGTTCGTCAAGTTTGAGAATACACGTAATCCTCTCTTCTGTGTTCTCAGGGTGGGAGTAGGGCTCGGTGCTTTCGCGCTGCTCAACTATCTGCTGAAGCTCCCGTTCAGCGAGGAATTCCTTCGCAACGGTACATTGATCTCGCTGTCAGTCAGGGCAATGAGATATTTTGTGATCGTTTTTGTGCTGCTGGGACTGTATCCGGCTCTGTTCAAGATAGTAGAGAGCAGGCTCGTCCGCAAGAAATGATCATACATCCTGTGTTATAATGGGGTTGGATTAATTCAGCGGGGAGTATGATATGGTTCAACTTTTTTCTTCAGCATTAAAGCGGTCAAGTCAGGCGCAGTGGAATATGATCATTGATGAGATCATATTCTGGGGGATCCCGTTCCTGATCGCGGTGTTCTTTGTCGTGTCGCTGATCCTTTTTATCAGGGACGGAATCCGTGCCAAAAGAGAAGGGCGCAAGCGCAAGACTTATTCCGTCGTACTGTTTGTTGTATCGTTGGTGCTCGTCTGCATTACAGGCATAATTCTGATCGGACTTATGGTCATTGCGGCTCTGGCGATGAGAAGCATGTGACATGAACAACAAACGTTTCCGTAAGATCCTCATCGCTATTGCGGTAATAGGCGTACTCCTTACATGTGCTCATGTAGGTTATATAATCTATGCCTACGAGAACTCGTCGATCATCTACTTTGTGTCGCAGGAGTTCTGGCCATGAAGAGACTGATCGCGGTTATCCTGACAATATGCTTTTTTGTGCTCGTTAATGCGGGGCTTTACTTCACGATCACGCGGCGCCTGCGCAATAATTTCAGCGGCGCGTCCCAATTGAAAATGATAGATGTCAGTCTCTACCTTCCGTTCGAGAAGGACTCGAAGCTGGCGAGGACCGGTTCCTCACTCCGGTTTACGGCGGATGACGATCTTCCGGTTCTTGACGGCGCGGCGGCGCTTGTTCCCGTGTATGCCTCAGTAATCGACAGCTGCTACCCGGAAGGGTGCGTTAAGTACGAGGGCGGAGTGTTCTCGGATGATAACTACTACGGAGAGAATTTCGCGCAGGACAGCGCGATGAAGTATCAGAATACGGTCCGCGGATTTAATGCCCTGGTGGATGGAAATGTCGATCTGTTCTTCACGGCTCATCCGTCGGCCGAGCAGATTGCGTATGCATCTGAGCGGGGAGTGGAACTTGAGATCGTACCCGTGGGGCTGGAGGCATTTGTGTTCTTCGTAAACAAGGACAACCCGGTCGATTCTCTGACCGTCGATCAGATCAGGTCGATCTACAGGGGCGAGATCACCGACTGGAGTGAGGTGGGCGGACCTTCGAGAATGATCAACCCGCTCACACGAATCAAGGGATCGGGAAGCCAGACGATGATGGAGAAGTTCATGCAGGACCGGATGATAACTTCGCGCAATCCCATGTCTGTCTTCGGAGGAACGATCGGTTATTCGTTCAGGTTCTACCTGTCCGGCATGGTATCCAACGACAACGTTAAGATGCTGTCTGTGGGCGGCGTGTATCCCGATGCAGATAACATCCGCAACGGCACATACCCCATAACCGCGAATTTTTATGTTGTTTACCGCAAGGATAATGATAATCCTAATGTGAAGAAACTTGCCGACTGGCTGCTGTCCGAAGAAGGGCAGAGGCTGATCGAAGCCTGCGGATATGTCGGTCTTTGAGGTCAAGATCTGATTTGACAAAATATAGCCGATTCAATATAATCATCTTTGCTACGGGGTTGTGGCGGAATGGCAGACGCAGCAGACTCAAAATCTGCCGACCATAAATCGTGTGGGTTCAAGTCCCACCAGCCCCACCAGATGAATGGGCCCTTCGGGACCCATTTTCTTTTGCAAATAGATAGGGGCTGTCTGTAAACCATGTGGGCTTGACGTAATCATGCGGGTTGCATTCCTTATTCTTGCCCTTGCCGCCCACGACCTGTTCCAGGGCAGCTTGATTAAGTTCGTTGTTATTATTTGTCTCATCCATGAGGTTTATTCTCCTTCCAAGTTTATATGTGACTATTTTTTCACGAAAGCTGAATCGGTTTAATCCCTCGTTGAGTTATCCGCAAATCACTAATATAATGATTATATGATATGAAATCATAACTGACGATCATGATAATCTCGTAAAGAGATTTACATTTACTGATTAACAAAGTGCTATGTTTGTAAACAAACTGAATCAACTGTATAAGCCTGACAGGCTGCTGTACTACATAGATGCGTCGGAGGATGATCTGGCGCGCTTTGCGCGGGGCATCATACCGGATGAGATCGGTAAGTACGCAGGTGCGTTTGGGGTTTACGATTATCCCGGAGTTTTTCTTATAAAGTCTTTGGACAGGCCGGTGATCGGTATTGAGTTCAGACCGGACGATGACGGAATCAGCTATCCTGAAGATCTTGCATCGATAAGACTTGGCGGCTCTTATTATTTCTCCATTGAGATGGACGATGAGATTGCCATTGACCGTGACGCGATTACGAATCTGTTTATGAGAGCAGCTGGCGACAGCGCGGCGCACAGACTGTACAGCGACCTGTCGATTAGGGACACTTCAGACGTAATCGCGGTATTTGCTTATTCAAAGAAGATGCGCATCCTCTATGAGTGCAGTCTTAACGACGAGATCGCGGGGGACATCATATCAGGTGAGCCTGACAGATTTGATAAAGATCAGTTATACGAGATGGCATTTACAGACCCGCTTACGAAGCATTATACATGGAACCATCTGGTCGCTTTTCTTGAGCTTCCGGCGCAGAGCAATATCAGCGATTATGCGTTCGTTCACTTTGATATAAAAGAGTTTCGCGTCATTAATGAGGCGTACGGGCATAACATCGGAAACAAGGTGCTGTGCAACGTCGTGAAGGCGATGAAAGATGCTGATTTTGTTTATGCGAGCGCGAGGTGCCATAACGACAATTTCGCGATGATGATCAAGGATATGCCTGAGGATGAGACGGTCAGGGTCCTGGGAGAGTTTTTCGATAAACTGTCGCGGCTTGATGAGGATCCGTCTTATAGGATCTATTACAGGTGCGGCGTGGTGCCGATGCAGAGGACGATCCTTTCGGGAAACAGGGTTGCGGATGCCGGGAAGATGGCGCAGGCGCTTGGCGTGAACCAGAAGAAGACGGATATCACGATCTATACCGACAGGATGCACGATGATATTACGTGGGGTGATTTTATCAAAGCGTATGTGGATACGGCCATCGCGAATGACGAATTCCACGTGTATCTGCAGCCGAAGTTTGATTCCGGGAAAGAGGTCATATCAGGTTCCGAAGCGCTTATCAGGTGGAATTACAAAGGCAAGGAGCTTTTGTCGCCCGGACGCTTTATTCCGTTCTTTGAGAAGGACAGTACGATCGGCAAGATAGATGATATCGTGCTTGAGAAAGTGTGTAAGGCGCTCGTGAAGTGGAAGTCGGAAGGGAAGCCGCTGTATCCGGTGTCGGTTAATCTGTCGCGCAAGAGGTTATATGATTCTGATATTATTGAACATTTGACGGGAATCGTTGACCGGTATGGAGTCAGTCACGAGCTGATTGATTTTGAGCTTACGGAAAGTGCGGCTTATGATGATAAAGAGCATATGATCCGGGTTCTTGAAAGTCTGCGGGAGCAGGGGTTCAAGATATCGATGGATGATTTCGGGACAGGGTATTCGTCGCTGTCGCTGCTTACGGAGATGCCGCTGGGCACGCTGAAGATAGATAAGAGTTTTGTGGATAAGCTCGGCACGGGTAATGACCGCGAGCAGGATCTGATAGTTATAAGGCATATTATCACGCTGGCACGGGAGCTCGGGTTTAAGTGCCTTGCTGAAGGCGCGGAGCGGAAGGAACAGGTTGATGTTTTGCGTGCGCTTGGATGCAATGTGATTCAGGGGTATTATTATAGCAAGCCGGTGCCGGTGGAGGAGTTTGAGAGGAAGTATCTTTGTCGCAGTCGCCGGTAACATTGCTATTCGTGAGCTAACAGCGATGTATGGATCGGCAAGAAATTTGCGCGCAGTGTTACTGGATAACGATTCCCCGTTTCAGTCATTTTTAGCATTAGATTTGGGAACACTCCGGGGAATTCAAGGCATTTTTGAACGTAATTCCCCATAATTGCTTTTTTAAAAATTACCGGAACAGAGTTACTGCGCACGCAGAGTAAACGTTCCTGTAAAA
>DFIB01000121.1 GCA_002371375.1 Mageeibacillus sp. UBA3708 | reverse complement strand
TCATGATGATGTTGCCGGCGTTCTTGGCTCTTGTGAAGCCCGTCTCGACCATGGCAAAACCTGCCTGCATCCAGAAGACCAATGCTGCTCCGGCAAGAAACCACACACCGAAGATCTGATCATTTACTGATGATAAAACGTCTTCTAACATAACAATTCCTCCTTCTTTTGCAAAAGAAAAGAATCCGCCCAAAGGTATCACACCATTGTGACGGATTCTTATCATCTGCATAAAATTGATAAAGGTGCAGCGGGATAAACTCTCACTGCACCTTTGCATGTGGGAATATTAGCACTCGCTGAAAGGTGTGTCAACAGGTTTTTTGTGATAAGCAAAATTATCGACGTACAGGAAACAGCTTGAGGAGGGCCGGGCAAAGCGACATGAGTTAAAAGAGGCCTGCGATGAATAAACTGTTTACTGATAACGGTTGGGCAGATTGTGTTTATTGGGAATCTGAAGACAGGAAGACTCTTAGCCGGATCAATAAACTGATTGATGACGTCAGCAGGAACGGGAATACCGGTATTGACAATCCGGGATCGCAGTAGCATAATTCACCTAATTAAATACAACTGGCAAGGACGCTTATCTGCAGAGATCACTCTGCAAGGTAAGCGTCTTTTTTGTTGTTCGAAGGGAGTAATAAGCGGTATGGACAACTACAGAGTGAACGAACCCTTTAAGGCGCAGGGACTTTATGATCCTGCTTTCGAGCATGATAACTGCGGCATCGGCGCAGTAGTCAACATTAACGGCCTGCAGGAGAGAAGAGTTGTTGACGGAGCCCTCAAGATAGTCGAGACTCTTGAGCACCGTGCCGGCAGGGACGCAGAGGGCAAGACGGGTGACGGTGTAGGAATCCTTCTTCAGATCCCTCATGATTATTTTGTAAAGGCAGCGGCAGCTGACGGCATAAGCCTCGGCGGCAGGAGATCCTACGGCATAGGAATGTTCTTCATGCCGCAGACGGAAGAGCTGTATAAGAAGGCGATGAAGACTTTCGAGGAGATCATCAGCAGAGAGAAGATGACATTCCTCGGATGGCGTAAGGTTCCGGTAAATCCCGGCGTGCTCGGAAGCAAGGCTCTTGATACGATGCCGACGATAATGCAGGCATTTGTAGCAAGGCCGGAGGATGCTGATACGGATCTTGCCTTTGACAGGCGCTTATATGTAGCCAGACGCCTCTTCGAGAAGGCGGATGAGAATACATATGTCTGTTCGCTGTCGTGCCGTACAGTGGTCTATAAAGGCATGTTCCTGGTGGGACAGCTCCGCTCATTCTATGAAGATCTCAACAAAGAGGATTTTGTATCCGCGATTGGAATAGTTCATTCGAGATTCTCGACGAATACGAACCCCAGCTGGCAGAAATCACATCCTAACAGGATCATGGTACACAACGGCGAGATCAATACGATCACGGGCAACATGAACAAGATGCTCAGCCGTGAGAATATTCTCCATTCTTCAGTACTCGAGGACAGGCTCGACGATATCTATCCGCTCCTGGACGTGACCGGCTCCGACTCGGCAAGGCTCGATAATACTCTCGAGTTCATGGAGATGTGCGGTATGCCGCTTGCACTTGCCATGGCGGTACTGATCCCGGAGCCCTGGCAGCATATCGGGACGATGAGCCGCGAGAGGAGAGCTTTCTATCAGTATTATGCGACGATGATGGAACCGTGGGACGGTCCCGCATCAATTATTTTTACGGATGGCGATATCCTTGGTGCCACACTCGACCGCAACGGATTGAGACCGTCAAGGTATTACATCACCGAAGACGGACTTCTCATAATATCTTCCGAGGTGGGAGCGCTGTCCGACCTGGACGAGAACACAGTCCTCAGGAAGGACCGTCTGCGCCCGGGCAAGATCCTCATGGCTGACACGCATTCGGGAAGGCTGATAAGCGATGAGGAACTCAAGAAGGGCTTCGAGAGAAGGCAGCCTTACGGTGAATGGCTCGATCAGATGCTCGTTAACCTGAGTGAACTTCAGAAAGAGAATAAAAAGCCGATCCGCATAAGAGGAGAGGAGCTCCGTATCCAGCAGAAGGCCTTCGGATACAGCTACGGCAATCTGAAGAATTCTCTGATCCCCATGTGCCTTAACGGCATCGAGGAGACCGCTGCCATGGGTGTCGATTCCCCTGTACCTCCTCTCTCCGAGAAGGATCCGCCGCTGTTCGATTTCTTCAAACAGAAGTTCGCTCAGGTAACGAATCCCCCGATCGACTCCATAAGAGAAGAGATAATAACAGATACGACAGTCTACCTTGGCATCGCAGGCAATGTCCTCGAAGAGAGAGAGGAGAACTGCCGCGTTCTCAAGATCAACAATCCCGTGCTCTCCAATATTGATCTTATGAAGATCAGGCATGCCGATCTTGAAGGTCTCAAGACAAGAGATATAAGCATGCTCTATGAGCGCGGAACATCGCTCAAGGATGCAATAGATAATCTCTACAGGCAGGCCGATAAAGCGCATGAGGAAGGTGCCGCGATACTGATACTTACAGACAGGGGAGTGGACAGGGAGCATGTCGCGATTCCGTCGCTTTTGGCGGTCGCGGCGCTGGAGTCTTACCTTGTAAGGACGAGAATGAACACTTCAATATCGATCATACTGGAATCGGGCGAGCCGTGTGAGGTTCACCATTTCGCGACGCTCATGGGATTCGGCGCAAGTGCGATCAACCCGTATCTCGCTTTCGATTCGATCCACGAGCTTATAAGCACGGGAATGATCGATAAGGACTACACGGAGGCGAGCCTGGCCTACACGTCCGCGATCGTGCACGGCATAGTCAAGATCAGCGCCAAGATGGGAATCTCGACGATACAATCATATCAGGGTTCGAAGATCTTCGAGGCTCTTGGTATCGGCAAGGAGCTGATGGATGCTTATTTCCCCGACACCACGAGCAGGGTCGGTGGCATCACGCTCAAGAATATAGAGGACAGGACCATAAGGCTTCATGACAGTGCATACGATCCGGAAGATCTTACGATACCTGATTCGCTGCGCATCAACGGATGGCATAAGTCGCGTTCAGACAAGGAAGACCACCTGTACAATCCCGAGTCGATCCTGCTTCTCCAGAAGGCAACCAGGTCGGGTGATTACGATCTCTTCAAGCAGTTCTCGGGCGTGATCAACAGGGAGAACCGTCATGTCACTTTGAGGAGTACGCTGGAGTTCATTTATCCCGAGAACGGCGGCATAAGCATCGATGAGGTCGAGCCCGTCGAGAGCATCGTCAAGAGGTTCAAGACAGGTGCAATGTCATATGGTTCGATCTCCAAAGAAGCACATGAATGCATGGCGATCGCCATGAACAGATTAGGCGGCAAGAGCAACAGCGGCGAGGGTGGTGAAGACCACGAGAGGATCGCATCCAAGGGTACGGATGAAGACCGCTGCTCGGCGATCAAGCAGGTCGCATCGGGAAGGTTCGGAGTAACATCAAGATACCTTATCTCCGCCAAAGAACTTCAGATCAAGATGGCACAGGGAGCAAAGCCAGGCGAGGGCGGACACCTGCCCGGCAAGAAAGTCTACCCCTGGATCGCCAAGACACGTCATTCGACTCCGGGTGTTGCGCTGATATCCCCTCCGCCTCATCATGATATCTACTCTATTGAGGATCTGGCACAGCTTATCTACGATCTTAAGAACGCCAACAAGGATGCAAGGATCTCAGTAAAGCTTGTATCAGAATCGGGCGTAGGTACTATCGCATCGGGTGTTGCAAAGGCGGGTGCGGGAGTTGTCCTGATCTCCGGCTATGACGGAGGTACGGGTGCAGCACCTGCAAGCTCGATCCATAATGCGGGACTTCCATGGGAGCTGGGTGTTGCAGAGACTCACCAGACACTCATACAGAACAATCTGAGATCCAAGGTCGTCATAGAGGCTGACGGAAAGCTTCTCACGGGACGTGATGTTGTCATAGCGGCTATGCTCGGCGCGGAGGAATTCGGTTTTGCAACGGCACCGCTCGTCACTATGGGGTGCGTCATGATGAGGGTATGTAATCTCGATACGTGTCCGGTTGGCGTTGCAACGCAGAACCCCGAGCTCAGGAAGAGGTTCAAGGGCAAGCCGGAATACGTTATAAATTTCATGACATTCATAGCTCAGGAGACGCGCGAGATCATGGCATCTCTCGGCATCAGGAGCATTGATGAGCTGGTGGGAAGATCAGACCTTCTCAGGAAGAAGTCTTTCCCCGAAGGATCTCATCCTGCAGGTATTGATACGAGCATAATCCTGTCAGATCCGTACAGCGGAAGGACGGATGTGAAGAAGCATTTCTATCCTGAGGATGTCTATGATTTCAACCTCGGCAAGACGATCGACGAGAGCGTGATAATCCCCGGATTTGCGCAGGCATTTGAGTCGCGCAGCAGGCATAGCATGGACATAAGCATAACCAATCTCAACAGGACGGTCGGTACGCTATTCGGCGCGGAGATATCGCGCC
The DNA here is from genome assembly GCA_002371375.1 of Mageeibacillus sp. UBA3708. Taxonomy (GTDB): domain Bacteria; phylum Bacillota; class Clostridia; order Saccharofermentanales; family Saccharofermentanaceae; genus Saccharofermentans. Next base: position 1,944 of record DFIB01000121.1, on the reverse strand, counting down.
GGTATGCCGACACTCTTGAAGATGATCTGTTCACGGTCAATTGTAAGGGATCGGCAGGGCAGAGCTTCGGTGCATTCATCCCCAACGGACTTACGATCAATGTGGAGGGAGATGCGAACGATTATTTCGGCAAGGGATTGTCGGGAGGAATATTAAGTCTGTCTGCACCGGAGCATTTTAAGCTGAGAGCTGATGAGAACATAATCGCGGGCAATGTTGCGCTCTTTGGTGCGACGTCAGGCAAGGCGTTCATCAACGGTGTGGCCGGCGAGAGATTCTGCGTCAGAAACTCCGGTGCCACGGTCGTCTGCGAGGGCGTGGGTGACCACGGATGCGAGTACATGACCGGCGGTGTTGCGGTAATACTCGGTACGGTGGGCAAGAATTTCGCTGCGGGAATGAGCGGTGGTATAGCGTATGTCCTCGATGAGGAGAATGACCTGTACACCAAGCTCAACAAGTCTCTTGTAGGGTTCTCGAGGATCACGGATGAAGCTGACAGGAAGGTATTGAAGGATCTGATAGAAGAGCATGTCAGGAGGACGTCGTCACACCTTGGTCAGACGATCCTTAATAACTTTGACGAATATGTGCACAAGTTTAAGAAGGTCGTGCCTCATGATTACAAGGCGATGATGGCTGCGATCGCGAAATACAGGAGCGAAGGTCTTGATGAGGACGAAGCAAAGATCAGAGCTTTCCAGGAAAGGGTAAACGGGTGATCCATATGGGTAAAACAGGCGGTTTTATGGAATATGGAAGAGTCGGAAACAGCGGACTGGATCCCATGGAGAGGATCAAGTCATACAACGAATTCCACACACCGTTGTCTGATGATGAGAGAAGGAAGCAGGCAGCACGGTGCATGGATTGCGGTGTGCCCTTCTGCCAGTTCGGCAAGCCGATCTGCGGGATGGTGTCGGGATGTCCTCTGAACAATCTTTGTCCCGATTGGAACGACCTTCTCTACAAGGGGTTCTGGGATGAGGCGTGCGACAGGCTCACAATGACAAATCCTTTCCCGGAGTTCACTTCGAGAGTGTGCCCGGCACTCTGCGAGAAAGCATGCACGTGCGGCCTCAACGGAGATGCCGTGACAGTGCGCGACAACGAACATGCGATAATCGAGAGAGGATTCAAGACAGGTCATGTAAAGCCCGAGATACCCGCCAAAAAGAGCGGAAAGAGAGTAGCCGTGATAGGCTCAGGCCCTGCAGGTCTGTCCACTGCACACTGGCTCAACAGGAGAGGTCATTCCGTGACCGTGTTCGAGAGAGACGACAGGGCGGGCGGACTTCTCATGTATGGTATTCCCAACATGAAACTCGACAAAAGGATCATTCAGAGAAGGATCAGTCTCATGGAGTCCGAGGGAGTGGAATTCAGGTTCAATACCGACGTGGGAAAAGATGTTACGGCGCAGAGCATCATCGACGGATATGATGCGGTGGTGCTGGCGTGCGGATCACGCAATCCGCGTAATATCAATGCTCCGGGAAGAGAAGGGGAAGGCATTTATTTCGCTGTTGATTTTCTCTCGTCCACGACACGCAAGATGCTGTCGGCCAACATAACGGAGACCGATTACATCAGTTCCAAGTATAAGGATGTCGTGATCATCGGTGGCGGTGACACAGGCAATGACTGTGTCGGAACATGCATCAGGCATGGCTGCAAATCGGTTACGCAGCTCGAAATGATGCCTATGCCGCCAAAGGAGCGCGCAGAAAATAATCCCTGGCCCGAATGGCCGAAGGTACTCAAGACTGATTACGGTCAGGAGGAGTCGATCGCCGTCTTCGGGAAGGATCCCCGCGTGTATGAGACGACCGTAAAGAGCTTTGTCAGGGACGGTGATGGCAGACTCACGGGAGTTGAGACTGTCAGGATCGACTGGCAGAAGTGCGAAGACGGCAGAATGAAGATGAACCTGATCGAAGGATC
>DFIB01000182.1 GCA_002371375.1 Mageeibacillus sp. UBA3708 | reverse complement strand
GCCATCTCATCCGCTCAATACGCCTTAATATCAGATTTCTGTCCGTCGAGCCACGGTTTCGCTATTGCTTCTTCTCGCCTGTACCTCACGGTACAAACCTTGCAAGTCGCTTTAAGGTTCGTCGGCAACTACGCCCCTCGGGACTTTCACCCGAGGTTCGGGACATGCCCGTCATACTACAAAAGTGGTATGTAATCCCACCATACCATTCGTCATCCTTAACTAGTATATCGTTCACATTATAATGCTCGTTATCTTCAGGTTTGAGGTAAATCTGAATACTTACAGTAGGCACATAACTCATGAACTTTTCTATAGATATCGATCCGTTGATAATAGAGTCTCGATTATTCGCTAGGAAATCATAATACTGATTCTTGGCTTTCTTGTTGATATCATACCAAGATAGGCGTTTAGTATTTCCAGAATCATCTGATGTAAGTGGAATAGAAAGTGCTCGAAGGAAATTGGACTTTCCACTGTTATTTTCACCTATAAGAACTACTATGCTGTCTAACTCAATATCTATGTGCTCAAGATTTCTGTAGTTTTTTATTTTGACTCGAACAATTCTCATACAGCTTTTCCTTTCTCAGTCTTAAGACTTCCGTTGCATTCATTGATTCAATCCAAAAAACACCCTTTTCCATACTATATGATTGATTTCTGAATTATAATGCTGTTCTTTTGTCATCTAAATCAACTCCTTCGCGAAGAGCATAATTCTGTATAATTTGATTTTTACTGATTTAGTATCAACACATTCTTTGAATCTTGCTTACTCTCCGCCGCATACCGTATTTTCCCCTCAGCGATCAATTCATCTATGCAACTCCTAAAGGTTTTAGAGGCGTTTCCGGAATACCCAAGCTTATTATTCAACTCGTTGGCCGATATGCTTTCAACTGACAACGCATCCAGTATTAAGGCCTTTATCTGTTCTTTAGTTCTACGCTTAGGTGACGCTTTGTCAATATCTGAAGCAGAAATGTTTTTAATATTATTATCATTCAAGAAGGCTTCATGTATTGGAATGATAACAGAAAAATATGAGCGGTCTTCATCTGTAAGAAGTAATGGCAGCGGAGAACCATTCTCTTTTATTGCCCTTATTGCGGTTGGGATGCCGGTGTTTCTTCCCTCAACAAGGTGCAATTCTTTAAGGAAATCGCCTATCCTTCTATTTCTGTATCTCCTCGTCCTCATCTGATAATTCTTTATATCATCATCGGATATTGATCGATCAGGACCAGGAGTGCTGGTTATCTCTATTTTGTCAGATTCGATTCTAACTGTAATCGGTTCATGAAGCTGATAAGACTTATGATAAATAGCATTCGATAAGAATTCTTCTATTGCCTCATAGCTATAGTTTTTTACCCTTACAGCTTCTGCTTGTCCAGGAACTTTAAAGACTCTCTCGGCAATTATATTATTCTTAATATAGTTAAGGGCATTTCGTAACTGGTCATCAATTGGGCCTGCGAAAACTCGCTCCTCCATTCCCTGACCTGTTGGATCAGGGATATTGACAACCTCAATCTGACTATATGGAAAAAACGTTTCCGGGTGATCATTAAAGAACAACAGACCAACATTCAGCGGTTTATAGTATTCCGTTGGTCCATCTGCGATTCTTAGATCCTTTGCAATTTGCACTGTATCCAAGTTATCAATGTCGATAATCAAACTGCTATTTACACTCTGCAGGTAATTCTTGATGATAGGATACTTAAGATCCTTCATTTCCGCTTTGGGATTGATCCTGTCGTCAAACGGAACATTATGTGTTAACGACATTAATTCCTTTACATCTAAGTCAGTAGCTTCTATAGTGCTGGATAACTTGCGGATATAGTATATCTTTTCACTGTTCTTTGCATCAGGAGACTTGGGACATGCATATGGTCTGTCGTATCCACCAGGACACCATATCAAGAGAAGCATCTTTCCATCAAACCAGACAGGCTCAGTTTGTGGAATGTAAACAGGCCTCAGATACTTACAATATCTAAGAATTTCCTTTTGTATTTTATCCGCTGATTCCGCGGATATTCCCTTAACAGGCCTGACAACTTTCCCGTCTTTCTCCTTTGCCCCTATAACAATATAGCCACCACCCCAATTGTCTATATCGTTAGCAAATGCACTTATGGTCTTCAATGTTGTATCAGGATTCCAGCCTTCTTTAAACTCTATCCTCGCCCATTCAACTATATTATCTGTTAACAATTTTTCTATTGTAATAGGAATCGCCATTTCTTGTCTCCTGCAAACTTACGATTTCACTTACGACTTAGCTTACGACTAAATTATATAGTCGTAAGTAGTTACCGTCAATTAATTAATATAATGTCTTGCGCAAGGCATCATTCTTATATTATTAATTATGACACCAAGCTTATTCACTCGCGGGGATCCTCATTGATAGAAACAAACGTAATCATACTAACTCACAGTTTTATCTTTTCCACTATTTTTGTTAATTCCGGACCTTTACTAATACCCAACGCAAGATAGTATTCTAGTTTTAGATTATTCTTATCCGCAATTCGTTCATCATCATCAGACATATTAATAACACATGGTGTACATAAAACTCTATTTCTATCCAATCTGGCAATCCCCTCATCAATTTGATTTACTTGCGTTACTATTCCTTTACCGTTAATGATACTTATACAAGCATAATACTTTTGGTTACCAAACAACTTTGCCATATCACTATAGTAACCACATATTAATGAAGAAATACAATTCCAAATTTCATCCTTATTCAGCGATAATTCTCTGCTACTCGTCGATAAACTGGTGTATTCCTCAAAAGGCATTACATACTCCAAAACCCCATTATTGAAAAGATACGCTCTTTCCCGGCTTCTTTCGTTAACGTAATACAAACCGTCTACGCATGGTATTGAAATATAATTGCGTATTCCAGTCCCAGCAAAAACAGCTCCTAAGTATAACCCTGTTTTACGTTCATTAAGAAACAGACTTCTTTCTGTATCTTGAAATGATTGAGGAATAATATGAAACATAACAATACCACGATCATCAATCTTATCATCGAACAAAAAATAATCTATCCTGTTCTTTCTAAAACTCAGGATTGATTCTGAAAGAGTTCTTGATTGCATAAACATTTTACGCATTTCAGTATATCCAATCACCATTTTCCCGTTACCATATCTCTTATATACTCTGTACGATTGCTCATCAACCAGATGAATATAGGGCGTATAATCATCGTGAATAATGTGCAACACTACTATATCTCTCGTATCATCAATACTAATATAATAGAATTCCAACAAGGGTGCCTTTGGCTGTATACGGTTCAGTTTATTTCGAATCTCCAATTCAAAACGATCTCTATTGTCAATAGAAATACCTAGTAATTCACTTGCAATTCCATCTTTTTCTTTAATTCCAAAGAATATATATCCACCTTCCGAATTAGCGAACGCACAAACATCACTACATAATTCTGCTATTTCAGAACTCCTCTTAGGTTTATCGACAACCATAAATGATACCGCCGACTTGTACTCAATTAGTTGTGATTCCCTATAATCAGGGTTATCAATCAGTTCTTTTAGATCTTCGGAATGGCATTCATTTATTTGTTTATTGTTAATTAACAACATTGCAACTGCACCTCTATACTTCGATTACAATCAATTCCTTTTACTCATCTCCTCTACTACTGCAGCAACACAGGCATCAAAAGCCATCTGCTGATACTCTGGAGCAATGTTGCGAAATGCGTCAAAATAGTCATGAATAGCACGAACCGCCTTTATTATTACTTGACGCTGCTCTGAATCATACTGATGCAATTGCAACTGACGTAGGTACTCATTGTTGGCATATTGCGGATTAAACATCTGATAGTATAACGGATTCATAACCGTCTCCTCCTGAAAATAAAACTTTTGTTCTAATTATATCAGACTTAATACAATTAAGCCAGTGTCTACCTCATAAAAAAGATACAATTAAGAATTCTATCATCCAACATTGGAATAACAGTATTTGTGATTGCGTCAATAGATAATTGGCTTCCCTTTCAAAATCGTTTCAAACGATGTTCACATGTAATTATCATCAAAAAGCTTTATCCTACTGGTCATAGATATCTTCATTTTACAAGCATCCCGAAAGACACAAAGAAAAACATCATCAGGTGTAATCCCCTATCACAGATCATTCTCCTTTATATACAGCATCAGCCTTGACCTCAAAGATACAGCAATCTCCTTAGGATCTTTCCCCTGCAGATAATATGAATTAAGTTCATCGGTCAGGATGTTAAAGATTGCAAAATCCACATACATTACCTTGTTGATAGAATTGACAGCTCGTTCAAGATCATCAAAGAACACATCCGGAATCTGTCTGTATACGGCTTTATCTCCCCTGAGTTCCAGCAGCTCCGATGCGAGAAAGATCATCATGTGATCATCAGACGGAATCCCGTCCGGATCACACATCATTGTCTTATACTCTTCAAATACATCATCGCAAACCGGGAAATAACGGTCAGACAATACCATCCTCTGTGCATCATATGTATACAGGTATTCCAGGAAATCAAAAGCAGCCTGCGGATGCTTGCTTCCCGAGGATATTGCAGTAAGTCCCATAGGCACAACACAATATGTGTTTCCGCCATATGTCGGAAACCCGTAGAACTTGAACGATCCGTTATCTGATTTCTTCAACAGACCCGGAACAGTTCCGTATGTACCATAGCTGACACTCCCCGAATCATTAGGAAAGTAAACCGCATCTTTCTGTTCAAGCGGTGATGTTCCCAGTGTTGTCGCCAGGCTGACCGCATCAGTCACCTGACTGTCGCTTACAAAGTCCCCGTCCGCACTAAGTTGTTCAAGCGGATATCCTAACATAAAGTTCAGGAAATCCACAGATGTATACTGATACTTAACAGAATCCCTGACCGAAGTATCAGAATAGAAACCGAGATCTCCGTTAAGATCTGCATTATCCTTGCCGCAAAACCCGTTAAACGCATATCCGTTGAACAGCTGATAACAATGCCCGTCCTTAGTCATCAGATCGTACATGTGATCATTAAGCTTATCTCTTGTTATCACCTTGCTTTGGCTGATATATGGCATCATATCTTCGACGATCCCCATCTTGCCGAGACTGTTGTAATCGAGTGAATAACCGTAAAGTATGTCGGGTGCATCACCATTCTGCATCCGCTGTATCAGGCGGAGATTACGCGCCTCTGCGTCTTTAGACGTATTCCACTGATAGTCATCTCCCCAATTCTCTATAGAGACATAGTAATCATTTTGGGACAGGTTATACTGATATGCAGCCATGGCAAGACTCTTGTCATTATTAACATAATCACCTGCGACCGTGATAATATCCCTGTCCTTCATATTAAGCGTGTTATCACGGCTGATGATCACTATCTCCTGCATATTCCCGCTGTAGAAATAATTAACAGCAAAAAGGTCTTTATTCAGTATATAGAAGTGTTCGCTTGCACCTGACATAGGTTTTATAAGCATGTTCTTAGCATATGCACATACTACTTTATCCGAGTGATCGATATCAAGTTCATAGATCACACCGTTAAGGTCATCGTAACTGTATCTTCCATATTGAAATACACTCCACGGATCCACATCGAAAGTCTTATCCGTCGCTGCAAGCTCCGCCCGGTGAGTATCAGGATCGATCTTATAATAATTGGCAAATGCAGAACCGTCTTCGGTCGTTACCAGGTATTCATGACCATTCTGGACAAAATAGTCATTTCTTAAGGACAGAGTCCCATCAACATCAATGTCTGTTGAATCAACTATCTTCCCTTCACCTGACACTTTGTAGATCTTCTCGGAAGTAATAAAGACGAACCCGTCTCCGCATGAAGCGACGGATGGACATTCGTCAGACAGCAAATCCGCTATAGTCTCTTCGGCACATATCTCACCCGTTACAGGATCGATGATACTGTATCCTCCGGATTTGGTGAAGACAAGTCTGTCAGCAGATGTCTTACAGAACGAGCTTGAAGCATTATTCAATGTAACATCACATACAGATGAGATTTCCCGTTTATCTTTGTCGATCATTGTCAGCCGATATGTATATTCTGACGCATCTTTTGTTTCCATATCTCCGACAACGCAGATATGAGTCTCCATATCAATAACGTCACTTATATGATCAGCGCTTACCGGAAGAGAATATGAACTGTAGTACGTATCAGCAGCGTCAGCATTGCCGGGCATATCCTCTGCAGGTTCATCACGCTTACTGCAGCCGCATATTAATACGGCAGTCAGCAATACTACGGGAATAATATGTCTCCTGTTCATAGTGCCTACTCCACCACTATTGTGATCTTGGCAACACTGTCACCTCTGTATACCAGGCCGGCCATGTAATACTTCTGATCATCTTCGGCATATTGCTCCATAAGAGCGTAAAGATCATTAATACTCTGCGCCGGCTGTTCAGAATTCTCCACGACAAAGATCACTTTGCAGTCATCGCTAACCCTGACCCATTTACAGGAGTCGTAAGAAGTAACAGCATTCGGTGTACCGCCGTCATCAAAGCCTCCGTCATACCGGCACAGCACCCATTTATCGGGATCTGACTCCGCATTGACTGTACCGTCGGCATACACGATCCTTGACGGGTGTACAAAACAGTACTCCTTACTGAGCCTGACCTTCCCTTTATTACGATAGAAAGTCGTTCCTTCTATTGTCAATCCGGCTTCCGGACAAGACGGATCATCCCATTCCGCAATATATTCCGGTTTATCGAACGTTATCGTAAGATCCCTGTCGACCCGGAATTGCTCTCCTTCTGATAATAAACCGGGTGCATCATCAATAACGATCTGACCTGTACTCTCATTTACTGCAATATACTTCTGGCCGCCATCTTCACGATAATATGAAGGATCTAAGTATATCCTTCCCTGTTGCGGCATAGATCCGTCCTCAGCGAGAACTTCTAACGCATACGTTCCATCGAAAGGATCTTCCTTGCTTTCCTGTGTTATTTCTGACTGAGTTACAGCAGATGTGTCGATCGCAGTATCAGATGTCTCTTTACCATCACCGGCGTTTTTACACGAAGACAACAGATTACACATAACTACGATCAGCGCACAACATTTGATTATTCTATGTGACATCAATTCATTTCCCCAATTTATTAGAACGTTTTTATAGACACCCTTCCGGAATAACCGGCAGGGTGTCTATAAAAAACGATTAGTACCAATGCTGAGTTATAGTTGATCCGATACTTGCAGTTGTCTTGCCTCCAACACGATATGCAGTACTATATGAATATGATCCCAGCATTTCTGAAGGTTTGGGCTGATTCATGGCAGTAAAATCTGCCCAAGCGGAGACTCGCGTAGTACCATTAAACAAAGCAGACTTAATATGTGCTCCAGATGGCCATGTGTTTGATGGAACGCCAATAAAATTAACAGACGTTATATATGCGTGTGGCCAATGTTGCCCCGGGGTCACCTTTGTCGTACTATATCCTACGACGTTGTTGGCAGGGAAAGAATAAGTAACGATTGTCACCGAATTATTTGCTGCTTCTGATGCACTTACAGAGAACGCTAATCCGGCAAAACATGACATCATAATTGCCATAGTGGTAATCCTCTTTAATAATCCTTTTTTCATCTTTAACCTCCGGAAATCTTTATTCTTGCTCCACTCATCATTCCATGCTACATTCTGACCGGGAGCAACTGGTCAGAATGAGCATGTCGACGTGTTCTCCAAGTATCACCTACTTCTTCGGTCTCTTCGGCTGATGGAAGTAGATTGGTGATCTTACTCCGTCACCGTCAGATTCAACTCTTCTCTTCAGTGTCTTACCTACAACACCCAAGATCTTACGTTCTGTCTTCTTCATAACAAGGCCCTCCTTTCTCAGTTGTTTTTGCCAGAATCATTGATGACGCACATATCACAAAACCCATTTCCAGAAATGAAATGTAATAAGATGTGTCACTCAACAATCTCAACAAGACTAAAACTACAAATGCAGTAAGCAACCATTTCCGTGATGCCTTGACAGTAGCTGTATACTCTTCCGGGGACAAATCCAGGTTTTTATTGTTTACTGTTCCAAAAATATAAATGACTACCATAGCAGCT
>DFIB01000125.1 GCA_002371375.1 Mageeibacillus sp. UBA3708 | reverse complement strand
GACGTTGCTTCGGGTGGGGTTTACAAGGCCTCCATGTCTCCATGAAGCCGGTGAGCTCTTACCTCGCCTTTTCATCCTTGCCTCCCTCTCCGCAAAGAAGGATCGGCGGTTTTCTTTTCTGTTGCACTTTCCTTAAAGTTACCTTCACCGGACGTTATCCGGCACCCTTGTCCTTGGAGCCCGGACTTTCCTCACGCACAGGGTGTTACCCGTATAGTGCCCGCGATCGTCTCGACCTGCTTCGACTTGGAAACATTCCTATTTTAATAGAGTCGTCCGTTATTGTAAAGCCAGCTCAGCCTGATAATTGTAGCAGATAAGCGCTTTGACCAGCACCTTGAGTTCGTCGCTGTAATCACCGCTTAGAACCCTGCTGCAGTAAACCATAGGGTTGACCTTCACCTATGATTCCTGAGACAATCCTTCTAAGCATATTCCCGAACCTCTCTATTTGCTATTCTTCTCGTCATTATAATTGACTATGAATTCCACACCCTCGAACTGTTCCTCAAGAGTTTTCTTGAGTTTTGGAAGATATACCTGCTCTGTCGCGCTGTGACCGGCGATGATCGTCGATATTCCGAGCTCGTCAAGAAGCACGCAGATATGGTGCTTTATCTCGCCCGATATGACTGTATCCACATCGGAATCAATTATTGCTGGAATTGAAGCCTCGTCGAAAGCTCCACCCTGACAGAATATCTTAGATACTTTCCTGTTGCCGTCGCATATCGAAATGCATCCGCTCGAATTAAGGTTGTTCTCCACATATTTGATGAACTGTCCGAGGTTCATGTAATTGATATACCCCTGCTCGCAGACAACGCCGCACGAACATCCTTCCAGCGGCTTGATCTCCACGCCGCAGAGTGCTTCCGCAATTGCATAATTGCCGTAATTATCTGTCATATCGAGATTGGTATGGCAGGCATAATTCGAGATGTCATGCTTTATCAAGTCCCGCAGAAGTCTGCCCTTGTAATCATCCTCCGTGACTGACAGGATCCCTCCGAATATCAAAGGATGATGTGATATCAGCATCTCCGCCTTATTCTTCACGGCGCACTTCACCGCCTTGGAAGTTGTATCAAGCGACAGTACACACGCCTTGACCGTCTGCTCCCTGTCACCTGCGATCAGTCCGCAGTTGTCGTAATCCTCACCGTTGTCCAAAGGGAAAATCTCTTCAAGAAACAACGCAATGTCATCAACAGTTACTTTACCCATAAGGTTCCTCCAATACTTTTGCTATCCTCTTATCTCCTCTTGCCCGCACGCTGTACACGCGGTCAAGGAATTCCTTATACTCCTTCCTCTCACCGAACTTTGTCATCATGACAGGCCCGTAATAGAGCTCACGATCGGTAAGTTCGTAAGGTACACCAGTGTATTTTACACACAAAACGCAGTAATAAAAGCCCGATTCAAAACAGCACTCCTCATCAGAAATATCAAATCCGTTGGCAGACAGATACTCCCTTAGTTCCGGTATGCTCTTCTGCGGCTGCAGAATGAATGTTACCCCCTTCAGGATATCCCCGTCACGCTGAATGATCCTTGCAATGATATCCCTTATGTTGTTACCGCCGAGTCCTGCCATAACTACCACATCGTTCCGGCGCAGATCTACTCCGTCAAGCCCGTCCGTGCAGACAACTTCAGCCCGGTCACTAAGGCAGTTATCAGCAACGGCGGCAGCCGCTCTTGCCGCAGGAGCTTCATTGATATCCGTGAGAACCGCCCTTGCGAATATACCGTTCTTAAGACAGTATACAGGCAGCATTCCGTGATCGGATCCGACATCTATTATCCGTGATCCGGGAACAGCATATGTGCGCGACAGATCGGCTATGAGCCTGAGCCTTACGGTAAGATCATTCTTCACAGCAGCTCACTCCTCTTGCGTATCAGATCCGAGTAGTAATCGAGCTTGCGGAGCTCGTTGGTGATCTTCTCGCGTTCTTCGCCTTTGGCAGCACCGAGCTTGCTGTACAGTTCCCTGGAGTGCTGTCTGCAGAACTCCAGTCTTATCTTGTACAGGGTCTTCAGATACACGTCAGTAACGACATTCACGTCGCGCATGCGCTCCACCTTGTCATAGTATGCAAAGAAAAGATTCTCGGCAGGTTCACCGTTGATCGTATAATTCTTAAGCACCTCAACGAGCTGCGCAGGATTTACGCCCCTGCCTTCAGTATAGTTCTCGAGGAAGTACCTGCACACATCTTTGATCTTGTAATTCGCAAAATCCCCGGTACGCAGAATATCCTCCTTGGCGATCTTGGGACTGGTTGTAAGATCCCCCTTGAGATACACCGCCAGAGCCAGAAGGTTAAGTTCTTTCTCATAGCCTTCATCAGAACCCTGATACTGAGGAACCTCCTCGTACTGTTCATTGCGTGATGTGATGTCCTCGCGTATCTGCTTCCTGTTCTCGCGCTCACTTATACGCTGTTCCTGAAGCACCTCGTTCCTGGCCATGTCGTTCATCTTATTCAGTATGAGTTCCGGCTTCGCCTTGAGATAAACGGAAGCATTTGCAGCCATCTTGGAACGCTTGATCTCATCGTTAAGGAGCGATCCGTAGAGGCATATATCGTCCTGATAACGCTCTATATCGAGCCCTGCTCCGTCAGTGTAATTATCATCATATGCACGGTCGGTCAGGTACTGGTCAACATACTTGGCATTCTTGACAACCTTGACGAATTCCTCTGCTCCGTACGTCTTGATGAACTCATCAGGATCCTTGCCTCCCGGCACCTTCGCGATCTTGATCTTGATAGCAAGACCGGTCATCTTGCGCAGGTAACCGAGCATCATCCTGATCGCCCTAAGCGCCGCCATCTGTCCGGCATTATCCGAATCAAAGAAGAAGATAACTTCCTCCGCGTAACGGGCACACATCTTAAGCTGTGAATCGGTAAAAGCAGTACCAAGGGACGCCACGGTATTCTTCACACCTGCCTGATGCATGGCGATCGCATCCATATAACCTTCGACGATTATCAGTTGCTTGGAACGCTCTTTCTTGGCAAAGTTCAATGCATAAAGATGATTCTGCTTCTTATAAACGAGCGAATCGGGCGAGTTGATATACTTGGGCATCTCATCACCCAGCGCCCTCCCGCCGAAAGCGACGATCTTGCCCATCTCATCCATTATCGGGAACATGAGCCTTCCCCTGAACAGATCGATCAGATTGCCTTTGCCCGTCTTCGTAAAAAGCCCGGAGACCTCCATCTCATCATCCGTATACCCCAGATCTCTCAAATATCTGTACAGGTTATCCCAGCCCTCGGGCGAATACCCCAGCCCGAAATTATTACACGTCGCCGCCGACAGTTCCCTCTTCCTTGCATACTCCAGGGCTTTACTTCCCGCAGGCGAATGAAGCGACTTATAGAAAAACCTTGCCGACTCCGTGAGAAGATCCATTACCCTTTTCTTCTTCTCCTTGAGCCCGTCATCCTGCTTCGAATATGTACCCTCCGGCACCTCCACGCCATACGCCTTGCCGAGGAACCTTATCGCCTCGGGATAATTGAGGTGCTCCATATCCATGATGAACGAGACGGCATTACCCGTCTTGTTGCACACAAAGCAGCTGTAGATATTCTTCGTTATCGACACGCAGAATGAGGGCTTCGTGTCCGCATGAAAAGGACACAGCCCCCACCTGTTCGTGCCGCTCCTCTTGGTCAGCGACACATAACGGCTCACCACCGACTCGATATCTGCTTTGTCGAGTATCTCACTAATTACACTCTCAGGAATCCTAGCCATGAGAATATTATATCACGGCTCGGCGGATCGTTCCCGAGACAATTGACCCGAAATCTACATCAACCCTTTCTTCTCCATGTACTTGAAGTAATCCTTGGAGTATGCTTTCCAGCCCTTGGGAAGCCACTTTGCAAATCTCTCGAAGATATCGTCCGACGTTGACTCCTTGATGATCTTGATGATCGTGTCATTGTCTTTGCCGTCATAATCATATTTGCGCGCATTCTCCGAGAGTGTCTTAACGATCCCGTCACCGTATTCTGACACGAGGAATGTGATAAATCTTATGCCGTACTGGTATTCCTTCTGCCCGTCGGCGCGGTCGCCTATATTGTTGTCTCTGAATTCCTGCTCGGGATCCTTGACGATGACGCTGTCATCATAGGGGATCTTATGAATGTCGTCGCTTACGTACTGGATGGTGTCCCATGCGCTCTCGCCGCGGCTGCGTGCCATTCGGTCCTCCGTGTATGAACCGATGCCCTCCTCGAGCACTTTGCCGAGGTTCGGACTCTGGCGCAGTCTCAGCAGATGCGCGAACTCATGATACAGTATACTGAAATTATCTCTCGTCGGCTCGAAATCAGAATCGAACAGGAAGATCGCATTCGAGTCACAGCATTCAATAGAACCGTCACTCATATCCTTGCAGATGACGATGTCGATCTTGCTGCCGTCGCTGTTAACCTGACCGAGATTGCCGAATCCGTATGCCTGCTTCCATTCCGCATTGACTGCATATTCCTTGTTGCCGTATGACATCCCGTACAGTTCCTCCATATCGTGCATAACGGAATCGATCCTTGATGCCGTGTCGCCGTATACGGTCGAGTCTTTCTCAAAGTAGATGACGTAGTCTTCGCCCTCGTAATAGGAATTCTTGTCAACGATCGTCTTATCAGCCGCTTTGCCGCTGAGGCTGATCTTAAATTCTGATGGAGCAGATGTTGTCTCTGTCGTCTCCGACACTGTTGTGCTTGCTGCGGATGCTGAAGTCTCTGTCTCCTTGTCGACCGGCTTGCTGCATGAAGCCGTGATCATCATGGCGGCACACATAAGTGCCACTGCGGGAATTGTCTTTCTCATTTGTAAATACTCCTTTGGATTAGTTCAGCTTATCAAGTACGGAATGGATCTGAGCTTCCGTAAGTCCTTCGAAGCTGATGCTTCCGTCGTAACCGTCATAAGAAATGAGCACGTATGTCTTCGTGACATCCTTGACCTGATCGACCAGTGTATATACTGTGCCGTCATCCGCCTTATACTCTCTGGTATTTGATGTGTTGCTCAATGCGATGCTGTAGGCTGCATCCTCCGCAATATTGCCCGTGGCTTTGCTGCAGTATACGCCAATTGTGCCCGACTCATATGACAGGAGCGCGTCGATCGATGTCTCGTTGAAGCCATCCATCTTTGTGAGAGTAATGATCACGGACGTCGCTTCGCCCGGAACATTGCCGACCCACCCTGCCAGCGAATAATCCTTGAGCGCCATATCCACGCTCTTGTATGTGTATCTTGTATTCTCCACGGTACTTCCGATCCTCGATACATCCTTGGATACCCAGTTGACCGATGAATCCCCGTCAACGTGATCGACCTTGGTCTCACCCGGTTCCTTGTCAATGTTCTCGAGCATCGATGCGATCGCGGCATCGTCCACATATTCGGTGTTGCCCACCGAGATGGAGTGCTCCTGAACATCTACCTTGCGGAGCACTACCGTCGCAGCATAAACGCTCAATCCCAGCACCGCGAAAGTAGTAACCGCCGCAGCAGCAGCCTTCACAACCTGCGCCTTGCTTCCCGCCAGTGGCGTGATCCTCGACTTCTTGTCGAACTTAATCGCTTCTTCAATGAAGCCGTCATCAATATTCGTTAAAGCATCTTCAAACGATTCCCTGTACATCGTAATTCTCCTTGATCAGATAATTCTTAAGCTTCTCCCTGGTCCTGTGAAGGTGAACGTTGATGTAGTTCCTGCTAAGCCCCGTCTCGGCCGCAATGTCATCAATATCCTTGCAGAACCAGTACCTTTTGACGAACAGCACCCTGTCCGTCTTCTTGAGTTGGTCAAGAAATCTGTTGATCGCCTCTGTAAGCTCTTTTACTTCCGTTGATCTGTCAATGTCTTCGTTACCCACAAGAGTGTCCTCCAATTCTTCAAGTGATGCATCGTAGAAGGAGTTCCTCTTAAGCTCCGTGTTGTACCGGTATTTCTTGAGCGAGAGGTTCCTTGCTATCCTGCACACATAAGCACTGAGAGGATCAGGATTCTCCGGCGGAATGGAATTCCACAGCGCGAGATAAGTATCATTAACGCACTCGTCAGCATCCTCGTTATTATTAAGGATATTGCGCGCTATCGAAGTGCACAGCCTGCCGTATTTCTTCGCCGTGGCCTCTATCGCTTCTTCAGACCTGTCCATAAAGAGTTGTATTATCAGCTGATCGTCCATCTTGACCTCCTCACCAATAAACTACCCTTTTACCATTGCGAAATTACAGTCTGATGTAAAAAATTCCGAGCATCAAAAAAAAGCCGCCACTGCAGGTATTTTAACACAGCAAGAAACCGATGTATTCCGCATCATTATCCCAGTCTGTAAATCCATTTGAGCCGGACATAGACAACGTTTCCGCGGAAAAACGGTATTTCTTCCGCAGTTTTTGCGGAAAGAATTCTATATATCTGCGAATCCGCGGAAAATACCATAATCTTCCGCAATTATCGCGGAACGTAATCTGTTTGTAGTATTAGCAGGGGTTCAGATTCTAAATCCTATGGGAAGCAGGATTCTCCTCATCAGCCAAGATGACTCACTTATATCGGCAGGCCATGGATACATGTAGATCAAGGCTGCCGGTCGGCCTACTCACTCAAGCCACCTGTTATGAAGCCCGCAGCGGCTTGCGAGCGGACTTCCGCAGGTTTTGGCGCCTGGGATGTCACCTGAAATCCTTACACAGCAAAACATTAGCGCCAAAACCGAGGACTGAAGCGAGCAAGTCAGCTGCGGGCGTTCAGTGCCCTCATTGCATTCAATATCGCAATGATCAGCACTCCCACGTCGCCAAATACCGCGAGCCACATTCCGGCAATGCCGAGTGCCCCGAGTGCGAGGATAACTGCTTTGACGCCGAGAGCAAAAACAATATTCTCTCTGACGATCCTCATCGTCCGCCTCGACAGCTTGACTGCCTTCGCGATCTTGTCAAGCTTGTCATCCATCAGCACAACATCAGCTGACTCGATTGCGGCGTCAGAACCCATGGCGCCCATTGCGATACCGACGTCGGCGCGGGTCAGGACAGGAGCATCGTTGATGCCGTCACCGACGAAAGCAAGTCTGGCACCTTTGGCAAGAAGCTCCTCAACCTTGGCTACTTTGTCCTGGGGAAGGAGTTCGGCGTAGTATGAGGTGATCCCCACTTTCGAGGCGACAGCGGAAGCAACCTTCTCCTTGTCGCCCGTGAGCATGACGGTCTCCTTCACTCCCACATCCTTGAGTGCTCGCATAGCGTCTGCGGAATCAGGCTTGATCTGATCGTTAATGACGATGTGTCCGAGGTAATCGGTGCCGCGGCTGATGTGAATGATCGTGCCTGTCAGATGGCAGTCGTGCCAGCCGGCACCAACCATGTCCATCAGTGCACCGTTGCCGCAATAGTAAGTCTCTCCGTCAACAACAGCCCTTATTCCCTTGCCGGCAATCTCCTCAACCTCACCGACGCGCGTCCTGTCAATATGTCCTTCATGAGCCCGCACGACGGATTCCGCTACGGGATGGCTCGAATAGCTCTCACAGCAGGCCGCGATATCAAGCAGCTCCGCCTTGGATATCTCATCCGGATGGATGTCATCAACCGCGAACCTGCCCTCCGTGATCGTCCCCGTCTTGTCAAATACAACCGTGTCTATCGTAGATAATGCTTCCAGATAATTTGCGCCCTTGATGAGCACCCCCAGTTTGGATGCACCTCCTAGCCCTCCGAAAAAAGACAGCGGCACGGACACAACAAGCGCGCAGGGGCACGACACGACAAGGAAGACCATCGCACGGTTAAGCCACGTGCTCCACACCGCCCAGCTTGTAACGTCGATGAACAGAGGCGGTATTACGAACAGCATGAGAGCTGCGATGACAACACATGGGGTGTACCATCTGGCAAACCTCGTGATGAAGTTCTCGACCCTCGCCTTCTTATCGTAGGAATTCTCAACGAGTTCGAGGATCTTTGCAACTGTACTCTCACCGTAGTTGCTCGTCGTACGCACTCTGATAACACCGGTCAGATTGACCGTTCCGCTTATGACATTATCGCTCACGCCGCAGTCCACAGGCACACTCTCTCCAGTCAGCGCCGCTGTGTTGATCGAAGTGTTACCGTCGATTATGACACCATCCAGAGGTATCTTCTCGCCGGGCTTCACGATGATGACCGAACCGATGGCGACCTCCTCCGGCGATACCGTCTTCTCCTCTTCACCCTCAAGCAGGTTGGCGTAATCCGGTCTTATATCCATGAGCCCTGCTATCGACTTGCGTGACCTGCCGACCGCAATGCTCTGGAACAGTTCTCCGATCTGGTAAAAAAGCATTACCGCCACTGCCTCCGGATACTCCCCCGTCGCGAAAGCGCCGATCGTCGCAATCGCCATCAGGAACTTCTCATCGAATACCTGCCCGTGCACGATATTGACAGCCGCACCTTTGATTACGTCGTATCCGCACACCAGATACGGAACGATAAACATCGGCAGCGCAATATACCACGCCGGCTCCATCATTTTATCAATGACAAAGCACACGACCGTCAGCAAAAGGGCAATAACTATCCGCAGCAGCCATTTACGCTGCTTCTTATTAAGATACTTCTTCATGTGAATGCCTCAGCTAATTCCTGCTTAGCCTTAACTCAGACGATTACTTCGCAGTCAGGCTCAACCTTCTTGAGCACCTTCAGAGCTTCCTTAAGGACAGCATCGAACTTGTCATCAGCAGCCTCAAGAGTCATCTTCTGGGTGAAGAAATTAACAGTAACACTGTCCACACCGTCAATCTTGGCAACAGCCTCCTGCATCTTCCTCGCGCAGTTAGCGCAATCAACTTCGTCCAATTCGTAAACCTTCTTCATTTGTATTTCCTCCGTTAATAATAATCCTGTTCTTCAAGGAGATGATCAAAACCCTGAGCAATAATCGACTTAACATGGTCATCAGACAGCCTGTAGTAGATCGTCTTCCCGTCTCGCCTGTTAGCCACGAGCTTTGCATCCTTCAGCACCTTCAGCTGATGCGATATAGCCGACTGAGTCATACCCAGAAGCTCAGAGATGGCACAAACGCACATCTCCTCCTCATAAAGCGCAAACATAATCTTAATGCGCGTTGAGTCTCCGAAAATCTTATAGAGGTCGGCCAGATCGGACAGTAATTCATCCGTCGGCATCTCACCCTTGATTCTGCCAAGCAGCTCAGAGTGATCGTGTTTGCAATGTGTCGGCATCGTGAGCCTCCTCCGGTCAAGTTTGTTATATGAGCACTTGTTCATATGTCTAACTGCTCATATATTATACTTACCTCAGCGGAATGTCAACATGTCTTTTGAGACTTACATTGTTTCCTCCGCAAGTCTCACCGCGCCGGCCACCCGTTTTTTGTAAAAATCAAGATTTTCCGGTTCTTTACGGGATTTGCTGGAATTGGTGCTCAGATGACAACATGGCTGAGGATGTGGTTTCCGCAAGAATTTAAGATCTTTCCGCAGAAATTGCGGAAAGATCACTGATTTTTGCGGAATCCGCAGTAATTGAGCTTTTCTTCCGCAGTTTATGCGGAAGCATTGATGCTTTCCGGCGGAAACGGTAATCTCGCCCGTTGCAGTCAGACTGATGCGGCTTGCACAGTTCACGCCGACGGGACGGGGCAGGGTAACGAAGCTTCCATGCTCAGACTGATGGGAGCAGTGCTTATGGAATACAACGAACTGCTCCAGTCAAGGAAATATCCGGTATTCTATCAGTCAGCGTATACACAACTGATGGCATGTAGCAAAAAGTTAGAGAAACTTGCAGAAGAACACAGAGGCATTATGGTCGCATAAGGACCCGTAACGAGGCGCGCTGCCAAGAACTCCTCGTTACGCTACGCTCCACTCGGAGTTCTTGGCAAAAG
>DFIB01000180.1 GCA_002371375.1 Mageeibacillus sp. UBA3708 | reverse complement strand
AATACTCTGTGTATCACTCTATCTATCAGCCACTTACACAGAGCACTAGTCAGAATGACTGACTGACTCCTTGCTTCTCCGTATACAATCCACTCAACTATCCCCGGGTCAAGCCCGCAGTTTACTTTATTCACAGAATCGCTCACAGGTTTTGCTGATTTCTGTGTAAGATTCTGTGAGCAACACGAATCACGGGTTTGTTAAGGATACCACTGTCTATCAAGCAACTCCAGTCACCCCCGTCAAGCTCACAACTGCTGGCGAGCGGTTTACAAGTCGATATAAAGCCACCCGCAATAGCTTAAAGCCATTCCCGGAACTACTTTGAGCACGAGCGGGCATGCGCACAAAAAGTATTGCACACACTAACACCCGCGAAGTGCGACTGAGTTCCGGGAATGGCTTTGAGCTTCTCGGGGACTATAGCGAGCAGCCTGCTGCGGGTTTTGATCCTACCCGAATATTCCCATCAGGAAAACAACATCCAAAATACCACAAACGACAAGGATGAGCGCACAGATGATATAAATACGTGCACGGCGTTTCTCGATATCGCGTTCAGTAGTTCCGTATTGAGCCTTTTTGCGAGGCTTGGAAATATAATCGTCTGCCATAACGATACGCCCTCCCTTGCTTGGTGTATGCATATTATAGATGGCTCGGGAGAGTTTATGTTTTTCAAGTATGTGACATTAGTTTACAAAAAAATGTTACGACACTTTAAAGACAAATTCCTCGTGGTAATTGTTCACTTCAGGGAGCTGAGTGCTGCTGTCGGGATTAGGGAATTCGAGGAATGTATTATGCAGTTCGAGCTCGATCACCGTCCATCCTTTGAGCTTGGATTTGGCCAGAGCCTCTGCTGCCTGCTGAGCATCCTCATCTGGTCCGATATCCGTGGAGAAATACTGTCCGGTGCCTGCATCATATACACCTACCGTCCTTGCAGTTACAACACTCGGTTTGCCCGGATCTCCGAGCCACTCGAACATCGTATTGTGGGTTACCGGTCCGAATTCATTGATAACGAGCATCGGTCCGTCTCCGTAGTATTCTATGTATGCGCTGATGTTTCCTGTGAATGTTGAATTCTTGGAAGTCTGTACCTTGTCTGCAACATTCAGACTAAGCATGATATCAAGAGGATTGTCACTCGAGGCAGTGCTGTATGTGAACTGCGTATCATACGGCCACCAGGATGCTCCTGCGTCACCGTAGAAGATCATCTTGCCGTGGTTGCCGATCTCGAATGCGACCTCGCTTATCTCAAACTTGGCATTCTGCACCTCGAACATAGTCATGAACATATTCAGGTCGGCAAGAGTTGAACATGTATCCAGATCACAGATGTGACACATATATGCATAACCCTCGTAATCGACGCTCGGAACAGGTTTATAGCAATTCTCTGTATCCGACGATTCCGCATCAGTAAGCACATATCCGTCATCTTCAGAACCTGACAGGATGAACATATGCTCTTCAGTTGTGAACATATCGACCTGATGGTATGTCTCAGTGATAGTGAACGGTTCACCGGCGCCGCCGCTCCAGGCGAATCTGTAGAACAGCACCGAACTGTCGATCATGTGAGCTCTGAATCCCTGTGAACTTCCGAAATGCAGATAATCGCCGGTCTTGGCGTTATACCAGTCATGATGAGCCGCCAGCACTTCAGTCATGTCAGCACCCGTCGATGCCCCCGGCATTGCCTCCGGCGTTCCTTCAACCACATACATCTTCCCTGTTGATCTATCCGTCAGTCTCATTCCGACGGCAAAATAGCTCGTTCCGTCAGGCGCATAATCCGTATGAGCGGGACCTCTGTATGCGAAACTATATCCCGGTGCACTGGCGATCATGCTCATCTCGGGAACGTCATCGTCCCAGACTGATACGCCTCCTCCGATGTACTGCTTATCGGCATCATACCACTCAAGGTAGAACGATGACACTTCGAGATCATATTCCCTCATGTGAGGATCATTCTCGTTGATGAGGAAGAATGCCGTATAATCAATGTTGGCAGCACTGCCCGAAGGATCTGACAATGTCAGATATGATTCCGTCCCGGGGAACATGTTAATGTCGTCCACCTTACATGTCTTGACTATCTGACGCTCTTCGCCGTCCTTTTCAAACGTCCCGGTAAGCACCAGCGTCATATCCCCCTGAAGTGCCGAGACGTCCATCATGTATTCAAAAACATCACGCGAGCCTGTCCATACATCGGGATCATCCGCGGGATTTGCTTCCCTGCCGTCCGCATCATATACTGCGGCATGAACGGATACCGGCTTCATGTACTGACCAAGGGCACATACATACGAGTAATACAGCGTAGACCCGTCGGTCTTTGCCATAAGGATCCTGATAAAAGGATCGCCCTCCTCGCCGTCAATGTCCTTGTATTCGCCGGGAACGATAACGTTCTCGGTCTGTTGAGGCGTGTTGTCCGGAGTCTCTCCGTAATCCGCATACGGAACCCGGAAGCCGTTCGTGACATTGACCACCATCAGTATCGCCGCAGCAACCGTAGCATAGTAAAGCAGAGCCATGTTGCCGCGCGAACGCTTGTCGGACGTGCCTGTCGTGCCCGGATACGCAAACTCATCCGGACGCGCGGGAAATTCGGGAGAATTGATATAACTCTCCTTCACTTCCGCAAATTCGTTTACCTTAGTAAACTCAACAGATTTTCCGAATTCGTCTGCCATGGTAGATCAGTAAATCAATATTATTCGCCCTGATGAACAACAACCTGAGGGAAAGGAATCTCCACGCCCGCCTTATCGAAAGCTATCTTTATCTCTCTGTTCAGGATCCTCGGAGCCTTGAACAGATCTTTCTCATTGATCGATGCGCCTATCTTGAACGTGACGCCGTTATCTCCGAGTTCATCAACGCCGAAATTCTCAGGCGCTGCAATAAAAACATCCGGGTACTTCTCCAAAATTTTTGGAAACAGTTCATCAAGAACCTTCTCCACCTTCTCAATATCCTCTTTGTACGCTACAGACACCAGCGTCGTCGCGATACTTGTCTGCTGCGATCTGTTAAGGATATTCCTGATGTTGGAATTATTGATTATCTTGAAGTTGCTTCCGGGGCCCTTGACAGTCGTAACCCTGATGCCGATATTCTCAACAGTGCCTCTGAAGCCGTCTACTTCGATATAATCACCGACGTTGAACTGGTCTTCAAACACAAGGAAAATACCGGTAACCACATCTTCAATCAGGCTCTGCGCCCCGAAAGATATAGCCAAAGCCAGAATTCCTGCACCTGCGACCAATGTGCTGACGTTGACACCGAGAGCTGACAGACACCAGAACACGGTTATTAACGTCGTTATATAGTTGAGCGCACTTCTCAGGAGAGTCTGAGCCGATCTCCCTTTGCCTGTCTTTGGTTTGATCTTCTCAATAACGAAAGCGGCGAGTTTGGTGACGACGATCATCAAAAGAATGATCGCTATTACCCTGAATACCGTAACCCAGTTCAGCGTGATGGCGGATGTTACTTTGCCGACATCACCGAAGACACTCTCCCATGTCTCGGAAAGGCTCTTCTTAGTCTCCTCCGGAAGGAAAGGAATGATCGCCGGATTCGTGACAAGAAGGAATACCAGCAGTATGATAGCCCATTTAAGTATGGTAAGCGGATTGGTCGGTTTGGGGAATTTTGAGTTCATACTAACACCCTCCCAAATATCAAATATATTGTAATTTTATCATCAAACCGCACTATACAGTGTGAATATTTTGTTAATGCGGTAATTAAGTGGTATAATTATGTTGTCTTACTATGTGCACTTGTATATTGAAGGAGTTATATGAGATTTATAGGATTGACAGAAGGTCTCAGAATGACCAAAGAGAAGCTTCCTGCGGTTATCAGCGTGATATCCGTGGTGTTGCTGTGCTTACTCTCATTCATTGGCATCTCGGCTCTTCTCGAAGCTGATGCTGCCGCTGCAATGGATAAACATGAACAGGAAATAACAGATCTTATCGAGAGCAGTTCACAGATTACGGATAATCTGGCGACCTCCATTGAGACATCACAGGATGCAACAACCACAACAGCAATCACAACAGCAATCACAACGACGTCTGCTACAACAGAATCTTCCGGTGCAACAACTACAACTGCTGCCACCTCTGCTTCAACAACAACATCATCAACTGAGGCAACCACAACAACTGCTGCTACACAAGGCACCACAGAGACTACCGTCGGAGAGAAGACATATAATGCGATAGTTTATGCAACTAAGACCGTTAACCTCAGAAAAGGTCCGGGAACGCAGTATGAGAGCATCAGACTTCTACACAGAGGTGACCAGATCGATGTTATCGGTGTTACTACCAACGGCTGGTATAAGACGATAAAGGGCAATTATGTCATAGCATCATGCACCCAGTCCAAGAAGATCAACACGCCTACGCCGACTCCAAAGCCTGCTACTCCCACGCCTAAGGCAAAGCCTACAAAGACTCCGACAAAGAAGCCGACCAAGGCTCCGACGCCTACCAACAGGCCGGCTCCCGACAAGGACAAGATGACGCTCGTTGGAGAATATAAGATCACATTCTACATTCCCTTCCAGGGCACGAAGACAGCCTCGGGCACGACATGTACTATGGGAAGGACGATCGCGGCAAACAAGAATGATTTTCCTTTCGGAACGGTGCTCTACATCGAGAATGATCCGCTCGGCGGCGACGGATATTACACGGTTGAAGACAGAGGTGTATCTTCCGGTAAGCTCGATATTTTCGTGAATACGATGAATGATGTCCCCTCGTACGGACGAACGACAAGAAAGGTTTATATTGTTAACAAATAATGGGTAAAGTTAAGCATACTACTATTGCGCCCAAAGAGGATAAGACTGCCCCGCAGCCTCACAAGCGCAATAAGAAATCAGAGAGCAAACAGAACAGGGCAGTCAGACCTCTTAAGATAATTCCTCTCGGAGGCCTTTGCGAGATCGGCAAGAACATGACCGCATTGGAATACGGGAACGACCTCATAATTATCGACTGCGGAATGGCATTTCCGGAAGAGAGCATGCCCGGTGTTGACTGCGTCATTCAGGATTTCACTTATATCCGCGAGAATCAGAATAAGCTTCGCGGCATTGTCCTGACGCACGGTCACGAGGATCACATCGGCGGTCTCCCCTTCTTCTGCTCAGAATTCAAGTGTCCTATCTACGGCGGCAAGCTGACGGTCGAATTAGTCCGCCACAAGCTGTGCGAGAACGGCATTAACCAGAAAGGGATCGATCTTCAGGCATTCAAGAACGGCGATAGAGTCAAGTTGGGCTCCTCATTCGATATCGAATTCGTCAGGGTCAATCACAGCATTGCGGACAGCTACGCAGTATCTGTCAAAACTCCGGTCGGAACGGTAGTACACTCAGGAGATTTCAAGGTCGACTACACACCTATCAACGGTAAGCCTATCGACCTTCAGAGGTTCGGACAGATAGGCAAGGAAGGCGTCCTTCTGTTCATGTGCGAGAGCACGAATATTGAGATCGAAGGCAACTCACCTTCCGAGAGACACGTTGGAGAAGCTTTCCAGAGGCTGTTCAAGGACGCGCCCGGAAGGATAATAGTTGCGACGTTCTCCAGCCACGTCCACAGGATGCAGCAGATCATTACGGCAGCCGAGACATATAACAGACACGTATGCCTGTCCGGCAGAAGCATGCTCAATGTCTTCAAGGTCGCCAATTCCCTCGGCTATATCGAGATGAACAGTGACACACTGATCGACATATCCGACATAGACAACTATGATGACAATAAGATCGTCATCCTTACAACAGGAAGCCAGGCAGAGCCGATGAGTGCCCTGTCAAGAATGGCTTATGCATCTCACAAAGCAGTCGGCATCAAGCAGGGCGATACGGTCATTATCTCTGCCGATCCCATCCCCGGCAACGAGAAACCGATATACAGAGTAATCAATGAGCTTTACCGTCAGGGGGCTACGGTCATCTACCACTCTCTTGATGATGTTCATGTATCAGGACACGCATACCGTAACGAGATCAAGCTTCTTCACTCTCTTCTTAAGCCGCGTTATGTTATCCCGGTACACGGCGAATACAGAATGCTTTATCTTCACAAGAAACTGGCTGAATCACTCGGAACTCCGGGCGAGAATATTTTCGTGATGAATAACGGTGACGTACTCGAACTGACACCGGACAGCGCCACGATAGGCGAACCTGTTCCGGCCGCGGCAGTTCTCATTGACGGCAAGGGCTCTGCAGACATCAACAGCAGGATCCTGTCAGACAGAAGACACCTTGGCGAAGACGGTGTGGTCTCTATCGGTCTTGTAATCGACGAACGCCGGGGCAAGCTTTTGTCATACCCTGTAGTTAACTCCATAGGATTTGTCTTTGAGGATGAGAAATATGGCATACACGAAGAGATTGCGGAGCGCGTGGTATCCACCCTCCCCAAATCAGGTGACATAGAAGCAGCTGTTAACAAGAACTCGTACAAAGAACAGATAAGAGGTCTGTGCTTCAACAAGACAAGGAAGAGACCTCTCATATTATTCAACGTGTCATTTGTCAGCAAATAATCTTCCTATCGACTGACATATTCAGTCGCGTTGCTCTATGATTCTTCCGTCCTCGATAT
The DNA here is from genome assembly GCA_002371375.1 of Mageeibacillus sp. UBA3708. Taxonomy (GTDB): domain Bacteria; phylum Bacillota; class Clostridia; order Saccharofermentanales; family Saccharofermentanaceae; genus Saccharofermentans. Next base: position 4,605 of record DFIB01000180.1, on the reverse strand, counting down.
GAACGATTCTGTCAGATATTACAGCAAGTCTCTCATCATGTGTAGAGATGATGATTGTCTTACATTCATTTCTGAGCGATTTAAAAATAAGCGCTATTTCATCTCTTTGATGAGAATCAAGCTGGCCGGTCGGTTCATCAGCAATGATGATTGGATTCTCGTTTATTATAGCTCTTGCGATAGCAACCCTCTGCTTCTGTCCTCCACTCATCTCAGCAACCTTGCGGTTCTTCAGATCACCGATGCCCAGCCTATCCAAAACAGATTCAATATTCTTTTCTTTGCGTTTTGCGTCTTTATGGGCAAAATAAAGCGGAACCATACAGTTGTCATATGCTGTTCTGTATGGGATAAGATAGAATTCCTGAAACACAAAGCCTATTTTTGCATTGCGAAAACAAGACTTCTCCTTATCATTCATCAATGATACATCTTGCCCCTCTATGAATATTCTGCCTGATGTCGGTATATCAAGACATCCTATAAGATTAAGCAGTGTTGTTTTACCTGAACCCGACACTCCGTATATTGTTACGATTGACCCTTGTTCAACCGACAGATTGACATCGCTGAGGACAGGCAAATTCATTTTCTTTGATAAACTGTAAGTCTTCGACACATTCTCGACTTTTATAATATCCATTTTTTGTTTTCCTCCACTATCATTACCTCAAGCAACAGGCGAGCAATAAAAATGAACACGCTAATGATCATCATCACCCAGAATCCCCTTGTCCGAAGGTCTGTCCATGATAACAATACTCCTATAGCAACAGCTAAAGAGCCCAGAATAATCACATGTAACATCTTACACAGAAACACAAAGGAACGGGATGCACCGCATATCCTGTATGAAGTAAACTCATACACCCTTTTCCACAGACAGTATCTTATGATTGGTAGAACACATGCTGTAACTATGAACATTGTCAAAAAAATCTCAACAAGCTCAAAAGATACACCTTTGATCGTATCAAGAGAATCAACAATACCCGGGGTCGGTTTAGTAGCAGTAATATCAGAATAGTTACCCCAAAAGTCACAAAGAATACTTGCTTCATCATCAGTAAGAGGAGTTCTATATTCAATGAACAGCACATCTACATCAGAAGCATTATCATTATAAACGTCAGGAGAACCACAAAGGATCACCGGAGGAGTATCATATTCATGATCAGGGACATAAGAATTCAGTCCATGCACATTCTGTATTATCCTGAAAGTATCTTCGTTAAGTTGGAGTGTACTAGACATACCGAACTCATTTGTAGCTAAGATCCGTTGTGAATCAAGAAGATTTTCCGTAATCATCTCGGATGAATGATCTGATACAAAAGAGTGCAAAGGTGACATTCCCTTGTAAAAACTGATAAGTGCTGTATTAGCCTCACCGCCGGTCGTAATTCTTTTAAGGACGACAATATCCTCATAGTCTCTTAGTCCGGCCGGGATTTGTTTGAGAGCACTGTCAAGCGTTAACAGATCCATTGGATGCTTGAATTCAAATGTGTACGTTGACCGCGAGAAATCAGTCTGCTGTCTTGCTTTTATGACAGTGTAACTGTAATAACAATAATGATATAGGTTTAATTCGGAATAAAACAACATAGATAACAGCAATACTGTCATAACATTGATAAAAAAATTATGGCTTATTGCAGCCATTGTTGACTTAAACGGATTCATTACTCTTTCCTCAACAAATCTATCGGTGATTTACTTAATGTGGCATAATAAAAACACAGTCCGACTATAAAATATGCAGATGTAAGTATCATCCATACAATAAAAGCATTTAAAAATGAGAAAAGATATACACCATCAGATAACTGCTGTATTGTTTGGCCCTGACCCAAGTAAAGCATCAGCCCGGCAAAAAATCCTAATACAATGAAAAAATAATTAATAAAAGCATTCATCGCAACAGTTCTTTTCCATGGAAAACCAAACACATAATATATCCCCATAACTTTACGTTTGATTGACAGGTTTATAAAACAATACGAGATATTCATTGTTACTATTATTGTGCTTAGCAAAATCGTAAGTGCTCTGAATCTCATAAGGTCATCGGCATGACATGATTCAGCATACTTAGTATAACCTGACAGATCATACCCTGTAAGGCCAAGCCGGTCATACAAAGCCTTGACAACATCAGCTGTATCATATCCATCAGCCGGCACTATCATATAGGTATTGCTCAAATGTCCGGCAGACAAAGAATTACCTTCACTGTCTTTTATATCTGTAAAAAACGCATAACCATACATCTCATTGACCCAATCAGATGTACCCTCTGTTGACCAGTCATCCGCCTGAAATGTTTTACTGGCAGATAATGGCATGGGATTACTCAAATCAAAGATGCCGGTAATCCTTACTGTCGGTATTATCGTTCTTCGAATCTCACCGTCGATATAGTCTTCAACGACCATATTATGAAGCTCACTGCCTATTTGAACATTTATAGCCTCTGATGATATCTTCTTAATATTCGATGATATCATAATCTCATTATCATTCTCGGGTGGACGACCTTCTACCATTGTATAAGGGTTATAATTAAGTTTTGGCATTTTAATAAGATCAAAGCTGTTCCCTTTTGAATTCTCTTCATATATTGTCTCGTCCAATAACAGATTGTACTGATAGTCAGCGTATTCACAGAATTCAGCCTGACCTACAGCATCAAGCCCCTTGATGCTGTTCAGTCGGGCATATAATTCTGATTCCTGCGCAAATATATCATCAAAAACGATTACACTATCTTCCAATCCATATGCTCTAAAAACATCGACTGAACTGTAGATCATCTTTCTTTGTGCAAACCAGAACAAACCGGTTATAGTTATTGCCATTGCGACAAAGAATAAGACAATAGCCTTCAGCTTATTCTCACTAAATTCTTTAAACACCAATCTCAGCAACACAGTTACCTCTTTATTATAATGTGGCCAACTGAAGTCTTGTTACTTCCTTACAACTGACAGAACGTCCCTGACACCCCTGATGCGTCCGACGATCCTGTCGAACTGCGCCTTGTTCGCGATCGTCAACGTGAAATGGATATGTGCTATGAAGTCATCACCCACGATGGTGTTAACCTTGACGATGCTCGCCTTCTCTTCTCTGATATTATCGAGAATATCGAACAGGAGATCCTGACGGTCGTTCGCAGTAATCACAAGCGCGATATCGAAGACCGAATCGCGTGCATTCGTCAGCCAGTGACAGTTGACGATCCTTCTGTATCTCTCCAGATCTTTCTGTGATCTGTCCTTATACTTTATAACATTGAGCATATTCTGGCAGGTTGCCTTATGAATACCGACGCCTTTGTTCTGCGTTACATATCCCATTATCTCATCGCCGTACACGGGATGACAGCACTTTGAATAGTGCGTAGCAACGTTCTCCAACCCGTCCACTATAACCATCGAATCGGCAGATTTATAATTACGGGGGATCCTGATCTTGGATGAATCAACTTCGGGGATCTTCGCACCGATAGCCTCTGTCTTTGTGGTCTGCTTTTTGACAGGAGTAGCACTCTGATCGAACTTGCCGAGTTCGATCGGTATCTCTTCGGGCCTGTATACCACCTGTCCGTCAGTCGTTACCCTGTATCCCAGCTTCTGCCTGTCTTCGGGTGGCAATGACTTGAGATAGCTGTCTCTGAGCTTACCGAACACCTTGATGACGCTCGTTCCGCCGTAGCCGATCGAAGCATACAGATCTTCCACCCCGGCGAAAGTATTGCGCGTCAAAATAGGCTCCAACGCCTTGTCCACGATAAGGTCCTCAGGCTTAAATCCGTTACGTTCGATCTCGCGTTCAAGCCTCTCCTTACCCACTGCAACATTCTCTGCACGTGCTTCCTTTTTGAAATAAGCATTGATCTTATTCTTGGCCGTTGTAGTTCTGGCAATGCTAATCCAGTCTCTGGACGGACCTTTGATCTTCTGGCTTGTCAGGATCTCCACCTGATCGGCGTTCTTGAGCTTATATGACAGCGGAACTATTCTGCCGTTGACTTTGGCACCGTGCATATGATTACCGACACCGCTGTGAATATGGTACGCAAAATCAATCGGGCACGAACCGATCGGAAGCCTTATGACATCGCCTTTGGGTGTATATACGAACACTTCTTCCGGAGCGATGTTTGTTTTGAGATACTCTATAAACGCAGTCGGATCTGACAGTTCATTCTGTGAATCAAGAATCTGCCTTACCTCTGATATCTTCTCATCATACCTGTCAGCCTGGAACTCATGGGAATCGCCTGATTCCTTATAGTGCCAATGAGCTGCTATACCATACTCTGCGATCTTGTGCATCGCATATGTTCTGATCTGCACTTCAAAAGGAGTGCCGTTGGGTCCGATAACAGTCGTGTGTATGGACTGGTATTTATTCTCCTTTGGCATAGCAATATAGTCTTTGAACCGTCCGGGAATATGCGTATACATCTCGTGCACGATCCCCAATACCGTGTAGCAATCCGTTACCTCTTCAACTATGATTCTGCACGCGAACATGTCGTATATCTCATCGATTGTCTTGCCCTTCTGCTTCATCTTCTTATAGATGCTGTAGAAG
>DFIB01000101.1 GCA_002371375.1 Mageeibacillus sp. UBA3708 | reverse complement strand
TCCTTCGTTCTTCCAATGTTAGATGCTTACCTTTATTTGAATTGTATTTCATGGTGATCACCGCCCTTTCTCTCGGCGACCTTTAGTGCTGATTTAATTGTAAGAGTAACGTCAATAGCATTGGAAGTGGAACTCCCTGTAAGACTTATTTCAACTTGACCTGCCTTGAAGTGGAATTTAACTTTTCACTTCAGTATGTAACATATTTGATGCTTATTTGTTGATAATAACGGTTAATTTTTGCTATAATAAATGGTGCTCTTTTAATCAGACACCTAATAGTTGCATGAGAGGTCGTTATGAGCAAGCGAATGATAGCGATAATTGCCGGAATATCGGTAGTTGTGATCGCAGCGGTTGTAGTTCTGATTATTGTTTTGTCGGGTGGGAACAGCTACCGCCTGCTTAAGATGTATGAGTTCAACGGCACAGGTTCGGTAACCAGGGAAGGCAAAGGGGAGATGACCCCTTATACAAATATGGTCCTCGAGTCGGGAGATAAGATAGCACTTGATACCGGACGCCTTGTCATTCAGGCTGATGAGGACAAATACATTCATCTTGATGAGCACACTGAGATCAAGCTCGTGGCTACGGGCAAGAGTGACAACAGCAAGACGGAGATAGAACTTATTAAGGGCGGTATCTCCAACGATATTAGGAACAAACTGTCAGCACAGTCAAGCTATGAGATCAACACGCCGAACTCGACGATGTCCGTTAGAGGAACGGTATTCTACGCATATATATACGAGCTGGACGGAATTAAGTACACGAGAGTGTGCGTATTTGAAGGGACCGTGGCAACACGTCTCGTTTATAAGGACGGAACGGTGGATACCAGGGAAGTAGCTGTCGGTAAGGGTAAGGAGATCATCATATACGAGGACGGAACGACTACGGATTATCTGTATGATGAACCGCAGGACATCGATTATGACACGCTCCCGGAGAACGTATTGCTGGATCTCAAGAACATGATCGATGTCGATGGCAAGACATTATCGATAACAAGTCCGGAGATAACCAGGATACTTGAAGGACCGTACTATGTAACATTCATGTACGGAGATAAGGAATTCGGAACTCAGACCGTAAAGAAGGGTGAGAAGGCTGTAGTACCGAGCTTACGTCCTGCTGCAGCGGGCGGATGGGATTTCGATTTCGGAAGTGCCATAGAGCATGATACGAAGATCGAATGGAAGCAGTAAAGAGGTAAATGATATGAGGACAAAGAATAGTAATCTGCTGAAGATGATAAGTCTTGCTTTGTGCACGACACTGACAATTCACATGGGAACGGCTTTGACAGGTTCTTACATTAATGCTGCAGATAATGATCCGAGATATGCAGGTACTGTAGATATCACTGAAGGAGCGGACGGGAGTATAGTTAATCTCTATGGCAGCAGCGGATATACTCCCAGTTTCGACGTAACGAAAGAGGGTGACAGGTATCACATTGTCTGCACATCATACGCCAGCGATGATTCGGATGTGTATGTAGATAAGATAGATACCCTGATGGCGTCCTGTTCGGTCACGATAAAAACGAGTTTAACGGCAAAACTTCATATTAGCGGAATGGAATCCGTTTTAACTATCAGTTCAGGATGTACGGTTAATTGCGGCAGTATTGGAGGGGGCCAGTTCGGCAGGATAGATAATTACGGCACAATTATTATGCCGGAGTATGATTCTTCTGACTCCTTTGACCCGGACTCTCCGTTTGGCTTTGATAATTACGGGACGCTCTATGCAGACAGCGTTGACATCTCCCAGATCAATGAATTCCGTTCCTTCACCAACTCGGTGATCCGGGTTTCCGATTCCTTCTACAAAGGTGAAGAGGATCTGAATGCGGATGTTGTTGCCACATCGCACACTACATACATCAGTTCGGCAGGCGGAACATTCACGCTGAAGCTGGGTGAATACTCAAAAACCATTGAGGGTGACATGTACGGGACTGCAGGTGATATCCTTTATGAGGATACCACGACGGCTTTCAGCATTCCTGATGATGCCAAGAATGTATATATCGGTCAGGATTATGATTTTACTCCGTATGCACTGGTGGCGCCCGATACATATACGGGAACGCCCTATATCGAATATGCGGACCCCACTGCAGCAGATTCCACGTACTATGCTCCGGACAGACCGTCAGTTCCCGGAACTTATAATGCAAGAGCGGTGGCTCCGGCCGTTGACGGGTTCAATACAAGTACATCGGAATCCGATTCCTTCAGTCTCGGATACCTCCCGCTGTCAGAAGTAGGATCGGGCGGCAATCAGTTTACGGTGGAAGGCGTGGTCAACGATGTTTATGTTCCCGGCGACCTGACAGTCGTTCCGGCAAACGGGTTCAAGATCTCAAGCTCGGTTAATCTGGCTGTCGGATTTGTTGACAGTCTTACCCTTACGCAGGAGCAGCTCTATTCGGAAGAGGGCGTTCTGAACGATGATGTCAATTTCTCATTCAAGAGGGAAAGAGACGGCGCCGAGACTGACACGCATACGCTGGATGAATTGAGCTATTCACCCGATCTTGAAGGTCTTATCTTCGATACGGACGAGCCCATGATAGGATCTGTCCTGTGCCATGACGGTGATACGGTAACCGAGACGTATATAGAGGACGGTTCAGTTATCACGACCGGCAGACTGACTTTCACGGTGTATGATGAGAATCTGGATGAGGTCGTATGTGACGGCGTGACATACTCGGGAGATGATTTTACGGACGGATCTAGCTGCAGCATCGAGCTTGCCAGCACGGCCGGCGAATCCAAAGCAATAAGCTTTACGGCAACCGACAAGGCAGGGAAGGAACTCAGCCTGTCATTCACGCTCAATCCGCAGCCGGTCGATCCGGAACTTACTGTTACGGTGCCTGATGATCTTCATGTCGGCGACGATTATGATGTTGATGTGGATACCAATTCCGACGGAGCCGTCAGCTATAGCTACGAGACTAGTGACGGTATTCCTCTGGAGGATCTGCCAAATGATGCGGGTTCTTACGTCGTAACGGTCTTCATCGCTGCTACGGATCTCTACAACGCCGCTTCAGCCAGCGTGGAATTCGATATAGTCAAGTACGATGCGGACCTGACATTTGAGGTTCCTGCTTCGGTATATGCCGGTGATGATTATGATATTACGGTATCAAGTGATTCGGACGGTATTCCCGTCATAACGTACAGAAATGATGATTCGGAAGGTACGCCGGAGAGCTCAGACAAGCCTTCTCTGGCCGGTAATTACACGGTATTGCTTGTTATTCCGGCGACTGACACCTACAATGAGATCACGGCTGACAAGCCATTGACCATCATTAAGCGAGATGCGGAATGTTCTGTCTCCGTTCCCGACACATATGCCGGTGAAGAATATGAACCCGACATTACATTTGTTTCGGACGGAACGCCCGTCATAACATACAGAAATGATGATGCTGCAGGTGCGGATTTTACGTCAGACAAGCCTTCCGCAGCCGGCAACTATACCGTCAAGGTCGAAGTAGCCGAGACAGACAGATACTACGGAATATCCGCTACTGATACATTCACGATCAGCAAGAGAACAGCTACGGCATCTGTATATGTTCCCGACACGGTTGCCGGCGAGAGTTATGAAGCATCGCTGACGACTGACTCTGACGGCAAGAGAGACGCGGTGATAGAATATAAGCTCAAGTCTGCATCTGACACTGAATATACGACAGTCAAGCCGTCGGCCAAAGGAACATACACCGTAAGGGCAACAGTTCCCGAGACAGATTACTATCTCGGAGTCACATGCAAAGCCGATTTTACCATCGGTTCCAAAAAGGCAGAGTCCTCGGTAACCGTTAAGGATCCTTACGTAGGCACTGACTACGTACCTGTGATCACGACGGATTCAGACGGTAAGGGCAGAACTTCTTATGAATATAAGCCGAGCGACGCTCCCGACAGTGAATATACGGGGACAAAGCCCACTGACAAAGGAACATACACCGTAAGGGCAACTGTACCTGCAACAGAGGCATATGATAAGAGCGTATGTACGGCAGATTTCAGTATAAAGTTCCTGGAGGAGCCGGTTAATGCCTATGAGCTGGCCGGAATGCCGGGCAATAACGATTTCTTCACAAGTGATGTCGATCTTAAGGCTCCCGACGGATATTCGATATCTTCAAGCTTCAGAGGAGAATACGGACCGAGTATCCCGTACAGTGATGATCTTAATGTCATATACTTGAGAAGAAACAGTGACGGTGCTCTCACATCGGCAATAGCATTATCGTCAAGGCCGATGATCGACAAGGATGCGCCTGAGATCAAGGATCAGGCCGGAAGCCTTGCGGACGGTTCTACTCTCTACGTCAAGGACATAACCATAACGGCTTCGGACGATAACCTCATGTCATTAACGATCAACGGCAAGCCTGTGGATCTGACGGCAGAAGGCAATGTCATTACACTCAGTCCGGGCAACGGATTTATCAAGTATGTCATCACGGCAGAGGACAAGGCCGGACACATCAGGACTATAGGATTTGTGCTGATGGCCGAATGGCTGAGGGACAGGATCATTCCTGCGGACCTGCTGCTTCCTCTCCAGGCAGGTGAAGGATATAAGCTGGATGGCGGCAAGTGGGTAGTCACGACAGAGCAGGGAGATGATCCGACAGTATATAACGGCGGCATGGACGTTTATGTCGGCGGTGACGGTAACTTTACATTTACCTCGGTGACATGATCAGCGGTGCCGGCACATGAGGAGAAACCTGATCATAGTTTTGGAAGCCATCATAGCAGGAGCATTGGTATTCCTTTTTACCATAACAAACCTGTTCAGACCGCTTGATTACATTGCGAGGGATAAGCTGTATCAGGTGCCGAGAGGCATCAGGAGCGATATCAAGATCATAGGCATCGACGCAAAGACGCTGGACAAGTACGGTCCTGTCCAGACGTGGTCGAGGACTCTCTATGCGGAGCTTATTGATAAGCTCGTCGTGGATGAGCAGACCAAGCCGTATGTTATAGCTTTCGATATTACCTTAGCGGGCAATGTGGGGGAAGATGACACAAAGCTCGCCAAGGCGGCGGCAGATCACGGCAATGTTGTTGTCGTGAGCAATCTCATCTACAGCAAGAAGGCTGAGATAGATCAGGACGGGATAATGTATTATCCCGTTGAAGGGATCGTTCTTCCGTACGATGAACTGATGAACTGTACCTATATTGGATTCAGCAATGTGGCGCAGGATTCGGACGGAACGGTCAGAAGGATGATACCTGTCGAAGTATATGACGGCAACAAATACGGAATGTTCTCCAAAGTCATATATGAGAGATACTGTGCCGTCACCGGCAAGGCTCCCAACGACATTCCTACCGACTTTACGGGAAGATCGATAATCAATTATTCGGGAAGGCCCGGCGATTACGAGTGTCTGTCGATGGCAGATGTCATGGATGGCAGCATAGATCCGAGGGTTTTCTCTGACAGCGTCGTGATCATAGGTGCTTACGACCCGGGCATGCAGGACGGATTTAACGTTCCGACGGGTGGCAGTAGCCAGATGTACGGTGTGGAGATACACGCCAACATCTTTCAGTCATATCTGCAGGGAAGGTTTGCAGTAAACGGCAGTCCTTTTGTTCTGGGACTTGTCACGGCGTTGCTGACTGCGGTGTTCCACTTCCTTTTCCGCAAGCTCAAACCGTGGCAGTCGGTGCTGATCCTCGTTGCCGCCGTGGTGGCAGAGCTTTTTATCCTCGTCGCTATCAATGACCGCGGATATGCGTACAGCGTGATCTATTTCCCGGTGGTGCTGTTCCTGTCGTTTATCTATTCGCTCGGCATTCACTATATCACCGAGTCGAACAAAAAACGCAAGGTGCTCAACGCGTTCAGCAAATATGTCGCTCCCCAGATCGTTGAGGAGATCGCCAGGAAAGGAGACTTCGAGATCAAGCTCGGAGGCGAGAACAGGGACATTGCGGTACTTTTCGTTGATATAAGAGGGTTTACCACAATGTCGGAAGCTCTTGAGCCTGAGCAGGTCGTGGAGATATTGAATGAGTATCTGAGCCTTACGACCAAGTCGATCTTCGATAACAGCGGAACGCTCGACAAGTTCGTGGGTGACGCGACCATGGCGGTGTTCAATTCTCCTTTTGATCTTGAAGATTACGAATATAAGGCAGTCTGCGCCGCAATGGATATAGTCAAGGGCGGTGAGGCGATAGAGGATAAATTCATGAAGAGATTCGGCAGGAGCGTCGGCTTTGGTGTCGGAGTCAATGTCGGACCTGCAGTCGTCGGCAATGTCGGATGCGAGTTCAGAATGGATTTCACAGCGATCGGAGATACCGTCAATACGGCCGCAAGACTTGAAGCGAACGCCAAGAAAGGCGAGGTCCTGATAAGCGATGTTCTATATGAGAGGCTCAAGGACAGGCTCGAGGTCGAGGAAGTCGGAGAGATCCCGTTGAAAGGCAAAACAAAGGGCGTGTTCGTGTACCGGGTCACAAAGGTGATAGGACACGGGTAACGGACAGGAGAGTATCAAGAGGATCCGTCAAGGTCAGGATGCTCCTGTCGGGCTTTACAAAAAATGATGTGAAGAGAGGGAATATGATCAGCAGGTCATGATCGCCGAGACTTACAAGATCTCCGAATCCTTCAGAGTGCAGTACATGGTGTCGCCTTCCATATATGTGCTGAATGACCCGACTACCGTTATTTCTTCGCCGTCTTTGGGAAAGTCGCCGGGGAAGGAGTACTTAGCTGCCGGCATAAATTCAACTCCCTGAGCGCAGCATGCGGTGGCATCCTTGATTATGCACGCATAATATGTGTGACCGGTTGATTCATCATTAAAGACTACGAACTGTCCGCTCATCTTGATGCATTTACCGACATAATCAGAGGGATGGGTCATCATATTGTAGACCTCTGAGTACACCATGGTGCCCGACATTGCGGTAAGATCCACGTCAACTCCTTCGGCAGGCGTTCCTGTCGTGGCAGTTGTACCGCCGTCTGTGTTCTCAGTATCCTCGGAATAATCGCTGAAATAATCGATCTCTTCTTCGGTCTCCGTCATTCTGGCCTCGATGACGTCGTTAACACCGGTAGGACCGTTGCCGGCAACAGAACCCGCAGGCACGGAAGTCTTATTGCAGGCTGTTATTGCCAAAATGCCGGCAATGCCGATCAAGCTTAATATCTTCTTATTCATAGTAAGATTGTATTCTTCGACATAATGATAGGCAATTCGTCATTTAGTGCAAAATAATCATGGCCAAATTGTCTCATTTACCGCATACAGCACATCGAAAAGGGGGGTGGCTCCAATCATACGTCTTGCTTGCAATTTGCGGTCAACAAAGTATAATTCTTATTTGTTAATAGATTTTCGGGGGTTTTTATGGAAGAATCGGCTAATTCGCGTATGGTGATCAATTTTGCCAACAGGATCGTAGTGAAGGTCGGAACATCAACTATCACATATGAGAACGGCAAGATCAATCACGGGAACATCGATAAGCTCTGCCGTGCCATCGCTGACCTTATGAACAGAGGGAAGGAAGTCCTTCTCGTTACTTCAGGTGCTATCGGTGTAGGTGTCGGATTTATGAATCTCCGTGAGCGCCCGACGGAAGTCAGGGATAAGCAGGCACTTGCCGCAGTAGGCCAGTGCGAACTGATGAATGCTTATACGAGGAGTTTTGCGGAATATTCATATATGTGCGGTCAGATACTGCTGACCAAGGACGATATTCTCGACAGACTTACCAAATCAAATATCACTAATACCATAGAAGCTCTCATTGAGCGCAAGATCATTCCCGTTATCAACGAGAATGACTCGGTATCCACGGCTGAAATCCTTCATAACGGCACTTTCGGCGATAATGATACACTGTCTGCCGATGTAGCATGCCTTGCCAATGCGGATCTTCTCATCATCCTGTCGGATATCGACGGCCTTTATGATGATGATCCTCACACAAATCCCAATGCAAAGAGGATATCGTACGTCGAGAAGATCACCGAAGAGATGGTGGAAGCGGCAGGTGCCCCCGGCAGTAAGCTCGGAACGGGCGGGATGGCAACGAAGATCTCCGCCATGAAGAAAGTAATGGAGCACGGGATCAATGGTGTTATAGCACATGGCTCCGCTCCTCAGATTCTCGAGCAGATACTGGATCAGGAGAATATCGGAACGTTCTTCGCAGCACTGTAAAGCATAGGAGAATTGAGTATCAGAGGTATCGTCGGGAGGGTCCCGGCGATATTTTATATTATGTGTACATGACGGTTTTTGGGAGATTACAGAGAATTCCCGTTGCCTGTTCCATATCGGTCACAACTTGAACGTTATCAGCGTTTCCGCGGAAAAACGGCATTCCTTCCGCAATTTTCGCGGAAAGATTTCTATATATCTGCGAATCCGCGGAAAACACCATAGTTTTCCGCAGTTTTCGCGGAC
>DFIB01000131.1 GCA_002371375.1 Mageeibacillus sp. UBA3708 | reverse complement strand
GCAAGATTCTCCGCAAAAGAACGCCGGTGGCGTTACAGGAGAGGAGAATTCCGGCCAGATCACGGCAAGATTCTCCGCAAAAGAACGCCGGTGGCGTTACAGGAGAGGAGAATTCCGGCAAGATCACGGCGATTGCAATCAATTTTCCGAAATTCGTATCAATTCGTATCATTTCGTATTTTTGTGCGATATCGTCAGATTTTCGTGCGATTTCGCGAGAATAACGGAGCAAATCCTACACCCTCTGCCGCGTGCGGAGGATGCAAAAGATTATTATCCGTTGTACAATCGGGGCATGAGAGAAATCAGTAAGCAACATCACGAATTGAAGATCGCCTGGCTTCAGGATCAGATCAGCAAACTACCCCACGGATACTTCGGAACATGGCGCGGGGTACCGGTAGTTTATGTCACGTCGGATCCGGGTAATCCGAAGATAAGCTGGCGAAGCAAACGCAGGCATCTCACCGGCACAAAAAAAGGAAGAGAGTAAGCTGATAAGATAGGCAGCTATATTGAACTGCGTGCACAGCTGGAGCAGCTTACAAGACAATGGAATGCGACATACGTCCAAAAGCCGCGGAAGATTGCTTTTCCTCTGCACAAATCCCGTCCGGATCCGCTGACAAGAGAATTTTATGAACATGCCGTACCTAACAGCAATCCTATGGAGCCTGATAAGACAATTGAGTATAACGGCCATCTCTTCAGGTCCAAAAACGAAGTCATAGCGGCGCAGGTCGTGGAATCACTCGGATATTCATACAAAACTGAGGTTGAGATCAATCTCAGGAACAGTAACAGGCTTTTCCCGGATAACTCATTTTATGTTCCTGAAGTGGACAAGGTTATCGTACTCGAGGTGGACGGATCGATCGAGAGTCCCTCGTATGTGAGCAAATCATACAGGTCAACTGCCAAAATGGTAATAAGCGGAATGGTTGAGGGCAAAGACTTTGTTGTCATCAGGCTTAAGGACGGATACGATATCGATCCTGTTCAGATACGTCACATGATCCTCTCTGCCATAGATGCGGCAGCCGGCGACATTATCATCAACTGATAACATAACCACAATTCAAAATAAACATTTCTGTAAAATTACTGACATACGCTTCGGCTACAATTCAATTATCCACTGGAATAATGTAATAAGGAGGAATATTACCCATGGGACTTATTAAGGAGTTTAAGGAATTTGCTCTTAAGGGCAACGTAATCGACATGGCAGTCGGTGTTATCATCGGCGGTGCATTCAGCAGTATTGTTACATCTCTCACAGACAATTTTATCAATCCGCTTATCGGACTTATCACAGGCGGTGCTCAGAAGGATGAGAACGGTGTTATCCAGACTGTTGCCGGAACATTTGAGGTAAATGGAGTCACATTTAATTACGGTGCATTCATCTCAACGGTTATCAACTTCCTGATCATTGCTCTGATACTGTTCCTTGTATTGAAGGGAATCAACACAGCTTCCAAGAAGGCCGCAGAACTTGCAGCAAAGAAGCTCAAGAAGCAACAGGAGGAGGAAGCTCCCGCCGCACCTGCAGAACCTTCAGAAGAAGTTAAGCTCCTTACAGAGATCAAGGATCTTCTTGCTGAGTCAAAGAAGTAAGTTTCTTACTTTTAGTGCTACCCATAAGAAGGCTGTCACCAATCAGGTGGCAGCCTTCTTGGCAATATGAAGGATATGTTATAATCACGTTATGGACAAGCAGGTAAGACAGTATTACAACAAGAAGCAAAAGTCGGACAGGCGTAAGCAGGACGCATATACGCGCCTGTTCAAGATGGTATCTGTGGGCGTTGTCGACGACCCCATCAACCAGGCGTATGACGTAATCAGCACGGCTGCTCTTCTGATAAACCTGGCAGCCACATTTATGAATACTTTCGACTCGATCAGCAACCGGTACGGAACGCTTCTTGACGGTGTGGAATTCGTTACCGTAGTATTCTTTGCCGTAGATTATATTCTGAGGGTAATCACTTCCAACAAGCTATATCCGGATCTTAATGCGACGCGTTCAGCAGTCAAGTATATGCTGTCTTTTGCCGGCATAGTCGATCTTTTGTCGTTCATGCCGTACTTCCTGCCATTCTTCTTCCCTGCAGGGGCCGCTGTTTTTAAGATGTTCCGTGTGGCAAGGATCATGCGTTTATTCAGGATCAATGCATACTATGATTCGCTTAATGCCATTACCGATGTCATCGCTTCCAAGAAACAGCAGCTGCTGTCATCGATGTTTGTTATTTTCGTGCTGATGCTGGCATCATCGATGTGCATGTATTCTCTTGAGAACAAGGCACAGCCCGAAGTGTTCTCCAATGCTTTCTCCGGCATATGGTGGTCGGCATCGACTCTTCTGACGGTCGGCTACGGGGATATCTATCCGGTCACGACAGCCGGCAAGATCTTCGGCATCTTCATAACATGTCTGGGTGTCGGGATGGTCGCGATCCCTACGGGTATCATTTCGGCGGGATTTGTTGAGCTCTATTCCAAAGCGATGCGCCAGGATGACTATGCTGTAGAAGAGGATATAAGTTTCATTAATGTTCAGCTCTACAAGGGCGACAGCTGGATCGGTAAATCAATAGCATCACTCAAACTGCCCAAAGACACCATCATCGCTGCCATACAGAGGGGGCGCGACGTCATAACACCACGCGGAGACATTATCCTGGCACCGGGAGACAAACTGGTCATCGGCTCTGACAACATCCGGAGCGAGGCCCCTCCGAAGCTTCGCGAAATAACACTTCTCAGGAATCATGAATGGGTTGACAGATTGATCGAAGATATTGATATATCAAGGCAGTCTTACATTGTCATGGTCAAACGCGGCAAGTCAAATATCATACCCCGGGGCGATCTGATGCTGAAAGAAGATGACAGAGTCTATATTTTTGACAAAAGTCCAAAAACAAATCCGGTCGACGGCTCAGACAAGACCTGAGAGTTTGCCGACAAGATTCGAACTCCTCGTCATTGACATATTGTTGATGAAGATAACATCCTTTGCACCTGTATCAGCCACTATATCTGCAAGCTTCTTATTGGATATAGCTGAGTAGTGACGGTAATCCACCACATAGATATTGTGGTAATTCGGCACAAGATAAGGAACGAACGGATTGCCGTATGACTCCTTGATAACTATGCAGGAGGAATCATCATTAACATTATTGTTTGTAATGACCGACCAGGGCTGATCACCTCCGATAAAGCAGTTATATAGAGATGAATTATTCCAGTCCGATACGTCATGGATGACATCCCAGTCGAGCTTCTTCTTGTCCTTCTGGGTTATCTTGATATCATTCGTATCATTAGGGATATATGCCACGACATAATCAGGCGTATCAAGGGTCTTGTAATGATCCGTCTTGGAATAGAATGAGCCATAGTAATTCTGGAACATTACCTGTGTGAAATCCTTGTCAAGGTCAGCCGCCCTGATCCCCGCAGCATCGCAGAAACATGTATATGCATACCATGCGCCTCTCGATGTGTAATGATGATCCGTCCTGAAGTAAATATATTCATCCCGGTTATGACGGAGAGTATCATACACTTCGACCTTGGTCACGGAATCGGCGATCTTGCCGTAGATGTAATTGATGGCTTCTTTCTGGTCATCCGTATTGTACTTATCCCTTACAGACCTGGCGAGAGTGACGTCAATTGCAGTCGGCACGAGGATGTCGAACACTCTCACGTCCGAAGGAAGCTGATTGCGCGCCTTGTTGATGATCCCGGCGTACTTGTCTGCAACATCCTTCTTGAATGTGTAGAATTCATATGCCGTGTTCCCTGCTACCAGAAAATCATTAACAGTCGTAACCGGAACATTGCTCATATCAGGATCCGTCGGTTCGGGGTCGAAGACCTCCCTGACAAGACTGCATCCGGAAGCCGCAAATGTCATTACTATACACAATACAAAGCAAAATATACGCTTCAAAGTTTGTCACCTCTTCGCAAATGTTTCCGCAATAATATACCATAATCTATGTTAATATATATACGAAAAATAGGGGCAAACAGCAGGCGAGGTCTTATTGATGTGCACAGACAGAGGCAAACAAAAACTTAAAAATTTCAAGAATGCCAGAAGCCTCATATTGATAATCATCGGGATACTGATAAACCTCATCCTCTCCAACCTGATGACTGTGACAGGCTGCCCTTTGTACCTCGACGCCGTCGGAACAGTCATCAGTGCGGCATTAAGCGGCTACATCCCGGGAATCATCGTAGGTCTTGTAACCAACATCATAAAGGCAACAACAGGGGATCCGTCCTCCATATACTACGGAACACTTAACGTCCTCATTGCCGTGATCACTGCTTATGCAACAAGAAGGCATTTCTACACCAAAGTATGGAAGATTATTGTAACCATACTGATGTGTACCATTGTGGGAGGTGTGCTCGGATCGATCCTCACCTGGTTCCTGTATGGATTTGCCTCAGTCGGAATTACTTCCGGAATAGCACAGAGTATCCATGACAGTCTCGGATTATCCGAGTTCATGTCGCAGTTTGCGGCAGATGTGCTCACTGACTTTTTTGATAAGGCCATAACGGTTATCTTTGCGTGCATCATACTGCGGGTGCTTCCCGACGATTTCAAGAGAAGCCTGCGACTATACGGGTGGCGTCAGGAACCTCTGTCGATCAACATCAAATCAGAGGTCCGCAAGCTTGTCACAGGAGCTGCTTCCCTGAGAACAAAGCTGATCGTGCTCATATCTGCAGCACTTATCATTATCGCCGTAACAGCAACTACTATCGGATATATTCTCTACAAACAAAGTGTCACGGACAAGATTGAGCGGCTTGGACTTGATGTTACAGGGACTGTTAGGAATGTCATTGATGCCGACAGAATCGAAGAATTCATTGCCAAAGGTCACGATGCAGAGGGATATGATGACACAGCAGACATCCTTTCATCGATTCTGAACTCTTCTTCAGAGCTGGAATTCCTTTATGTTTACTCTTTCCGTGAGGACGGGTGTCATGTTGTTTTCGACATTGATACGGAAGAAATGGCAGCGAACCTGCCCGGTGAGGTCCTCGAATATGATGAAGGGTTCCTTCCGCACAAGCAGGAATTGATGGCAGGCAAAGAAGTTGATTCTATGATTACCGACGATAATTATGGCTGGCTCCTGACTGTATGCACTCCTGTTTTTGACAAAAACGGCACTTGCGTGTGTTATGCATGTGCAGATGTGTCAATGGCTGAACTGACTACTGACTGCTATGCATTCCTGGCAAAGGAGATATCGCTTTTTCTCGGTGTATTCATCCTCATCCTCACAGTCGGCCTGTGGCTTGCTCATTACAACATCATAATGCCTGTTAATTCCATGGCATTAAGTGCGGGCGAGTTCGCATATGAGAGCGAGGAATCACTTGAAGCAAGCGTTGACAGACTGAGACACCTCGGCATAAGGACCGGTGATGAGATCGAGAATCTTTATCACTCTTTCGTCAAGACATCCGAGGACAGCGTCAAATACGCAACTGACATACAGACTCATTTAGAGACCATATCGCAGATGCAGAGCGGTCTTATACTTGTTCTGGCCGACATGGTAGAGAGCAGAGATGAATGTACCGGCGACCACGTCCGCAAGACAGCAGCATATTGCGGAGTTATTCTTGAAGGTCTCCGTGAACTCGGCTATTACAAAGACCAGATCGACGATGAGTACATATCTGACGTTATCAGCGCGGCACCACTCCACGATATCGGCAAGATCGCGGTACCCGACAGCATACTCAACAGCCATAACAAATTTACCGATGAAGAATTCGAGATAATGAAGAATCATACGATAGCCGGGCGCGATATCATTGAGAATGCCATGCGCAATGTTCCTGACTCGGGATACCTGTCAAGAGCACGCAATCTCGCCGAATTCCACCATGAGAAATGGGACGGCTCAGGATACCCTCATGGTCTTAAAGGTGAAGCGATTCCGCTGTCGGCGCGTGTTATGGCAATTGCGGACGTATTTGATGCGCTTGTATCCAACAGAAGCTACAAAAAGCCTTTCTCTTTCGAGGAAGCCGAGAATATAATCAAGGAAGGCTCGGGCAAGCATTTCGATCCGAAGGCAGTTGAAGCGTTCGTTCACATGATAGATTCAGTCAGGAATATTTACGAAGAGCACTACGATACAAATAATAAGGTCTACACTCATTCGAGGGGCTTATAAACATAATTCTCCAGCCCGAAAGGCACCTTCTCCGTTACCTGTCCGGGCTTAAGATCGTTGAAACGATTCTCATACACATACATCTTGGCGTCGATCTGGTCGATGTAGTGAAGCATCTGTGCCTCGGCCGTCGCAGGTCCCCTGACAGCTCCCCACTCGGGATTCAGGTGGTGTGACAGTACCATATGCTTCAGGAGCATCACCTTCTCAGGATCGTACTTGTCCGGATGAGCATTCGCGTAATCATTAACCATCTCGGCACCCATATACAGATGCCCCATGAGCTGGCCTTCAACTGTATATGAGATATCGCCCGAAGGTGATGTGCTCATCTCCCTTATCTTGGCAAGGTCGTGGATCGCCACGGCACTGAGGAGGAGCTCCGAATCGAGAGTCTTATATACCTGGCAGAGCAGCGTTGCCGACGCAAACATCCTGTACGTGTGATACATGAGGCCTCCGATGATGTCATGGTGCATGCCTTTGGCCGCTCCCGCAAAGATAAACTGATCCTTATTCTTCACCAGGAGATTATATGCAAGATCGGTGATCGATGTATATTTCCCCTGCTTCGAATCCGCGATAGCCTTAAGATGACCGGTCACCTTATCGAAAGCGGCATTCACGTCTATCGGCGCGCTGACCAGGAAATCAGCAGGCGTTCCCCCGGACTGCGAAGGAAGTATCTTATCTATCCTCAGGCTCTTGCCGTTATTGAAAGACTGAACCGTGATGTCAACGTCTACCACATCTCCTGCAGCGACATTCTGATTCTCGATAAAGTTCATGTCCGTATTGAACATCTTGGCATCGAACTTCTCGAATCCGTCCGTCATCTTGAGATCTATGTAGCTGCCGCCGTTCTTCTGTGCCCTCTCGGCAACCGATATGAGGAGAACCGGTCTCTGCTTAACCGAATCGTTGATGTCCAGTTCCGATATCTTCCTGTAATTATCTTTGAATGCCATATTCTTTTCCCTTTCAGATGGTGCCGTTAAAATTTACTTGCGGGCATAGTAAATATAGAAGTATGTGTTGCCGTCTGCTTCCGTATCAGTAACATATATAAGAGAATAAGTCTCGTATTCTATACCGCTGAACCACACAACCGAATCAGAGGCGGGAACCGGCTTGATTCCTGCAGTCTGAAATGACGTCTTGGATAACTCATCAAATTCATCATTTGTCATTAGCGTTCCCGGGACACCATACTCCTCATCAAACTTTGTATAATACTGTTCCCAGTACCCGTCAAGGATCTGCATCTTAACCTCATAATAAACGCGCCTGAATGTTATGCCCTTCTTCTCTGTCGCAATTACCTTGAGGTTCTTATCGTCAGAGAAAGCATAAGGATTAGTTCTGTCGATAAGGGCAGGTGTCCTGTCGTAAATGAATCCGGCGACCATTACACCCACAAGGATCACCGTAATTGCGATCATTATTATATCTCTTTTGCTCATCTCACTTCACCTCGTACATTCTCAGCCCGTTACAGGCCGTAATCCTGCATATCTCTTCTATATCCATATTCAATATCTCAGCCAGCTTCACCGCCACGAAAGGAACAAACTCCGGTCCGTTCGTAATCCCCCTGTTAGGTTCCGGCGTAAGATAAGGCGAGTCTGTCTCGATCACGATCCTGTCGACAGGAGTATTTCTTACCACTTCAGGCGTCTTCCTGTTGTTCTTGAAGGTCAGAGGCCCGTCAACGCCTATATAGAACCCCATCTTCACCATCTCGCCTGCCGCTTCTGCAGACATCGAGCAACAGTGGCATACTCCGGGATTCTCTCTCAGAATGCCTCTGTTCCCGGCATCCCTCAGGATATCAAGAGCATCGCCGGTCGCATCGCGTTCGTGTATTATCACGGGAATATCAAGCTCTCTTGCAAGCTCAAGCTGTCTGACAAAGACGCTTCGCTGAACATCCCTCGGTGACAAATCATAATAATAGTCAAGACCTATCTCACCCAACGCCAGAATCCCATTGTCCTTACGCGAATTACGGTCGAGCATCTTTATCAGCTGTTCTTCCGCATCTTTGGTATAATCTTTGGCCTCGTGAGGATGGAACCCCACCGACGCATACAAATCCACACCGTGCTCCCCGTCGTGGGCATTACGGTAATCCACAGCCTCTATGGAAGTCTGAAGATTATCAGCCGGGATAAGGATCCTCGTGACTCCTGCCTGTGAAGCTCTAAGAAGCACTTCATCAGGAGTCATGCCCTCTTCAGCAAACCTTTTGTCGTAGAGATGGGCATGAGTATCGAAGAACCCCGCAACTCCCCTGTAATGCTTTGCTTCTCTCATAACATCAGGAGATATCGGCGCCCGGCTTGATGTCATCCGGGAATTCGACTACTCTGAACTTGTCGCCGTCCCTTACAGACATGATCATGCCGTTGGATTCAAAGCCCATCATCTTGCGGGGCTCCAGGTTAACTATCATGGCCAGTGTCTTACCGATAAGGTCCTCGGGCTTATAGTATTTCGCAATACCCGACAATACCTGCCTCTCGCCGAATCCGTCGTCCACGATGAACTTCAGGAGTTTATCCGACTTGGGCACATTCTCACAGCTCAATACCTTTACTGCTCTCAGATCGAGAGATGCGAAATTATCGAACTTCGTAAGTTCCTTCAAGGGCTCCTCCGGCAGCTGTCTTGCAGGCTTATTCATTGCCTCGAGCTCTGCAAGCTCCTTCTCAATGTCGATTCTCGGGAAGAGAACAGGTCCCTTCTTAACAGTGACATCTGCAGGAAGCATCTTCTCAACAGA
Source organism: Mageeibacillus sp. UBA3708 (assembly GCA_002371375.1). Taxonomy (GTDB): domain Bacteria; phylum Bacillota; class Clostridia; order Saccharofermentanales; family Saccharofermentanaceae; genus Saccharofermentans. Next base: position 1,763 of record DFIB01000131.1, on the reverse strand, counting down.
TGCGTCCTCCCATCTGGTATTTGCCTCAGATGCGCCGATCTGCTCATAGATTGCAGGTGCCGTATTAGGCATCACCGGAGACAGGAGTATAGTGCATCTTCTTACTGCATCCAGAAGGTTATAAAGAACAGCCGCAAGTCTCGGCTTCCTGGTCTCGTCCTTTGCAAGTACCCACGGTTCGTTCTCGTCAATATACTTGTTTGCTCTTGCGATAACTCTGAATATCCTCTCAAGCGCATCGGCGATATGGAAACTCTCGTAGTTCTCCTCAACAAATGAGGGGAGCTCTGAGAGCTGGGTCAGAAGATCATTGTCGGCATCGGTGAATTCCTTCTCAACAGGCAGTGTCCCGTCGAAATATTTAACAGCCATTGCAACGGTCCTGGATACAAGGTTGCCCAGATCGTTGGCAAGATCGGAATTGATCCTGTTGAACATCATTTCGTTGTTATAAGGGCAGTCGGAACCGTAAGGCATCTCTCTCAGGAGGTGATATCTCAGCGCATCCACCCCGTACCTGTCTGCCAGGATAAAAGGATCGATCACGTTGCCCGATGATTTGCTCATCTTGCCGCCGCCGAACGTGATCCAGCCGTGACCGTAGATCTTCTTGGGAAGCGGTACATCAAGTGCCATGAGAAGTGCCGGCCAGATAAGCGAATGGAATCTTACGATCTCCTTGGCCATCACGTGAACATCAGCCGGCCAGTACTTGTCAAAATCATTATGAGCATCGTTCATATATCCGAGCGCCGTAATATAGTTCGACAACGCATCGACCCATACGTATACAACGTGCTTCTCGTCAAATGTTACGGGAATGCCCCACTTGAAGCTCGTCCTGGATACACAGAGATCCTGCAGGCCCGGATCGATGAAATTGCTGATCATCTCATTGACCCTCGTCTTGGGATTGAGGAAATTCTTCTCCTCATCAAGCAGCAATTCCTTGAGCCGGGGTCCGAACTCCGACAGCTTGAAAAAATAAGCCTCCTCCGAAGCATCGGTTACTTCCCTGCCGCAGTCCGGGCACTTGCCGTCAACGAGCTGGCTCTCCGTCCAGAAAGATTCGCATGGTGTACAATACTTGCCCTTATACTCGCTCTTATAGATGTAACCCTTGTCATAGAGAGTCTTGAAGATATTCTGAACTGCCTCAACATGGTAGTCATCAGTCGTTCTGATGAACCTGTCATATGTGATGCCGAGTCTTGCCCACAGCTTCTTGAAGTTGGCAACGATCTCATCTACATACTGCTTGGGAGTGACACCCGCTTCCTGAGCCTTCTTCTCTATCTTCTGTCCGTGCTCATCCGTGCCGGTAAGGAACATTACATCATATCCCTGCATTCGCTTCATCCTTGATACACAGTCGCATGCAAGCGTCGTGTAGCAATGACCGATGTGAGGATTGCCCGACGGATAATAGATCGGGGTTGTGATGTAAAACTTTTGTTTCTCAGACATGATAAGCCTCCATATTTATAATATAACTAAATAATTATAAAGCGTCGGAGCATGTTTGGCAAATCGAAAAGAGCGCGCCCGGCCCGGAACTGAAGTGAAAAGTTAAATTCCACTTCAAGGCAGGTCAAGTTGAAATAAGTCTTACAGGAAGTTCCACTTCCAATGCTATTGACGTTACTCTTACAATTAAATCAGCACTAAAGGTCGCCGAGAGAAAGGGCGGTGATCACCATGAAATACAATTCAAATAAAGGTAAGCATCTAACATTGTAAGAACGAAGGATAATCCTTAAAGG
>DFIB01000030.1 GCA_002371375.1 Mageeibacillus sp. UBA3708 | reverse complement strand
TATATGGTTTTTGGAGGAATCCCATATTATCTTAATCTCTTTGATTCACGTTTGAGTATTGCACAAAACATAAATGAATTGTGTTTCAAGCAATATGGTGATCTTCGTGATGAATATTATAACCTCTTCAATTCTCTGTTCAGCAAACCGGAGAAACATATGGCTATTCTGGAAGCGCTGTCAAGGAAGAAGACAGGGCTTACAAGAACTGAACTTGCGAAGATCGATAGTATCGGAGGAGGATCAGTATTGACCAAAGATCTTCGTGAACTTGAAGAATGCGGCTTTATACGTAAATACAGCAATTACCCTAAAGAGAATAATGATGCTTTATATCAGCTGATTGACCCTTTTACGTTGTTCAGTCTGCAATTTATCGTAACCATGAAATGTACTTCATGGAACGAGTACATTAATTCTCCCGGTTATAATTCATGGAGAGGAAACTCTTTTGAGATAGTGTGTCTGAATCATATAGACCAGATAAAGAAATCGTTGGGAATCAGCGGGATCGAGACACGGGAGTTCGCGTGGATGAACAGTAAAAGCGATAAAGGTGTTCAGATCGATCTTGTCATTGACAGGAAAGACGGTGTAATCAATCTGTGCGAAATGAAATACACAAATGAAGAGTATGCGTTGGATGAAGAGGAATACATAAAACTTCAAAACAGGCTGTCGGTATTTCAAAAAGAAACAGGAACAAAAAAAGCAGTACATATTACTCTTGTAAGTGGTAATGGAATTAAGCCAAACAAGTATTCAGGAATACTTCAAAGTATAGTTGTCGGCGAAGACCTGTTCGAATAGTTTGGGGATGATTTTTATGCTATAATACTAAGCAGGTTAGGGGGGTGATGCGAAGTGAAGAGGAAAGATTCAAGCAATAAGCGTGGAACTACTGCTGCAGCGATAGTTGCAGGTCTTGCATGTGCGACTGCGCTCTTTACTGCCAAGTGCAATGAGAACGCTACCGTTTACGGGCCGCCCCCGACGGATGATTCGGATTATAAGCCGACGGCAAATTCCAATGAGTGTGTATACGGTCCTCCGTCAGTGGAGTCTTTCAAGCCGGATGATAATCAGAACGGAGATGTATACGGGCCCCCGGAGTTTTTTGAGAGCACCAATGAGACGAATTGAAGATATCAAGACAGGTCACCTGGATCAGCTGGCCGATTATGTTAAGATACTTTATAAGGAGCCGCAGCTGCGGCACCTTTTCTTTGAGATGACTTCAGCCTGCAATGAGCATTGTTTTCACTGCGGGAGCAACTGCGACAAGCCGCAGCCGGGGGAATTGACTGCGGATGAGTTTAAGAATATCCTGGTGCAGGTCAGGGAGGACTTTGACATAAGCAGACTCCTGCTGTGCATTACGGGCGGAGAGCCGCTCTTAAGGCAGGATTTCTTTGAGATCATGAACTATGCAAAAGAACTCGGGTTTGCCTGGGGCATGACGAGCAATGCGACGCTCATCACCGTGGATGTTGCACATAAATTGGCAGATGCAGGTATGAAGACGATATCGGTATCGATAGACGGACTTCCTGAGACGCACGATAAGCTCAGGGGATTTAAGCGCGGATATGAACTCGCGATGAGAGGTGTTCAGAACCTCATAGACGAGAAAGCATTTACGGCCGTGCAGATCACGACTGTCCTTAATCACGAGAATATCAGGGAGCTTCCCGAGCTCTTTGAGATCATGAAGGGGATCGATATCGATTCATGGCGTGTCATTAATCTCGAGCCTATAGGAAGGGCGCTTACGAGGCCTGAACTGATGTGTACTCCTGATGATTTAAGGACCATGTTCGACTTCATCAAACAGGCCAGAAGAGACGGATATCCTGTGCTTTACGGGTGCAGCCATTATCTCGGGCTTGATTACGAAGCAGAGGTAAGGGACTGGTACTGGCTCTGCAATGCGGGAGTATATACCGCGAGCATAATGAGCAACGGTGATATCGGTGCATGCCTTGACATAGAGCGTAATCCCAGGGTGATCCAGGGCAATATCCGCAGGGACAGGCTGAAGGATGTCTGGGATAACAGATTCGAGATATTCAGAAGAGATAAGTCGGAGGATTCGTCCAAGTGCCGCGAATGCAGTCATAAGAAGTACTGCAGAGGCGGTGCGTACCACTCGTGGGACTATAATAAGGATGAACCTCTTATATGTATGAGAGGAGTACTGTTCGAATGATCAATATCGGATGTCACCTGTCGAGTTCAGGCGGGTTCCTCGCGATGGGCAAACATGCGACGGAACTGGGGGCGGATACTTTCGCGTTTTTTACCAGGAATCCCAGAGGAGGTTCTGCCAAGGAGATAGATCCTGAGGATGCAAAAGCTCTTGTTCAGTACATGAAGGATAATGATTTCGGCAAGCTGGTGGCGCATGCACCTTACACGATGAATGTCTGTGCGGAGAAAGAGAATATCCGCAAGTTCTCCCGGGATATGCTGGCTGACGATCTTGACCGCATGCAGTATGTGCCGGGGAATTATTATAATTTCCATCCCGGTTCTCACGTGGGACAGGGAGCTGATGCTGCGATACCCATGATCGCCGATGCGCTGAATAATGCACTGAAGCCGGAACACGATACTATTGTTCTTCTTGAGACTATGGCCGGCAAGGGGTCGGAGGTCGGAAGGACTTTCGATGAACTTGCGGAGATAATCAGCAGGGTCGAGCTCAAGGAGAAGGTCGGCGTCTGCTTTGATACATGTCACACGTGGGACGGGGGATACGATAATGTGGGAGGCTTTGATGATGTCCTGAAGGAGTTTGATAAGGTCATCGGCCTCGACAGGCTCTATGCAGTTCACCTGAATGACAGCAAGAATGACCGCGATACCCATAAGGACAGGCATGAGGTCATAGGAGGCGGATTCCTCGGTGAGGACGCGATACGTAACATTGTTACACATCCTTTGCTGCAGGGCAAACCGTTCATTTTGGAGACTCCGAATGAGGATCCTGGATATGCGCGTGAGATAGCACTTATCAGGAGCTGGTTCTGATGAATAAAGATCCCCGTCAGCATAGTTTGAAGATCGGTGAGATCATTAAACGTTCATGGAAACCATTCCGCATGAAGTACTATATGAATGTTCTCGTCGTTATTCTCATAGGTATCATTGCCGGCGGATATACGTTCAACACCAGATTCGGTTCAATCGGACGGAGTAATACTGTACAGGAAGAGATTACGACGATCAACATGGGTAACTCGAATGTGGAGTCTGTTGAGGATTTTCTCAAATCAATGGAGATCATACGCGTCGATCCTGAGATGAAATCGGCAGGGAAACAATATACAAAAGGAGTATTCTCTGTCTTCATTAACCAGATATCCCACTCGGGAAGCTTTGCCTTCGGTATTCTAAACGGTATCAATAAACTTCTTTTCAAAGACTCCGTATCAAGATCAGTAGTGATTTTCTCTGCAGTATTCATGGTGATATTGTTTACCATATTTTTCCAGAATGTACTGCTGGTCGGGCAATGCCGGTATTTCCTCGAACACAGAAGGTATGCCGATACGAGGGCCGACGCGCTGCTTTTTGTGTTCAGGCATGGCAGGACACGTCACGTTGCAAAAATAATGCTCGTCAGGGATATTTTGCTGTTCCTCTGGAGTCTGACGGTTGTCGGAGGGTTTATCAAGACATACCAGTATGCCATGATCCCTTATATCCTTGCGGAGAACCCCGACATAGGATTAAGAGATGCATTCACGCTGTCTAAGCAGCTTTCCAAAGGCAACAAATGGAGAATGTTCGTTGTGGATGTTATATACGGTGTGGGTTTCCTGTTATCTCCCTTTACATTCAATATGCTGTCAGTATTTCTTGTTAACCCGCTTCACCAGTGTGCCAGGGCAGAGATATATACCGAACTTCGTGACAGCAGAAAAGAATTTACGGACAAAGGAGCGGAGCTTCTTAACGACAGAATGCTCGCGGTTGCAAATGTGTCTGACAGCGTTTATCCCGAATCTGCCTTTCCTGTTCCCGTGCACAAAAGAAGACGCTGGCTTACGATCGATTATGACCGCAGTTACACTTTCTGGACGGTTGTGTTGTTCTTCTTTACTTATTCTCTCGTAGGATATGTTTGGGAAGTATTCTATACCCTTCTTAATGAAGGTCTTCTCGTCAACCGCGGCACCATGACGGGTCCATGGTTGCCAATCTACGGAGTTGGAGGACTTATAATCGTAATAATACTCAGGCCGCTCAGACGCAATCCGTTGCTGATGTTTACGGGAACTTTTGTTGCCTGCGGAGTGCTGGAGTATTTTGCCTCGTGGATGCTTGAGGTCTTATTCGATGCCAAATGGTGGGATTACAATGGTTATTTTCTTAACATTAACGGAAGGGTCTGTCTTGAAGGACTGCTGGTTTTCGGTCTGGCAGGTGTGGCCTTCACTTATGTGTTCTCACCTCTTCTTGACAATCTCTATTCGAAGATCAGGCTTCCGGTTAAGAAGGCAATCGGTATAATATTGATGATAATATTTGCACTTGATATGGTTTATTCTTTCAATCATCCCAATCAGGGTGAAGGCGTAACATACGGAGAGGAAGGAATGGGTGCCGATATTGCTGTTATTGAGGAGGATCAGGTATGAATTTTGTAACTGTAGATGATTTTGAGTACTTTAGTGACTTGATAATCCGGTATGTAAGCGAAGGTGTATCCGGAATGACCGAATCAGCCGATTTTGAGAAGTTTACCTCTGCGGAAGATTTTTTGGAATTTCTGGAAGAGAATCCTGACTACCAAGTCGATATACTCTTCTGTGATGTGGAGATGGGCGGTATGAGCGGTCTTGATCTGGCTCGCAAGATAAGGGATCATTACCAGATAGGGTCACGCATTAAGAAGATGGTCTTTGTCACAAGTTACAGAAGACTCAATATCGAATACGACGGTCAGATAAGGGGCAAGATCAGCAAGCCTTTCGAGAGGAGCGAGATAGTGAATACCGCGATAGATCTTATGGAGGAGATCAATGCGGAATAAGAGGATCGGGACAGCCGTCATATCCTCCATGATCTGTATCGCCTGTGTGATATCATCGTCGTGTGCTTCCCTGCCGGTCATAAATGCTGACGGACAGAAGGCAGATGTGCCGGAAACTCATGATTTCAATATCAGGACTGATGAGTCAGGATACTATGACATCTCATACGGCCACGGAACGGAAAGCGGAGAGGAGCGCACTACAGGGCTGTTCATCGGTGATCATTACCTGACCGGACTGAGCAGCAGGAAGGACACCGTTACAGTTTATCTCGATAAGGGTGATAATAAGGTCTCATTACGCAGGACGGAAGGCGGAGATGATCCCTTCATTGATTCGGTCACAGTCAGCAGGAGTGAACATAGGACAGTGATGGTCATAGCTCCTCATGAGGATGACGAGATACTTGCATTTGCAGGAAGCATTATGTCGGCAGCCGGTAGGGGAGATACCGTCAAAGTTGTGTTCATGACGAATGGAGATTATTTCGGTAAGGAGCTGTCAGAGGTCAGGATAGCGGAAAGTGCAAAGGCTCTCGAACACCTCGGGATCGGTAAGGAAGACATCATCGTAATGGGTTACGGTGATGTTCAGATCGGTGAATTCTACATCGATGGTTCAAGTGACGAAGTTAGGACATCACACGCTGGCCTGACCGCTACAAGCGGAGCACCGTCTCTTGGAATATATGATTATCATCTCCTGGATCAAAGTGAGCATGCTTCATATACTTCAAATAATTTCAGGGCTGACCTTGAGAATATTATCAGGACTGTAAGGCCTGACGAGATCTATACTGTAAGCGAATATGAGTGGCACCCTGATCATAAATATTCATGTCTCATAACGCGCGATGTGATAAAGGAGATACAGAAGGATACTGATTATCATCCCGTGGTACATCAAAGCGTGGTGCACGGCGAAGAAGCAACATGGCCCGTGAGGCTTAAGACGGACAGCAGCGGCAATCCGTCCGTCGACAGATTCACATATCCGTTCCCTTCGGGAAATGTTCCGCTCGAATGGAATAAAGCAGAGAGAATATATCTTACGGATGACATGATAAAAGCAAAATATGATGCCATTGGTGAATTTGTCACACAGAATGAGGGGACAGATACATTCGATGGCAACAGTGAATTCAATTATGCCTTTGTGAAGGCAGATGAGTTCTACTGGTCGGAGAAATATTGAAGAAGCATTGGAGCATGTGCAGATGTTGTGGCCGGATCGACCCTGTATCCTGTTTTCCGCAAGAATTTAAGAGTCTTCCGTACACTTCCGGAAAAATCCTGAAATCTTACGGCACCAGATCTTTATCGTACTCGAACACTTCCTCACCGGTAAAATTACTGATGTTGTTGCGGTAATTGCGGACGCGCGACATTAATTCGCCGATGTCGGGTTTGCAGTATGCACGCCTGTCACTGTTATCCTCGAAGAAGGTGATCTTGCCGTTAACGACAGTATTCGCAATCGTACTGTCTTCGTAAACAACTCCTTCAGGATAGAATATATACATTCCCATGAGTCCGCCGTTGTGGCAGTAACCGTGCTCAGAAACATAACCGTCGATATTGACGACACAGTTTACTATATCGGGATAACCGCCTGCGCATATGCCGCCCATGAACTGCTCATCCCTTGTATTCCTGTCGGTGTCGATGCACACGAGCGTGACGCTTGCCACAGAGTTATCTATTCTGCCGTTGCCGTAACCGGCTATACCGCCGACACCGAACATGCGGTCGTGGGCTCTTAACGTAACGTTCCCCTTGACTACGCAGTTGCTGACCTTGCCCTGATCGAGATAACCTGCTATGCCGGCGGCAAAGCACGGTCTGTCCGAGGAGGCTTCAACATTAACATCCGTCAGTGTGAGGTTCTTCACTTCACCATGGTCAAGCACATCGAACATCGCAGCGAAAAATGTATCGTACACCTTCATGTTGCCGTCGTATGTCTGCCTTGATGACGTTCCCTCAGAGTTTACCGACAGGTTCATGATCTGATGGCCGTTGCCGTCGAGGATGCCTCTGAAGGTGACCGGTGTCCATGTTCTTCCGGCCATGTCGATATCACATTCGAGGATATATTTTCCTTCAGGATCTCCTGCGACAGCCATCAGGCCGTCAGGTGTGGAGATCCCCTTAAAGCTGCTCCTGTCCTCCTCTTCGGGGAGTACCCTGTTAAGGAGCATCATGTATACAAGAGCTCCCGAGACTGCTATAAGAGCAATTGCCAGAAGGATCAGTGTGATTTTACTTATCCGTTTGCCGTTTCCCATATACAAAGTATTGTATCACAGTGTTGACACAGATGCCTGTACCGAGTAGAATCGAGAATGATTCTCATTTTTGATTGGAAAGGAACGTACAATGCCGATTAAGAAAAGCTATTCCACGAAGCATCAGGAAGAACTTCTTAACTATATGAGAGAATCCGCAGGGACTCATGTCACGGCGGGAGACATATGTATGCACATGCGTGCGGCAGGAAGTAATATCGGAACGGCAACTGTCTACCGTCATCTGGAGAAGATGGTGGACGAAGGTATTGTTAATAAATACATCATTGATGAGGGCAGCAGTGCCTGTTATGAATATGTTGAGGGATGCGATAAGAACGGGTCGTGCTATCACCTCAAGTGCGAGACGTGCGGTAAGCTGATACATCTGGGATGTGAGGAGATAAGTGCCCTTAACGAACATATCAAGGAGCATCACGGGTTTACGATCAATCCCAGAAGGACTGTTTTCTATGGTGTGTGTGAGGAGTGTGCCAAGTGAGTGACGGTAATGTGATACTGACATGCAGGGACCTGTCGCTGGGATATGAGAACATAACGCTCGTTACCGGGCTGGATCTCGAAGTGCGTAAGGGCGAGTACTGGTGTATAACAGGCGAGAACGGAACGGGTAAGACTACTCTGATGAAGACGGTGCTGGGACTGCGGCCGGCCCTTCACGGTGATGTTATCTGGAGTGATGAGGCCAGGAAGTCCGGGATAGGCTACCTGCCTCAGCAGACTGACGTTCAGAGGGATTTCCCCGCTTCGGTATATGAGGTTGTCCTGTCAGGATGTCAGGGAACTCTCGGATTCAGACCTTTCTACAGCAAAAAAGCGAAAGAACGTGCTGCTCTTAACATGAAGCGCATGGACATTTACGAGCTGCGCAGACGCTGTTACCGCGAACTGTCGGGCGGTCAGCAGCAGAGGGTACTCCTGGCAAGATCGCTTTGTGCGACAGGTGACGTCCTGATCATGGATGAGCCCGTGGCGGCATTGGATCCCAAGGTAACGGAAGAGATGTATGAGCTTATCAGGAAGCTCAACAGGGAAGATAAGATAACGATCATAATGGTAACGCATGATCCCGACGCGCCGTCGAGATTCGCGACTCATGAATTGAGATTCGGAAGCGAGGTGACAAAGCATGTTTACTAAGCTTGTCGAATATCTCCAGTTCCCGTTTGTAAGATACGCGCTTATAGTAGGTGTTCTTATTGCATTGTGTTCATCATTGCTCGGAGTCACGCTGGTGCTCAAGAGATTCTCTTTTATCGGTGACGGACTGTCTCATGTCGCTTTCGGTGCGATGGCAATAGCATCTGTTATGAATCTGTCCAATGATATGCTGCTTGTAATGCCCGTGACGATAATATGCGCCGTCATTCTGCTTGCTGCCGGACGTACGGCAAAGGTGAAGGGAGATGCCGCAATAGCAATGATATCGGTGTCAGCTCTGGCCTTGGGATATCTGATAATGAATATCTTCTCGACATCGGCAAACCTGACCGGAGATGTTTGCAGCACATTGTTCGGATCGACATTGATACTGACGTTGTCACAGTCCGAGGTGATACTATGTATTGTTGTATCGCTTATTGTTATGACGCTCTTCATTCTGTTCTACAACAGGATATTTGCAGTGACTTTCGATGAGGATTTTGCAAGGACCTCGGGAACAAATGCCGGTGTCTATAATGTGATAATTGCCGTGATAATCGCGACGGTAATAGTGCTGGCGATGAACCTTGTCGGGTCGCTTCTGATATCGGCGCTTGTAATCTTCCCGGCGCTTTCCGCGATGAGAGTATTCAAGAGTTTTCTTAGGGTTACGATATGTTCGGCAATCGTCTCGGTCGTCTGTACATTTGCCGGAATGCTGGTATCGATACTGTGCGGCACTCCTGTGGGATCGACGATCGTAGCTGCCGATATAGTCGTTTATGCATGTTTTGTTGCAGCAGGAAGGATATCCTCTAAAAGAGAATAGTATTTAAGTTCACAAAAGGATGTTATAATTACCTCACAGAGAATGAAAGGTGCGAGGGATATGCGCAAGAAGAAACGTGGCAACCTTCTGATGCAGATAATGAGACCGATGATATTGTTTATCATCGTTCTCATATTAAGTAACGGTATCTTCATTTTCATTTACAACCTGGACAGGAATATAAAAGAACTATATACTTCGGCTAATCTCCTCGGTGAGAGCGTGGCTGCCGAGGTTGAGTCATATAAGGCTCTGGGATTCATTACCGAATACTGGAGGGAACATTCGTCCGAGATGCATTTCTTTTACGATGAGGAAGACCAGATAATAGCAAGGGAGAAACTCCTTTATTCAGTTATTCCCAACATTTCAAGCATAACTCAGATAACGGATGCACAGGCAAGATCTCTCACACCGCTCAATCAGAAGTTGTTTGCAGAAGTGTGTTACAGCAGACTTTGTCAGGAGTTTGATGCGTTTAAGCGTTCATACAGATCAAGATATCTTTATGCCTGCAGGATTGAAGACGGTCAGACGATATTCATGATAACAGGTACTCTCGAGAATGAGAAGCGTACAAGCCAGGGAGGAGATATATTTGAACTTGGTTACGCGATTCCATATCAGGAAGGGGCTTATCCGGTCCTGGACGAGATACTTAAGTCCCATAAGAAGCCTGACAAGATGGAGCTTTCAATGGGTAATTCCGCGGACAACAGCGCTGTCCATGCTTTCGTTCCGATCTTTGCGGACGGAGAGATGGTAATGATATTGTCTGTATCACTTGAATGGAACGACATAATCATAAGTGCTCTCAGACCTGCTATTGTCGTAACGTGTGTTACGGCCGTCCTTTTTGCATTCCTTGGCGTATCTATCTATCTTCTTACCAAAAAAACAGTGAGCAATCCCGTCAACCGGGAACAGTCTATCATCAAGAATTACGAGACTTATAAGGATTCCGAATTTGCAGTTGAGTCGCTCAATAAGATCACAACCGACAATGAGATCCAATCGCTTGCCGAGGGATTCTCATCAATGGTTCAGGAGATCGACAGATATATCCATGAGGTTCAGCGTGCTACGAAGGAGAGAGAGAAGATCAAGGCTGAGCTGTCGATGGCTGCGGCCATCCAGGAGAGCCAGCTTCCGAGGGTATTCCCTGCTTTCCCCGAACGCGATGATTTCGATGTATTTGCTTCAATGACGCCTGCAAAGGAAGTCGGAGGGGATTTCTATGACTTCTTCCTTATCGATGAAGACCACCTTGGTCTCATTATCGCGGATGTATCAGGCAAGGGAGTCCCTGCAGCACTGTTCATGATGGTATCCAAGATACTTATCAAGAATCATCTTATGCGCGGTGAGAGCATCTCCGAAGCGCTGGGCAGAGTCAATAATCAGTTGATGGAGAACAATGAGGCAGGTCTCTTCGTAACTGTGTGGGCAGCCGTGATCGAGTTATCGACCGGTAAGGGTGTAGCCGCAAATGCCGGCCATGAGCATCCGCTCATCAGAAGGGCGGACGGAGAGTTCGAATTCATACAGTACAGACATTCACCGCCGATTGCCACCTATCCGGATCTCAAGTTCAGAGAGCATGAATTTAATCTTTATCCTGGTGACACTCTGTTTGTATATACTGACGGACTTCCTGAAGCTACCAACGCATCTTCTGAACTGTTCGGAGGAGAGCGTGTCCTTGATGCCCTCAACAGAAAGCCTGATGCAAATCCGGAGATACTTCTCAATATCGTAATAAACTGCGTGAATGAATTTGTCGGTGAAGCGGAGCAGTTCGATGATCTGACGATGCTGAGCATCAAGTATAAAGGTACCGATAGCGGAACAGATAGTGCTGAATCTGATACACAATAAAATTTTATCGTAAAACAATAAAAAGTTGTTGCAAAACAGAAATGCCTGTTGTATTATATGCTCATCACACAGGAGGTGAGCTGTTATGGACAAGGCAAATAATATTATCAGATATACAAAATTCGCCACGGTTATCTTTATCGCATTTGTTGTTGCGGCAGATGCGTTCGGTTTTATCATTACGAATTACATAACCAGAGTATGGGCTGACAGGAGCGATGCTTTCGCGATGATCACGCTGGCAACAGTTTATTACCTGGGAACCGCCGGTGCATATGTGGTGTTATTTGCGCTTTATAAACTCCTTGACAACATGGATAAGAACATTGTCTTTGACCGGAGGAACACGAAGCTGATGAAGATAATAGCTGTCGCATGTGCACTTATGGGAACCGACTGCGTGGCAGGTACGCTCGCGTGGTTCGGAACAGTCTATGCAGCCGTCATATGCTTCTTCATGGTACTCATCATTCTGTGCGTGAGGGCTGTTTTTGAGAAGGCCATTGAGATGAAGGATGAGCTCGATCTCACCATATAAGGGAAGGAGGACTAAGCAGTGATCGTTATTAATCTTGATGTGATGATGGCTAAGCGCAAGATGTCCTCCGGGGAACTTGCGCAGCGGATCGGCATAACGCAGGCCAACCTGTCGATATTGAAGAATCAGAAGGCAAAGGCAGTGAGACTTGAGACTCTGGATGCCATATGCAGGAATCTTGAGTGTCAGCCCGGAGACATCCTGGAGTACAGAGAAGACTAAGAGGTAATCACAATGGAATTAACAAGATCTTCCAAGATCGCCGGCATCCTGCTGGCGTATCCTATAGCATACGCTTATTTGAAGTTTTTCCTGTTCGATATGAGTGATAAGAATGTCACTCTCAAGAAGGTGATCTTCGTAATGTTCTTTATTATCTGGAATGAGCTGGTGGTGAGAGGAAGAGGGAAGACACCTGCCAAAGAGACATATTTCTGGTACGGAATAATGGGAATTGTCGCTCTGACCTTCGAGACGGGGCTGTCTGAAGGGGTGTCGTTCCTCGGCCTCCACCTCTGCGCGTTCTATGTCGCCATCGTAAGCAACAGATTGTGCTATGAGGGGAAGACCGGGAGCTTCATAGCGGCAGACCTGTTCAATGCACAGATCCTCAAGGGCTTCGGCGGAATGGGACAGATATTCATAGACATGGCACATTCCGGGAGACGTTCTGAAGACGGCAGCGTTCAAGGCAAGAGGGCATCTGCAGTCGGAGCATTTCTTATCATACTTGTGCTCCTTCCGGTCTTCATCGTGGCGGTATTTCTCCTCGCTCAGATCAATGCGGGATTCGGAGAAGCCGTAATGAAGATAGTAAAGTCATTTGACTTCCTGACGGACTTCAGATGGATCATAAATAATATGGGATACTTTGTTTTCGCGGTTCCTACGGCGATGTATCTGTACGGCCTTCTGGGCAAGAGCGCTGCAAGCGACGGCGCGGCTGAGAAGAGGTCATACGGCAGACTCGTAAGATGGCGCATGTCATGCCGCAGGATATCACCTGTCGTAAGCGCTTTTGTTACAGGTATATTTGTGCTCCTCTATCTCGTATTCTTCATCTTCGAGGCCAGCTACCTGTTCAGCGCATTTGCGGGACGTCTTCCCGATGAGTTCACGGCGGCCGAATATGCAAGGAGAGGATTTTTTGAACTGACGGGGATCATGCTCATCAATATGATGATCTACCTGCTCATATCATACTTTGAGGACCGTGAGCTATACGGACGCAAGGCATCTGTGGGGATGACGGTTGCCCTTATGATCGAAAGCATGATCTTTGCAGTCGTCTCTTTCTCCAAACTTGCACTTTATTACTCAAGGTTCGGCTACACGCCCAAAAGACTTCTGGCAATATGGGGAACATTTATATTCGCAGCAGGTGCGGTGATGGTGATCATCTCGACGGTAAGGCGGAAGGATATGTCCAAAGCATGGATCCTGTTCGCTTCGGCAAGCTTTGCAGTAATGAGCGCAATATCTTCGATACTGTATTTTACAATAGGAGGAATAAGGTAATGTCCAAAAAGGCAAAAGTAATCATCATTTCGGCCGGGATAGCATTGGCCATGATCGGTACGGCGGCAGCGGTGCTGATACACGGTGCGTTTACATACACATCGAGATGTGCTCACATCAAGCCCAAAGACGGAATCACGGTTCAGATAGGCGATACACTCAGTATCGACGAACTGGCGGAGTTCTCCAATTACGATACACGCAGCATCACCGCCGTGATAGGGGCAAAAGGAACGATATCGGAGGATAAGCAGCACGTAACCATCGAAGAGGGTTCCGGCAAGGCAGAGATCGAACTTTTTGCCACAAACGAACACGCTCCCGAATGGTCGGATAAGACAGTCACGGTGCTTATCTCGGGAAGGGGATGAAGTGACATATGGGAAAGGTGATAAAAATTACAGGAATAACCCTGCTGTGCACCTTTATTTTTGCGGGTTGCCGCATGAAGGGTTATGACAGCGGCAGCTGGGCTCTTCCGTCCGATTCCGTATCATATGATAAGCGTGACGGCAATGAGACGGATATGATGTATATCACGGTGGGAGACAGATCATACATGCCTTACGGAACCGCCGGCAAAAGGATAAACGAAGATATGATCAGGGAGTGCCTCGGGTACACGGACGGTGACAGGAATGCAAGGATATACACCCTGTCGAATGATCCGTATGACAATTATCTGATGTTATATAACGTCAGCGGTATCATGAAACAGCCTGACTTCTGGAGGGCATCAGATACAATGGGCAAGAGTGTGTTTACACCGGACTTCATCAATTCTCTCGGATATGATGTCTGGGCTTCATCGGGCGGATACGGTGAGCTCCGGGAAGCAAAGACCGGCTTAGTCATTAATGCTGATGACATTGTCCTTCTGAGTTATGAATACACGATCAACGGCAGACCGGGCGGAGGCGGACAGACAGGTCATGCGGACGGCACCGTGATCGGGAAGGGTGAGGTCTTCAGTATCGGAATAACCGAAGTTGACATTAGGGACAAAGCGGATGAGGAAGCATCATTTGATGTCGCAATTCAATTCTCCGTTACTGACAGCAGCGGGCAAGTACATAAGGTCGATGGTGTCTATGAGAGGCAGATGATGCTGGGTTCTGTGCTGAACGATCTGGAGATCAGAAATGATCCTGCAGGAGGATACTTCCTCTTTGAGGATGTGTGACCGGCGAAATATTACATCGGTTGTAACGGATACGATTTTACTTGAACGCCGCAACAGATATGTTAAGATATTTTGTAGAAGGCTCCCGGCATCAACGTCGGGAGTTAATTTGAATAAGGGGGTTCAGGGTATGAACGCAATGGCTGGTGCAGGTGTCATCGCTGCAATGGATCAGATGACGATCACGATTATTGCTGCAGGTGCAGCAGTATTATTCCTTCTCATAATCATCTTTACGAGCTATGTGAAGGCACCGCCGAACAAGGCATACATTATTACGGGTCTGAAGAAGAAGCCGAAGATCCTTATCGGTAAGGCAGGACTTAAGCTTCCGTTCCTTGAGAGAAGAGACGAGCTCCTTATCGAGCAGCTCTCCATCGACATCAAGACGGGTGATTTTGTTCCGACGGCTGACTTCATCGGCGTCAACATCGATGCTGTTGCCAAGGTCCAGATCAGGACTGACGAAGACGGCATCAAGCTCGCCATGAAGAACTTCCTCAACATGAACAGTGCGCAGATCAATGCTCAGCTCGTTGATTCTCTGCAGGGTAACATGCGTGAGATCATCGGTACGATCACACTGAAGGAGCTTTGCAACGACAGGAAGTCTTTCGGTGATCAGGTTCAGGAGAAGGCTCAGGTAGATATGAACAATCTGGGCATCCAGATCATCTCATGCAACATCCAGCATGTTGAGGATAAGAATGATCTCATCACTGCTCTTGGTCAGGACAACATGGCTACGATCCAGAAGACCGCTTCCATCGCGAAAGCAAACGCAGAGCGTGACGTGGCCATCGCACAGGCAGAGGCTGCAAAAGAGGCCAACGATGCCAAGGTAGCTTCCGAGACTGAGATCGCCATCAAGCAGAATGATCTCGCTATCAAGAGATCAGAACTTCAGGTGGTACAGGATTCCAAGAAGGCTGAGGCTGACGCTGCATACCGCATCCAGGAGCAGGCACAGAGGAAGTCGATCGAGGTTGCCAACACCGAGGCTGACATCGCTAAGCAGGAGAAAGAGATCGAGCTGAAGATGAAGGAAGCTCAGGTCCGTGAGCAGGCTCTCGACGCTGAGATCAAGAAGCAGGCAGACGCCGAGAAGTACCGTCAGCAGCAGATGGCCGATGTGGCTCTGTACAAGAGGCAGAAGGAAGCTGAAGCAAGGAAGTATGAGCTTGCACAGCAGGCTGAAGCCAAGAAGATCCAGGCTGAGGCTGACATGATCGCCATGCAGAAGGAAGCTGAAGGTATCCGTGCAAAAGGTGAGGCTGAAGCTGATGCGATCCGTGCAAAGGCGGAAGCTGAGGCTATCGGTATCGACAAGAAGGCTGAAGCTATGCAGAAGTACGGCGAAGCAGCCATTATCGAGATGCTCTGCAAGATGTATCCGATGGTAGCTGAAGCTATTGCAAAGCCGCTGGCAAATATCGACTCCATCACGATGTATGGTGAGGGCAATACGGCAAAGATGACAGAGGATATCACGAAGTCATTCAAGCAGACTATCGACGGTATCGGCGATTCACTGGGCATCAACCTTGCTGCAGTGATCGGATCTTTTGCAGGAACAAAGCTTGCCGGCAATACTAATTTCGGTCTGGGACAGGCTGTTGCAGCCGCTAATGCAGGCAAGACTGCTCCCGCTCCGGCAGCACCTGCCGCATCTCAGGCTTCGTCAGGATATACAAAGCCTGTAGAAGATGACGATACATCGGGCGAAGATGATGAGTGATCAGTAATTAGTAATCGGTAATTAGTGAGCTATGGTTTAAGACTATGAGAGGCCGCCCCGGAATGAAGGGGCGGTTTCTTATTTGGAAAGCTTGCAGTTGGCTTGGGTGCCCGGGGTGACCGGCAGCAGGACTGAAGATCGCCTTTGAGAGCCTTCTAATGTTACAAACAGATTACAGTCCGCGAAAACTACGGAAAACCATGGTGTTTTCCGCGGATTCGCAGATATATAGAAATCTTTCCGCGAAAATTGCGGAAAAAATGCCGTTTTCCAGCGGAAACGGTGAAGGCATGATGTTAGGACTGATGTGAGGATTGAGTGATAATAAGAGTCTCATCATCTCTGATGCCTCTTCTGTTTATCGGCATACATTCTCTCATCAGCAGCATTCATGAGCCTCTCGAGAACGGAGTCGATCCTGCCTGACGGGAAATCGGATACGGGACATGAGGCTATGCCGATGGAAGCCAGGATCTTATAGGGTTTGGATATGATGGAAGAGTCATTCTGTGCAGATTCTTCTATCCTGTGTCTCAGGTCATCAGCCTCATCGTCAAGAGGGGAATCGCTTAGAATAACAAAAGCAAATTCGTCTCCGCCAAAGCGGGAAGAGATTCCTGTCTTGTGTACCCTGGTCTGGATCGCATAGGCCAGCGCCTTGATGACCACATCGCCTTCCTGGTGCCCGTAGTTATCGTTGATGGGCTTGAGGTTATCCAGATCCATCATTATGTAGTTGAATACTTTATTCCTGTTCCTCGGGTCCTTGACGATGGCTGCGACGCGCGACAGGAAGCCTCTCCTGTTGTACAGGCCCGTCATGTAGTCCATCTCGGAAAGAGCCTTCATTTCGCGGTTAACGCGCATGAGCTTATTATTGTTAAGGACGGAGTGTACGATGGAGGAGACATATGACTCCATCTCCTCAAAGCGCTGCTGGAGACGCAACGGCACGTTGGAAGATCCGGTGCACAGATATCCGTATGCTTCATCTAATGACCTGAGCTGGCTGAACAGCAGGAAATTAATGTTGCTGCCGTAAGCCAGTACCTCATCCAGATAGGGAAGGATCGTGACCGGATTATAGATCTTATTGCCGTACTCGTAATTCTCTTTCCATGAAGAATAGATGGCATTAATGCATGATTCCGACTCCGTAAGACCGACGAAAAACATCTGATCCTTCCACAGCCACAGGTGCTGATCCAGGAATGCGGCAAGGAGCTTGGTATCGGCGATCGTGATCGCAGTAGAAGTCAGCCTTCCCATCTCGTGAACGTGCATGAAATAATCCTGATTGTCTCTGAACAGAGTCGAAGAGATATCGCGCATCTCTTCCCAGGTTGTGTCGTTGCAGCCGCACGAATGCTTGAGGAGAAGCTTGTACGGTATGGTATATTCAATTGTCTTCGCCGGCTGTGTGGGATCCCAGTCGTTCATGGTACTGCTGATAAGTCTCGCAACTTCCGAGTAATCCGGCGCTGCGGTCGTTATGGTAGGGAAGTGGCAGAGGGCATCCTTGATGCCGTCAAATCCTGTAATGATGACATCCTCAGGGACCCTGTATCCGCGGGATACGAGCAGATCGCAGCAGCCCATTGCCATCGTGTCGTTGGCGCATATGATCGCTCCCGGGACTTTGCCCCCGTTGTTCTCGAGATATTCGCTCAGGGCATGGCTTGCCGGAACATACCAGAAATTGCCATATATGATCCTGTTGCTGTCAACGGGCAGATTATGGGCGCGGAGCTCCTCTTTGAAGACCTTTATCCTGTCCTCGGAGAACGGATTGCCCTTGTATCCCGCGACCATCATCAGGTCGGTGATGCCGTGATCTTCAATTATATGTCTGACAAGGCCGCGGAACCCCGAGGTGTAATCAAGCTTGAAATTGATGCAGTCATCACCGTCATGCTCCAGCATAAAGACGGGTATATTGTGCTCGTGTCCTATGTCGGCAAGCCGTTCACAGGTCATCGGTGCTTTGAGCATCTCTGCAAATATGATAATGCCCGCCGGTTCAAGCTTCATTATTATCTCTGCGAGCTTCAGCTCTATCTGCGTTCTCGTGTGATGCTTGCCGTCATTGTTCGTCCCGAAAGAAAAGCAGCACACGACATATCTGGATGTTATCTCCGGAATATTGAGATTGTTGAGGAACATATTGAGGTTCTCGGCGTCCTCCCATGAGCCGCAGACTACGAGCGGTTTGCGGTCATATATTCTGGAATGATGCCTGATCTCGAATGTAAATAAAGGATTCTCCTCAGCTGCATCTTCAAGGACACGGAGGAATTTGGGAATATATGTCTTCATTCCGGGTTCGGGATCGTCTTCGCCGTATATGATCAGGTGCCTCGGTTCGCTGAGTGATGTGAGCATGTCGTAGAGCGCATCGAGATTGCCTCCGTAATAATCAGGGAAGCCGAAGGCCTCCTTCAGCAAGGTGTGAAGTGTAACCTGGTCCTGAATACCTGTCAGCACGATAACTGTCGCATTGTTCATCCGCTCTATACCCCTGATCCGTACAGCAGTTCGAAAGTCGTATAATGATCCTCAGTGTAGTATATCAGACCATCGCTTGAATATACAATTCTTTTGGCCCCTCTGGATTTCTTGTGCATCGTGTCTATGTCGCATTCATAATATGTGCGGCCGGCTGCTTCAGGCAGATTCTCCTCATAATTGCCGAACCTGTCACCGCCGATGCAGCCCCCGTAAAGGTAATCATCGAGTCCGCCGGACGTCCAGCCGAGTTCCCTTGCCTTTTTCTTTGTTATGAAGTTGGAGGGCAATCGCCCGTAGGTGTACAGATATAATGCTACATCGTCCTTGCTTGTATATGATCCGCTCTCATCGATGGCATCACTTGTCTCGGGCGTCCTGCCGTTAACGAAGTCGCTTACATTGCTTTCCCTTATGTCGATATTACGCCCGTCCGGTGAGGCCAGCGTAATATACATCGGCCTTTTGCCGGTGTCGCCTCCGCCTATGGACAGGGTGTAGCCCTGATCGAGCTTATAGACGCGGATATAGAGTCCGGATCCCGTCTCCGTGGATTTATAACCGGCAAAGTCATCCCATGAGAGATCATCTCCCTTGGCTGACAGGCGTATGACATCTTCTACGGTCAGATCCTTACGGTCCGGAACTGATGATGTGACAGCAGAAGACCCGGTGACAGCAGAAGACCCGGTGACAGCCGTCTCTTCAGTGGGGATGCACGATGCTGACACGGTCAGCAAAGCCAGTATGGAGAGCAGCAGAACGAATCTCCGGATGAAATGACGCATGGCTGATACTCCTTCCGTAATGGTAACAAATATATTATAAGTCAAATTTTTTGCATTATGGTGCAACATTTTGAATATACTGATTGTATTAATGGTGTATCGAAGAACGAAAGGGGATACCTGTATAATGAGAAAAGCAATATCAACAATACTAGCAGCATCACTTCTGATGGGAACTGTATGTTCCTGTAATCTCAAGCCGGATACGGAGAATCCGAATGCATTAGATCCGTCGAAGATCGTAAGGACCGGCGAGCCTGTATCAGTCACGATCAATGAGCTCTCATCAGAGTCGAGTGAGAAATACAGACAGGCATATATCAACACATCATTTGAACTGCTGAAGAAGCAGCTTAACGGAAATAAGAATGTGATGATATCACCTGCTTCGATCCTGCTGGCCCTGTCAATGACGGAGGCGGGAGCAGGAGGAGATACTCTGAAGCAGATGGCGGCTCTGTGGGGCGGCGAGGATGACTACAATGCGCAGCTGTCTTACGCGGCAGATATCCTTAAGAAGCTCAACAATTCCCAGGGTGTATCGATGCACGCCGCAGATTCGGTGTGGATCAACGACAGTTTGCTGCAGGGCAAGGTCAAGGCGGAGTTCGTTGATTTCGTGAAACAGTATTATGATGCGGAAGTGCAGAATCTTGTTTTTGACGACCAGGCGCTTAATAAGCTCAATGACTGGGTCAAGGAGCATACTGACGGAATGATCAGCAAGATCCTGGACAGGTTCGAGCCTTCAACGGCGATGGTATTGATCAACGCGATCGCTTTCGACGGGAAGTGGGCAGATCAGTATGAGGAATACCAGGTTCAGGACGGCAAATTCCGCAACGCACAGGGGCAGGAGATCGATGTAAAGATGCTGAACGGATCTGAGAGGAATTACCTGGAGAACGGCAAGGCGACGGGATTTATCAAGTATTATGAGGGCAGACAGTACGGCTTCGTCGTAATGCTTCCCAAGGATGAGAAGCAGAGTGCGGATGACATGCTCAGGGAGTTCACGGGGGATGATTTCGATGCGCTGCTGAACAGCAAGACAGGAGAATATACGGTTTACACACAGATGCCGGAGTTCTCGTATGACTACAGTTCGACACTCAATGATTCCCTGAAAGACCTGGGTATGAAGACGGCTTTTGATCAGAATAATGCGGATTTCAGAGGCATTGCGGAATTTGATGATGATAAGAATCTGTATATCAGCAAAGTTATCCATAAGACCCACATCGAAGTCAGCAGGACCGGCACCAGGGCGGCAGCCGTAACGGCAGTCAGGATGGATGCTGCAGGTGCTTGCATAGAAGAAGATATAAAGAGTGTTACATGCGACAGACCGTTCGCCTATGCAATAGTGGATCTGAATGACAATACTCCCGTGTTCATCGGCACGGTCAATGACATAACCGGTGAGGCGGAGAAAGGAACAGGAGATTAACGATGAAGAAGGTAATCGCATCAGTGCTAATGGCGGGCATGAGCCTGGCGTCGCTTGCGGGATGCAGTAATGTCAATGTCGAAGGCAGCACTACACAGACATCGGCGGCAGCAGAGGCGGCGGTAAAGAACCCCGTTACGATAGTAAAAGAGATAGGCGATGTCAGCTCTGAGCAGGAGAAAGCGTTCAGGCAGGGGTATCTGAATTTTGCGTTTGATCTGCTCCGCAGGAACATCGAGCAGGACGGCAGTTCCGCGAATGTAATGGTGTCGCCTGCGTCCGTGATGATCGCACTCGACATGACGGCATCAGGCGCCGCGAACGATACGGTCACGCAGATGATGGCTCTGTACGGCGGCGCAGATGATCCGCAGGGGCAGCTGTCATATGCGGCGAAGCTGCTCGGCAGGCTCAACAGTTCGCAGGGTGTGACGATGCACGCCGCCGATTCGATCTGGGTCAACGGCGATATCATGCCTGACGGACTGGCGGGTGATTACACTGACTTTGTCAGCGGTCACTTCGATGCATCAGCCGAGTCTCTCAAGTTCGATAATGCGGCGCTCGGCAGGATCAACGGCTGGGTGAAGGACAACACTGACGGTATGATCGACAGCATACTGGACGGACTCGATCCCGCGACGGCCATGGTGCTCATCAATGCCATTGCCTTCGACGGAAAGTGGGAGAAGCAGTACGATGACAGTCAGGTCACGGATGGGTCGTTTACGGCGGCTTCAGGTGACGTCAGGACAGTTCAGATGATGAGCGGTGCGGAGCGGATCTACATTGAGAATGACCTGGCCACAGGCTTCGCGAAATACTATGCCGGCAATCAGTACGCGTTCGTGGTCATGCTTCCAAAAGACGTGAATCAGAATGCGGGCGACATGATCTCTGCCTTCACCGGTGAGACATTTGACGCATTCATGAACAGCGCGTCACGGGACTATACCGTTGTTACAAAGCTCCCGGAGTTCTCATACGACTGGGGCAGGACGATAGTCCCGCAGCTCAAGGCAATGGGCATGGAAGTCCCCTTTGACGACTCCCGCGCCGACTTCTCGGGAATGACCGGAAGTGACAACGGCCTGTATATCGGCAACGTGATCCACAAGACCCGCATTGAAGTCGGCCGCAACGGCACAAGAGCCGCCGCAGCCACGGCCGTGGTCATGCGCAAGAATTCCATCGATATCATGCCTCCGGAGAAGAAGGAAGTCATATGCGACAGACCGTTTGCATACGCGATCGTGGACATGACGGACAACACTCCGGTGTTCGTCGGAACAGTCAATGACATAACGAAATGACATCTTATTTGAGATATAGGGAATAAAGGACAGAAGATGTTCAAGAGCCCTGTCCCGGAACTGCTTTGAGCACGAGCGTGTGTGTGCATGATAAGTATCGCACATACTCATCCCCGCGAAGTGCAGCTGAGTTCCGGGGCGGGGTTCTGATCTTCGAGGGAAGAGGTGTCCGCAGGAAGAGAGGGACGCCTGTTGGATAGAAGAAATCCATTGCTTGATTCAGGATCCGGGCGGTCAGACCGCCTCGGCAATATCGTTTCCGAAGAAAAACGGTAAGTCTTCCGCGGAAAATGCGGAAAAAATCTTAAATCCTGCGGATTCCGCAAGAATCTGAAATTTTTCCGCAAATATTGCGGAAAAATCTTAAAATCTCGCGGAAACAATTCCTCGGCAGGCCTGCTGATAAAGGTCACTCAAGTCGTCCAAGCAAGTTTGTAAAAACGAACACTCCGGTGCTGGAATGTAGAGACATCCGGTACTGAAAAAACAGTCGGATCAGTCACCGTGGACCCGGAGTCACCCAAGTCGTCCAAGCCACCGCCTGTGAAGCCCGCAGCTGCTTGCGAGCGGACTTCCGCAGGTTTTGGCGCCGGGTCGTGCACCTGAAAACCATCACTCAGCAAGACGCGGGCGCCAAAACCGAGGACTGAAGCGAGCAAGTACGCTGCGGGCGCCGGACTGAGTTCCGGGACAGGGCTTTGAGCTGCTTTGTGGCAATACTTAGTGATTGCTTGACTTAATTGGTTTACGACTGTAAACTAACGTCAGTTTATGATCGTAAACCAATGGAGGAATAATGGATGGACGAATTAATGTTGTGTGAGAGCGAGTACCGTCTTATGGACGTAATCTGGAAGAATGCACCGGTGGAATCCGGCAGACTCGTTAAGATAAGTGAGAACGAGCTCGGCTGGAAGAAGTCGACGACGTACACCATTTTGCGCAAGCTCGTGGCCAAGGGCATGGTCCGTAATGACGATACTGTCGTGACTGTATCGGTTCCGAGAGACAGAGTTCAGAAGTTTGAGAGTGAGAGAGTGGTCAGCAAGTCTTTCGGCGGGTCACTTCCTTCTTTCCTGACGGCGTTCCTGGGCGACAGGACGCTGTCAGATAGCGAGGCTGATGAACTTATAAATCTTATCGACCGGTACAGGAACGAGAACTGACACGGGGTAAATTGTATGAATGATCTGTTGACGAACATCCTGCATATGAGTCTGACCGGCACTATCGTTATCATTGTGGTAATGATCTCCAGAATGGTGATGAGGAAGTTCCCTAAGAAGTATATGTACCTGCTTTGGGGAATAGTCGGCTTCAGGCTCCTTTGCCCGATAGCATTAGAATCGAGGTTATCTATCTTTAATATCACACCGATCAGAAATTCGGTGGAGAATGTCAGGGATCTCCCGCTCATTCAGTACGGTCCTGGACATGCCGGTGACACTGTAAAGGCTGCCGCACATTCTGCGGGGACAGCAGCGGATGCAGCGCAGATGCATATCAATATTACCCCCTTTATATTGATATCAGTCTGGGCGGCCATAGCTGTCGGCATTGTGTGCTACATCATTTACAAGTACATTGTCATAAAGCATGAGCTTAAGGGTACGACCGAAGTCAGGCCGGGGATTTATGTGGGACATCAGGTCGATTCCCCTTTCGTGATGGGGATCATAAGGCCGAAGATCTACATGCCTGAAGGCCTCACCGAATCGGAGATGGAATATCTTACGCTTCATGAGAAGACGCACATCAGAAGAGGCGACACTTTTTATAAAGCGCTGGGTATCCTGACTGTGGCGATCCACTGGTTCAATCCGCTCGTATGGGCAGCGTATGCGCTGTTTGTGCGGGATATGGAAATGAGCTGTGATGAGGAAGTCATTGCCAGACTCGGAAGTGATATCAAAGCGGATTACAGCATGTCCCTCGTTTCTTTCGCCCGGAGGAGTAATAACTCCAAGTATATTGTGGTGCCGGTAGCTTTCAGCAGAGCGCTTTTCGGCAGAAAGGACGTAAAAATGAGAATAAAAAATGTATTAGGATATCACGGAACTTCCAAGCTCATCTCAACGATGGCTCTGGTACTTGTGGCATCGATCAGCCTCGTTTGCCTGTTCAATGCGACATCAAGAGCTGATGACACTGAGAATGACGGTGAAGTTACAGCAGATGCAGCAGAGACGGCGGCTGAGACAACAGCGGAGACTTCTGCCGAGACGACCGTGACAGATGAGGCTCCTTCAGATGATGTAACCGTCGTTGCAAATAACGGTGATGAAGGCGTAGAGGTCAATATTGAGTGCGGTGAGGCTGAGAATGTTCCTGATTACGGGCAGGAGCCGGCAGATGTTCCTTATTCAGATAATGGCGTTTCCGGTGATAAGGATGCTGCGGCCGCTGCAGACGCATCATGGGAAGAGAATAACGATAACATTCTCGGCAAGTCCCTTCCCGTATTCAAAGACGTTCCGGTTAACACGGTTCTTAACCTCCCCAAGGGCACAACTGTTGAGGAACACCCTGAGCTTGACGGATATCTTATTCCCGGTATGCCCCTCGAAAGCGATGCTTTCTGTGTCTACTACAGCCGGAGCGTATCTCAGAATTCTTACGATGGATTCATCAATGTCCTGAAGACACAGTACGGATTCACACAGGAGCTTAATCCCGGTTTACCCACGGCATTCACAGCCACAAACAGTGACGGAATTACCGTTACGGTTGAGATGCTGGGCAGCGAGTACCTGCGAGTAAGCTACTACAGGCTGGCTGACGGGTATAATAATTTTATGAGACTCGGATAATATTATTTGAGCAGTACAACATGCAGAGGTCACTTCATTATGAGGTGACCTTTGTTATTGTCCGGGTTTTGGCCGGATCAGCGTAAAATAACCCGTAAAAGGAACACCCGGGGTGCCCCCTTTGGGTGTCATTCCGGCCGGATCAGCATAAAATAACCCGTAAAAGGAACACCCGGGGTGCCCCCTTTGGGTGTTCTTTTGGCCGGATTAGCATAAAATAACCCGTAAAAGGAACACCCGGGGTGGCCCTTTTGGGTGTTCTTCCGGCCGGATCAGCGTAAAATAACCCGTAAAAGGAACACCCGGGGTGCCCCTTTTGGGTGTTCTTTCGGTCGAATCAGCATAAAATAACCCATAAAAGGAACACCCGGGGTGCCCCTTTTGGGTGTTCTTTTGGCCGGAACAGCATAAAATAACCCATAAAAGGAACACCCGGGGTGCCCCTTTTGGGTGTTCTTTTGGCCGGAACAGCATAAAATAACCCGTAAAAGGAACACCCGGGGTGCCCCTCTTGGGTGTTCTTCCGGCCGGCTCAGCATAAAATAACCCGCAAAAGGAACACCCGGGGTG
>DFIB01000130.1 GCA_002371375.1 Mageeibacillus sp. UBA3708 | reverse complement strand
CAGACTATTTGTGCAGGTAAAATTTCTAGCGGAACACTTACACTGCGTACTGAGAACACAAGCCGGACTGCTTGTTACCTCATGCTCACTCACACCTTCCTTCACAGTTTCCGAAGAAAACAGGCATTCCTTCCGAAAACTCTTCGGAAAAGTATTAAAATCCTGCGGAAACAGGATACCGGCCGGTCCGGTCACTCAGGTCCGGTCACCCCGGTTACTCCTGCATTAACTTAACGAGCTCATCCCTCTTGGCTGAAATAACCTTAATGTACTCCCCATAATCCGCATCACTCTTCGCGCGCAGAAGTTCGGTTATCTCGAATACGGGCTGATATATCGGCGTCAGTGCCAGATTGCCGAGGACACCCTTGAGCGAGTGTGCCGCATCAAAGGCCTTGTCGAGATCTCCTGCGGCGATCGATTCTTCGAGGCACGCGAAGTTCTTATCCTCAACCACCTTTCCGATCAGTTTAAAGTAAAAGTCCTCGTTCCCCAGACATCTGGAGAGCCCGTCATCAGTGTCTGCACCAAATCTTTTAAGAGTATCGATCGTAAGCATCAGTTATCAGCTCCCTGCAACATTTTCTCAAATTCATCAGCAGGAACCGGCTTGGAGAAATAGTATCCCTGAATTATCGCACAACCAAGCTTCTTGAGAGTCAGGTACTGTTCCTCGGTCTCTACGCCCTCCGCGATCACCGGAACTTTGAGGTAGTCGGCTATATCTATTACTATGCTGATCATACGCGTATCATTTATCCTGTCGAAAGCACTTCTGATGAACATCATGTCAAGCTTCAGCGCATCGATCGGGAGCTCCGATATCATGTTCAGCGAAGAATAACCTGAGCCGAAATCATCCATCTCGATAAAGAACCCGTGATCCCTTAATTCGGTAACACGCTTGACGATCTGATCGGCATCTCTCACATAGGCAGACTCTGTTATCTCAAGGTAGATATCCCGCGGTGTTATCCCGGCATCGGATGTTATCCTTTCGAAAGTATCAACAAGCGCAGGATCATAGAGTTCT
Source organism: Mageeibacillus sp. UBA3708 (assembly GCA_002371375.1). Lineage (GTDB taxonomy): Bacteria > Bacillota > Clostridia > Saccharofermentanales > Saccharofermentanaceae > Saccharofermentans. The sequence continues at coordinate 11,480 of DFIB01000130.1, read as the reverse complement.
GCGCGCGACAGGTTGACCGATACCGGTACGCTGACGCCAAGCCGCTTCTTCCAGTCGGCAATATGCCCGGCGGTGATGCGCCAGATGTACTCGTCAAGCTGAGCGATCAGACCGTCTTCTTCGAACAGAGGGATGAATCTGGCGGGAGATATCATCCCCAGCGTCGGGTGGAACCACCTTACAAGGGCCTCTGCACTGGTCAGAACAGGCTTATCCCCTCTAATATCGAACTTAGGCTGGAAGAACACCTTGAACTGTCTCTCTGCCAGTGCTTTGGGGAATTCGTCCACCAGCTGCTCGGCAAAAAGCTCGTTTTCCATCAGTGTCTCATCAAAGAAGCTTACTGATACGGCATAGTTGTTGCGTATCTTATCGGCCGCGATCTTTGCACGGTCAAATCTTGCCCTGATATCCAGCTTCTTGTCGCAGAAAGAATACACGCCAACCCTGAGCTTAACAGAAGTCGGCATATCATCACATGAGGATGCAATCACATCTGCAATACCGGAATAGTCATCGCGGTGTGAACAGTAAACCAGAAATGTATCAGCCGTCTTCCTGCACAGGACGCTGTCAGACGCGTGGAATGCCTTCTCCAGGCATCCTGCGATACGCTTCAGTATCTCATCGCCCTTGGACATTCCGAAGCGCTCATTGACCACATGGAAATGATTAATATCCAGACACAGCGCATCCATGTCTGAATCCGGATGGAACTTATCGAACTGCTCTCCGTACCGGTAGAAATAATCGCTTGTGTATAGTCCCGTCAGCTCGTCCCTCTCTGTTGCGCTGATTATCTGTCTGTCCTCAGCAAGCTCGATGGAACGGGATATCCTCGCTCTGATGACATCAGGCTGCGGATAAGGCTTAGGAATAAAATCGGCAGCTCCTTTATTAAGGCTCTCTACTTCCGACGCCTGGTCAGAGGTTAATACGATAACGGGAATGCTCTTATAATCTTTCTCGTCCTTCAGACGGGACAGCAGCTCCATTCCGGTGAGTCTCGGCATCTTGAGGTCGAGGAGGATCAGTGACAGCGTATTGCAGTTCTGTCTGATCAGCTCATATGCCTCCTCCCCGTCCTCTGCCATAAGCACGTTATATTCATCACCCAGAATATTTCCGAGTATCTCTCGGTTGATCAGCTCATCGTCAGCAACGAGAATATGGCGCTTGCCGTCCACATATAAATCTGTCGAACGATCCATTTACTCTCTTCCTCCCTCATCCTTATCATCTGTTCTGACCAGGCTCTCAAGTGTCTCAAAGAGCACATCCGGCTGAACCGGCTTTGTCAGATGCGCATTGAGTCCTGCCTGAAGCGATCTCTGCACATCTTCATCGAAAGCATTTGCAGTCAGCGCGATTATGGGTATTGTCTGACTGTCATTTCTTGTCATTGCACGGATGTGTCTCGTCGCCTCAAGACCGTCCATCTCAGGCATACGCACATCCATCAGAATTGCCGCGTAGTAGTTCTCCTCATGTGAACCGAACAGTTCTACCGCTTCTTTTCCGTTAACGGCCACATCGGATCTTACATCCCTGCTCTCGAGTATCATCTGAAGTATCTCGGCGTTGACCTCGACATCCTCCGCCACAAGGACGCGGAGTCCGGTGAGGTCAGCATGCGCAGACCTGTCTCCCGTATCACGCTTCCTGAATAATGCAGTCCTGTATTCCTCCAGCACATTGGTAGCGAACAGAGGCTTGGAGATGAAGCTGTCTACACCGGCTTCCGTGGCCTCTGCAAGAATGTCATCCCACTTATATGCCGTCAATATGATTATCGCTGATTCATGTCCGACTATCTCCCGTATCCGCCTGGTCGTCTCTACGCCGTCCATATCAGGCATCTGCCAGTCTACGAGAATAAGATTATACGGAGTGTGACGCACATGGCGGAGTCTCACCATCTCTATTCCTTCCTCGCCACTCGTTGCAACCTCGGCGGCTATACCCGTCTGTTCAAGCACCAGTTTGGCATGTTCGCAGGCGATCGGATCGTCATCGATTATGAGCACCGCCATCTCACCCGGATGGATCTGATAATCCTCCGCGGAATCCCTGCGGTCAGAATCGGTAAGAGTTACAGATACGACAAAAGTCGTGCCCTCGCCCTTCTTGCTCGTCACCGTGATCGTTCCGTTCATCATCTCGACGATGTTTTTTGTAATAGACAGGCCAAGTCCGGATGACCCGTATTTATTTGTTGCCGTGGAATTCTCCTGCGCGAACGTATCGAAAATATGCGGCAGGAATTCCTCACTCATTCCAATGCCGTTATCACTTATGGTGAACTGCAGCGTAGATCTGTTATCGAACTGCGCCGTCCGCTGGATCGTGAACGATATATCTCCTCCTTCAGGCGTGAACTTGACGGCATTGCCGAGTATGTTGATCAGCACCTGCCTAAGCTTCATGTTATCACCGATATAATAATCATCGATCTGCCCGTTTATATTGCAGCTGTAGTTCTGGGCCTTGTCAAGGCAATGCCCGCTGAACATGGTGTTGATGGACTCCAGCATCTTCGGGAATGAGAACTCCTCATTCTTCAGTATCATGCGCCCTGACTCGATCCTGGACATATCCAGGATATCGTTGATAAGATTCAGCAGATGCTCTGCCGATGTTCCGATCTTGGCAAGATACTCCCTTGTTTTCTCAGGGGTCTGCGGATCATTCATCGCAATATTGTCGAGACCTATTATCGCATTCATCGGAGTTCTTATCTCGTGGCTCATGTTTGAGAGGAATGCGGTCTTCGCCTTATTTGCCTGTTCGGCCGATCTGAGAGCATCACCAAGAGCCTCCTGTTGCGCCATGCTCTCGCGCATCTCCGTATCAATAACGGTGAGTCCGAGACCGATAGCATGGACGAGGTGGTCTTCGCGATCCGCCAGGTATCTTACACCGGCAACTCTGATCATCTCGTAGTACTCAGTCCCGTTGCGCTTTGCAAGATATCTGTAAGCCAGGATCGGCTCTTTGGACAGACCTTCCCTAATGTTATCGGGCTCTATGAACTTCAGGAAGCCCTCACGGTAACTCTCCTCAACAGAATTCTCAGCATACCATTTGAACCTCTCGTGGAAAGGGAACTTAATTCCCTCTTTTGTCTGGTCAGTATCCTTGGGATCTCCTCTGTAGCAGACACCTTCATCATTGTCGAGATCGACATAGTAAACGCTGCGGTAATCAGATGACAAGGCGGTGATCATGCTGTCCTGCTGACTTCTCCTCTTCTCTTCTTCAAGGAGCTTTGCCTGGAGTGCGAGCCTCTCCTCCATCTGTTCCTGCTTAACGCGGTTCTCCGCTTCTGAAGTCTCCTTCTCGATAGACAGTCTGGCATTACGGCGGATCTGGTAGATTATGAATATGAACATTCCTGCAAGGACAAGAGCTGCCAGCAAGGACTGAACAAGGCTTCTGATCAATACACTCCCGGATATCGGGTTGATCTGCTCTGCGATTACCTTCTCTCTTATGAGGTATGTGAGCATCCAGTCAGTACCCTGTACGGGTACATAACTCAGAAGCTCATCAGTGCCGTTGTAGCTGAAGGTTACTTCGCCTCTGACGCCGTTCTCAAAATCATTCAGGAACTGCTCATATGTGCCTGACTTGAACTTTGCATTGCCCATCGCCTCGAGCAGGTTGTCTTCAACTGCAAGACCGCCCAGATACACATTCGTAAGTGCCACACCGTCTCTTGTGTAGATATTACAGAAAGTCGTATCGGCACTGTCCGACTTCATCGATACACCCTGAAGCATCTCATTCATATCGATCTCCATGAAGCATGCGGCAAGGGTCTTACCCTCAAGCACCATGCCGGTAACGGGGATCGCGATGATGACCTTCTTATCTGTCGTATCAAGATTCAGTATCGATATCTCCGGCTGCTTGATAGTCTTATAATCGAAATGATAATCAGCTATATTCGTCTGCGTTCCGAGGGAAGTATAAATGAGTCCGTCCGTATCCACGAAAGCAAATTTATCTAGCTTGTATATGCGTTTCATCCGCGCCTGATATTCCTGCAGATGTCCTATATCGGACAGGTCATCCCCTTCCATCAGTTCGATGGCAACGCCCATATCTTTTATCTTCCTGTTGAGATTGGCAGATACTACCTGTTCTCTCCTTCCGGCAAGTTCATCCAGGTACAGAAGACTTACCGACTCTACGGCCTGCTGGTTATCCCTGGTCGCCAAATAGCCCGACAGGACCGTGCCGACCGCTAAGATAAGCAGGAAGATGATGCTTCCGACAATCGCTATACTAATGGTGCTCTTACTTCTGGTACGTGCCATAGGAACCTCTCTCCACCATCACTCAGATATTGAGATTATAACACTTTTGTGCGTTTTGGGATGATATCTTTATTGTTCCCGCAAAGGCCCGATATCCATCAGGATATGAAGTTGACTTCGTTCATGATCATTCGCCTGCAACGATGCCCAAGATCAGGAATGCGCCGCCCAGTACGATGACCGGGATCAGCATGAGGCACAGACCGAGCGCCCAGGCACCGTCGGTCTTCCTTCCTTTTATCACGCATACTATGCTGTAGATTATGAGTGCCAGACCGGGAATGAACGTAGTATACGGAACACTTGCCGACATCTGCAGCTTACTGCCGTCCCACTTGATGCTCAAGAATATCTCGAGGAGCGATAACGCAAGCGTTGTCACCGCGAAAGTGCACATTATGATCCCTTTCTTATCCGTAATCTCTTCCTCTGCTGCCTGTAGGATCTCTTTTTCTGATTTCATAAGTTCTTCAATGGATACGGACAGGGCCGAAGCCAGCGGTTCGATGGTACTGATATCCGGAAGTCCCAGACCTCGCTCCCACTTGCTTACTGCCTTGTCGGTCACCTGTATTTTTGCAGCGAGTTCCTTCTGAGTAAGTCCTAACTCCTTACGGCGTTCCGCCACAAAGCAACCGAATCTTTTTGCATCCATCTTTATCACCTCCGACCCGATCCTACTCCATCTCCGGAACGGGAACAACCGACGTATCGTTTACCCTTGCAAATCCCGTAAATACGGGGCTGTCTACAGTCCGTAGAGTCATGCTGAATACTGTCATACGGCATACTCCTTCCGGCCGCCGTGTCCGCCGAAGATCTGCCACGTTCCTTCACCGAGGATTCCGAACAGAGCCTCGCGTTCTTCTGCGCAGAGCTTCTTATCGGTATCGACGGATGTCATGAGTATCGGTGCATACTTATTATACTCGGACTGCCTGACAGTCATGTCCTTGATGTTAACGAATATATCACCCGTAAAGGCTATGCGGTGAGTTCGTTCCAGAAGCACCGACTCTCCTCTGAGATGACCTCCGCGCCCCTCATACAACTCGAAATGCAGTTCTCCCACATCAAGGAAGCCGGTCTGCTCAACAGGATCAGCAATCTCCCTGTCATCCCCTATTATCACGACCTTATCCGGAGCAACAGGCTTATATGATGTCAGCACCTTGCATATGCGCACATACGGTTTGTGAAGATGATTCACCTCCCTGAATCCGTTCCCGCCGTCGTACTCCAGCTTAAGACACTCTGCACTCTTGGCACTTGCATACACACGGTCAAACAGATACAGGAGACCGCAGTGATCAACGTCTGCATGCGTGATGAACACCTGTTTGTCTATAGCATCGTAATCCGGGATTATCCTGCGGAACAATGAAGTCATCTCGTCCTTATAGCACGCATAACCGCTGTCGATAAAAAAGTATGAATCACCGCTCCTTATAACCGCCGTATTGCTCCCGCACGGCGGCTCGATTAGAGTGATGACAGTATCGTCCGATACAGAGTACTCCGTGATCCTCGGTTCAAAGGCCGGACCGCGTGACAGGGAAAGGAGCTCGGCAAATCTGCTTATACTGTCGAAAGTCCTGTAAGGCGAGATCCCCGTCTCGTCAAGCGTCTGCATGGCAAGATTCGTATTGATCATCAGTTCGTTGCGCGAATCCTGCGAAATATCCATTGACGAAGACAGTTCATCGACAAATGTGTTGTAGAAGATACTGTTGTCGTATATCTTCTCCGCGTGATTATAGTCGATAAGCCGTACCTCACACAGCTTCTTTGCATCATTGATAAATGACTTGACCCTGTCCGTGTCATTAACGATAAGTCCCATCTTGAACAGTTGGTATTCCGTGCCGTTCTCCTGGGAACTGATGTATGTTATGTTGAAATTGAAATCACTGATCAGTTCAAGCACGGAAGTAACGCTCCCCGGAACATCACGGAGCTTAAACTCCAGCAGCACGACACTCCTGTTATCTTCATCGCACTGCAGATATCCGATCGCAGTCAGTTCTTCGGCAGCTCTTGCCAGCTGCTGCGGAGTGCCTTCGGCATCGATAAAGAGCATGTGCGAATCAACAGCCTTGTTATAGCTGACACGCGTAATATTCACGCCAAGCCCTGCAAAGCACCGGCTTGCCTTGAGAAAAGCCCCGATATGATTCGGCATCTTCGTCACGAAAGTCTTGTTCATCTTTCACCCGCCTGTCAGTGATGGGAAGATTATATCATTACGCCATGCAAATAATCCAACAATCGGATTCAGATAGAATGAGCCCCACGATCCGGCAGGGTCATCAGGCATTCTTATTAATACCTGTCAGGTCCTTGATCACTTCACCCGCGATGATCAGCCCCACAACAGACGGAACGAAAGCAACAGATCCCGGAATGGCTCTCCGCAGTGTATGTTCCTCCACGTCATCTGTCGAAGTGTCCACTGCGGGGCGCATAGGAACTTCTTTGGAATAGACCACCTTAAGAGATCTGATACCGCGCTTCTTACACTCACGGCGCATGACTTTCGCCAGGGGGCATATAGATGTCTTGTAAAGGTCGGTTACTTCAAAAGCCGTGGGATCCAACTTGTTGCCTGCACCCATGCTGCTGATCACCGGCGTGCCCGTCCTGTCCGCCTGCATTACAAGCTCCAGCTTGCCGGTCACGGTATCTATCGCGTCGATCACATAATCATATTCATTGAAATCGAACTGTGAAGCTGTGTCAGGCATATAGAAAGTCTTATACGTGCGCACCGTGCAGCCGGGATTGATATCGTGAACGCGTTCTTCGGCAACGTCTACCTTGTATCTTCCGACAGAGTCATGCGTCGCGATGATCTGACGGTTTATATTGGACAGACAGACTTTGTCATTATCTATCAAGTCGATGGCTCCCACTCCGCTCCTTGCCAGGGCTTCAACGGCGTAACCGCCTACACCTCCGACACCGAATACGGCAACGCGGGCGTTCCTGAGCCTGTCAATCCCTTCATGTCCCAGCAACAAACGTGTTCTGCTAAACTGATCCGGCATTTGTGTCATCTCCGTGAATTGGTACAGGTATTATATCACTCTACATCTTGCTGTGGTTAACATCCCTGTACTTCTTTGGGGTCATTGACGTAAGCTTGCGGAAAGCGGTAGTGAATGCACTCTGCGACGAGAAGCCAAGCGACAGAGCAATGTCCAGTATACTGTAATCAGAATGCGCCAGCATATTCTGAGCCGTTCTGATCTTTGCTTGAATTAACCGGCTCTGACGGAATCTATGTACTGCTCATATCTCTGATTATGTGCAGTCATTGCATCGTCAGAATCGACATATGCGAGGAACCCTGATCTGTCAACCCACTTATAGTCTGTGGTCTCCCCCTCCTGAAGGATTACGCTGTCCTTATCACAGCTGACCTTCGCAAGATATGAATAATACATGCCGTGACTGCTGTCTTTATACGAGATCCCGACAAGTTCCAGCGAATCGGGGGTCAGACCGGTCTCTTCAAGAAGCTCTCTGTGCGCAGCCTCCGGCGGTTCCTCTCCGCTTAATGCAGAACCGCCTGCGCTTGCCTCCCAGTATCCGGGATATACATCTTTTATATCGCTCCTTTTGGTCAGCAGATACGTACCGTCGCTGTGCAATACAAGAAGATCGACGACAAGATGATAACGCCCCTCGGGAATATTCTTAAAATTCCCGAAGCCTCTGACAAACGTCTCACCTGTCCTGTTCCCGTCACGGTCGTATAAATCCCAGACTTCCATAATCCGTCTCCATATTCATGAGTATATGTCACAGCTGATTATAACAGATGAACCTGCTTCCTTGTCAGGAGAATGACTCTCGCATTGAGCTCCGTATCCTGGAGAGCGACTCAGGCGTGATCCCCAGGTAGGTCGCGATGTGACGCAGCGGAACACGCTCTGCAAGCATGGGATATCTCTTACGGAATGCAATATATCTATCGGTGGCATTCTCAACCAGGAATCCGTTCTCCCTGTATATCTTATACCTCATCCCGCCCTCCAGGGCTTCGATCCACAGACTCTTCAGGCGTTCATCTCCATAGATCAGCTCCTTCATATCCTTCACATCAAAAAGCATGACAGTAGAATCTTCGACCGCTTCCCAGTTGGCCTGCATCTCACCGAATCCGACCATTCCTGAATCGACACACCAGTTGCCCTCCGCAGCGAAATACTGGGTAATGTCATTGCCTTCATTATCGACGTAATAACTTCTGATCACACCGCTGATCACAAATCCCGCAGAATCAGCCCTGTCACCTGTTCTGGTGATCATCTCGCCCTTCGAATACACCTTGAACCGCGAGAAAGAAATAACCTTGGATATCGTATCTTCCGGGATCTCCATACCGGACCCGTCAGACAGTTCCTTCAGTTGCTTAATAAGATATGATTTGTCCATATATTTACCCTGTCACAATTAATCCGTATATCAGAGCTCCGAGATTGACCCCGCCGTGAGCGATCATCGGCGCCAGGAGGTGTCCCGTACGCTTATATGCCCAGATACATATTAACCCAAGAACGAACGAAAAGCCAAAATTATACCAGTCCAGCATAGTAAACATCACATTGAAAAGCATCATTGCGCACATCTCCCCCATCACGGGACCGCAGAAGACTTTGGCAAGTCCTCGGAAGAGTATCTCCTTGACGATTCCGCTCACCAACACCAGAGCGATTACTCCCATGGCCGTGATGCCGGCAGACGGGCGTGACGCCTTGAAAGCCATATCCGACTGTCCCATATAGGCAAATGTGGAGAGCAATGCACCGGCTCCGGCCAGGGCGAGAGCAACGATACCGGTTAAGATGTCTTGTCGAAGAGTTCCCTTCTCAAATATCTCATCTTTAAGACTGAATCCGTTCTCCCTGAACAGCATCACTGCACCCGGCAGCAATATCATGTTTGCAGCTATCAGGATCAGATAATAGAAATAGCTGTTCGACGTTACATAACTGCAGATATCGATAAAGTTCATCCCCTGCCTATAATGCGAGTAAGCCATGAAGATCTCAAATCCGGTGACGAATAAAGTCAGTACTGTCGTAATCGTGATCGCACGTGTTGCATTTGCTTTTTTGGTATCCATTGTTATCACCTCCGATGAGAAAATAACAGATATCACGAACCTCCGCATTGATGTATGTTAAGTGAGGATTATCTTTATTGATGATCCGGGATACACGGGATAAGATATAGATATGAAGCGCAAAATACTCAAAGTCCTCATATCCATCAGCTCATCCTGGGGTTTTGACTCAGAACCTTATCAGAGAGCCCGGGATGAGAGACTTATGCCCTACCTCGACCGGCTCGGCAACTGCAGGCTGGAACTGCTGCCCGGCGACCATATGATATATGCCCAAAAGCCGGATGAGTGCGGCCGGATCATCAGGGATTTTATCAGGAGTCTTCCTTGAAGAAATCTCTTTTGTTTATACCGGCAGTCATGAATCTTCCAGATCAGACCTCTTTGTTACATCACATATCACACTGACCATACCTGTATTCGCTGGGTTGACCGTATTCAGTTCCTCTGCCGCCTTTGCAAGATTGACTCCGCTGATATCAGAGATGACAACACTAAATCCGAGCTCCTTGAAAACCTTAGCCTGACAGAGGCCAAAACCCCTGGCAGAACCTGTGATGACTACTGTTCTTATATTGTTACACCTAATCCGGTTCCGGGCTTACACAGAATCCACTGAAGAACCAACTTTTTTATCAAGGAATTGTTATAATTAGGGTGTGATGGGCGGTATAATCCGTCTTATCCTACTAAGACAGGAGGGTCAGAACATGTCTAGTACTCAGCTTGAAGAATATGTTGCGAAGGATATCGAGGAGCGCAAGGGTGTCTCCATTCCGGTCCACGCAGGGCTTCTTGAGAGGCTTCTGGTCAGGAAGGTATCATGCCAAAAGCTCCACCCGAATGCCGAAGATGAATTCTCAATACCTTCCGTCGGTCCGAGCCACAAGATCATCAGTAAATATGAATCGCAGTTCCGCACTGCAATGAAGCGCGGAGACCCTCCTTTCGACGATCCGCTTATTGTAGAGAAGCTCCGTCCGAACGGATATCTTCTGCTTAACGGCCATCACAGATGGGCTGCTGCGATGCGTTGCAATATCAAGAAGGTCCCTATAAGGATCATCAACTATGCTTCCGAGTCAGACATCAAGACAATACTCAAGAAGTCACAGCACGATAAGCGTGTTACCATTGACCTTGATGAAGTCATTTTCAGGAGCCCTGACTACGAATATCTTGAGAAAAAAGCATTCATTTTTCCTCTGAGCCTTAGATTCAAGCAGAGGGTCAGACTTGGTGTTCCCGCACTTCTCTATTACTTTGCCCAGCACGGTTATGATATCTGGGTATATGCCTCTGAATTCTATTCGATAGATGATATTCAGAAATTCTTCAAGGCGTACTCTGTCCGCGTCGACGGAATAATCACCGGTGTCGGCAAGCGAGATCAGAATAACTCCGAGAGCGAGAAGCGCATGAAAGAACTCATAAACAACAAATATCAGATGACGCTCCATATCGATAACGACGCCATTCTTGAGACTCACAATAAGACCAAAAAATTTGCAGAATACGAGATCAATGCTACCGGAGAAGAATGGTCTCAGAAGGCAATAGCCATAGTTGAGGAGATTGAGAAGAATGCCGTCAAAAAATGAACAGGAGAAGATGAAGGTCTCTTTCGACCTTGATGAAGTCCTCTTTGTGAACCCGGCAACCCATAAGACTGAGAAAGAATTACCTTTCCCGCTGAGAGCCATCTACAAGGAGCGGCTCAGGCTGGGAACTCCTGACCTCATCAACACCCTGCAGAAAATGGGATATGAAGTCTGGGTCTATACCTCATCCTTCCGCTCCGAGAAGTATATAAAGGGTATATTCCGCCACTATGGCGTGAGATTCGACGGTATAATCAACGGAACAAGACACCTCAAGGAAGTACAGCGTGGCAGATCGCAGATCCTTCCGCAGAAAGTTCCGAACAGATACAAAATATCACTCCACATTGATGACGAAGCTGTCATCTGCTCCTACGGACGTGAGTACGGATTCGATGCATATCAGCTTGATGCCCAGGATGACGA
>DFIB01000105.1 GCA_002371375.1 Mageeibacillus sp. UBA3708 | reverse complement strand
TATGAACCGCCGATACCGATGACAACAAGAACGTCGGAATCCCTCCTGATCTTGGCAGCCGCCTTGCGGATCCTTGAGAATTCTTCCTTGTCATATGCATTGGGAAGATCGAGCCATCCGAGGAAGTCATTTCCGGGACCGTTCTTCTTGTGAAGCATGTCGTGTGCCGTCTTTACCTGGGGTTCCATTCTGTCAACAGCCTCCTGGCCGCCTATGAAAGGAAGTACGTTGGAATAATCAAGAGTGATCATAGTATGTCTCCTTACTGTTAATTATCAATCCACAAAAGTATATCACCCCGCAAGCCCTAATAAAAGTGAAAAAATATCATTTTTCGGCTGTCCTCAATGCTATACTATATTTATGGACGACAGATCATCATACACAAAAGCGGAAGCAAAGATCCACATACTCTACCTGGTAAACAAGGTTCCGGGTGTGAGTTATCACATGCTGATGGATGCCTGCATGAAGTCTCTCCTTATGGATTTCTTTGATTTTACGGACGCATACGAAGAATTGATCGCCGGTAATCTGATGAACAAAAACTCATCTGACAAAGGAACCGCCGATGCACTGGGTTCGACGGAGATACTTACTGTCACCGACGGTGGCAAAGCCGTTCTTGCGGATCTTGTAGACAGCATTAACGACAAGGTATTGACCCTGCTTGACAAGACAGGAGACGACCTCCGCACAGATTATGAGCAGAATTCCAAAGTAACCGCATCTAAGACCCCCGTTGCATCACCCGGCGGCAGCAAGATAATAGTCGATCTGGGATATAACGACGGCTCGGAATCTATATCTTTGTCAATACTCGCAGACAGCGACGCAGATGCGGATTCCATAATACGCAAATGGCGTTCTGATTCAGGCACAGTCTTGACGAACATCAAAGATCTTCTGAGATGATCCCTTCATGAGAACGAATGATGTTTTTTAAAAGTCTTTAAGCGTCGCCGTCAATTTTGCGCACTTATAATTTTGTGCGCGCTCCAAGTGACGGCGTAAGCGCCTGACTTCAAGACTCCTTCATGAGAACGAATGATGCTTTTTAAAAGTCTTTAAGCGTCGCCGTCAATTTTGCGCACTTATAATTTTGTGCGCGCTCCAAGTGACGGCGTAAGCGCCTGACTTTTAAAAAATCATCATGAGTTCCCGAATTCGTGTGACTTATCTCTCCCCATCAAATATGTTGCCATGGAGGCGGGAGTCTCTCCCCTGTTGACTACGTTGTCAACAGCCTTGATTATGGGGAGATCCAGATTATATCTTTCCATGAGTTCGACTGCAGCGGGAAGGCAGTTTATGCCTTCCACGACCATTCCGACCTTCTCGATAGCCTTCTTTACAGGGATTCCCTTGCCGACCATCTCGCCGCATCTGTTATTACGGCTGTGCTCACTCGTAGCAGTAACTATAAGGTCTCCGATACCGGCAAGCCCGTTGAAAGTCTGATGATCGCATCCGATCGCTACACCCAGGGAAGATATCTCAGCCATACCTCTCGTGATCAGGGCAGCCGACGTGTTATCCCCGTATCCCATTCCGCGCGATGCTCCGACGGCAAGCGCAATAACGTTTTTTAATGCGCCGCACATCTCGACGCCCTTAATGTCACTGTTTGTATACACTCTGAGGCATCCTACCATGAATACGTTCTGAACTGCCTTCGCTGCTTCCATATCGGCAGAGGCAGATACAAGATCAGTAGGAATATCTACCGCAACCTCTTCAGCGTGAGAAGGTCCCGACAGGGCCACCAGACGGAGCTTTTTGCCGGGACAGACTTTACCGACCTCGTCAGCGATAACTTCGGTGAGGAACATCATTGATCCTTCCTCGATCCCTTTGGCACAGTCTGCAACGATCTGTCCGTCCCTGATATACGGAGCGGCCTTATTTGCCGTCGATCTGACGAACACGGACGGCACCGCGAAAAGGACGACATCCTTGTCCGTAACAGCCTCTTCCACATCCTTTGTAAAATGTATGGAATCAGGTATCGGAACGCCGGGGAGATTCGGATGACGCTTAGTTGCTATGAAATAATCTATCTCCTGCGGCAATGCTGACCAGCAGGTAACTTCATGTTCTCCGGAATCAGCCAGCACGCGTGATAAAGCCATGCCCCATGTACCCGTACCAAGAACTCCAACTTTTGCCATTAATATATCCTCCGAATGAATATGATACAGCCATTATACTACTATATTCCGCTCAAGCCCTACAAAAAAGCTGTCCGGCGGACCGGACAGCCATAAGTGATCTTCAGTTATCAGTGCTTCCTCTTACGAGCGGCCTCTGACTTCTTCTTACGACGAACTGAAGGCTTCTCATAATGTTCTCTCTTGCGAACTTCTGCGAGAACACCTGATCTTGCGCATGAACGCTTAAATCTGCGGAGTGCGCTGTCAAGGCTCTCATTCTCCTTAACTCTGATCTCAGACATCTCTTTATCCCCCCTCTCGTCGTGGAATGCTTGCTAATTATATAGGACAGCCGCCAAAAGGTCAAGTTCGATAAAATTTATTAACGAAAAACTTTTTTGTTAATTATGTATTAACCATTATTATAATTCGGTACTAAAACGCGGATGTTTGTGTTAGAATATATTCGGCTCAAATAGAGGGATAGCATCCTGATAATAACCCCACCAGGCAGAATCGTGTATTTTTGTCAGGTGGGTTCGCGTTACTATCTCTGATCCGCAAAAACAACAACATTTTTAGGAGGTATTCATGGCTAAGCTGAATGCTGCGGCAGCAGCAAAGATTGAGGAAATCTGTGACAGATACACAGATGAGACAACTCCTCTCATGATGATACTCAGCGATATCCAGAACGAATACGGATATATTCCGCTTGACGTTCAGGAGCTGGTATCCAAGAAGACCGGGATCTCTGTTGCTGAGATCTACGGCGTAGTTACGTTCTATTCATTCTTCTCTTTGACACCGAAGGGAAAATACGTTGTAGGATGCTGTCTCGGAACTGCATGCTATGTTAAGGGCGCGCAGAATGTCATTGACAAGTTCTCCGAGCTTCTGGGTATCAAGCCCGGTGAGACAAGTGCAGACGGACTGTTCACACTTGATGCTCTCAGATGCATCGGCGCCTGCGGTATTGCACCTGCAGTCAGCATCAACGGTAAGGTTTATCCCAAGGTTGAGGTAGGACAGGTTGCAGGCATTATCGATTCCTACAGAAAGGAGGCTGCTGTATGAACAAGATTACTTCAGTAGCTGAATTGGAGCAGTGCTCATCCACATGTACAAAGTGTCTCGATGACAAGCTCAAGGGAATGGATGACAAGCGTCATATCGTTCTCTGCGGAGGTACAGGATGTCTGTCTTCCAACTCCAAGGAGATCATGGCTAAGTTCAAGGAAGTTCTCGCAGCCAAGGGTCTTGCAGACAAGGCAACAGTTAATCAGGTAGGATGCTTCGGTTTCTGCTCACAGGGAC
>DFIB01000233.1 GCA_002371375.1 Mageeibacillus sp. UBA3708 | reverse complement strand
AGATATCAGGGTTCTGAGCTGTACCGCGAAGTGTAGGATGGTTAGGTGACAAAGATCTCTTACGGAATTCCTTGAGAGCATCATAATCAACCAAAGAACCAAGTGTATCATAGTCGATAACTTCTACCTTCTGGATCTCGTGAGATGTACGGAAACCATCAAAGAAATGAAGGAAAGGAACTCTTGTCTTGATCGCTGCAAGGTGAGCTACAGCAGCGAGGTCTGCAACTTCCTGTACGGAGTTGGAGCAAAGCATTGCAAAACCGGTCTGACGGCAGGCATATACGTCTGCGTGATCGCCGAAGATGTTAAGTGCATGAGCAGCAAGAGCTCTTGCTGATACATGGAATACGCAGGGTAAGAGCTCACCTGCGATCTTATACATGTTAGGGATCATAAGGAGCAAACCCTGTGAAGCGGTGTAAGTGGTTGTCAAGGCACCGGATGCCAGTGAACCGTGAACAGCACCTGCTGCGCCTCCCTCTGACTCCATCTCGACGATGTTGACCGTCTGTCCGAAAATATTCTTTACACCCTGCTGAGACCATTGATCAGTGTGGTCAGCCATAGGTGAGGACGGTGTGATCGGGTAGATAGCCGCATTCTCGGTAAAAGCGTACGAAGTATACGCAGCAGCTTCGTTACCGTCCATGGTCTTCTTCTTAAGTTCATGTGCCATAAAAAGTACCTTCCTTTATTTATAATATTATGAACGAGAGATATTATAACACAATAAACGCCTGCTGACAGCAGGCGCTTAGTATGAATTAACAAAGAATTATTAAGTAAAAATGACAGGATTACTCTCCCCCGCCATCCTCCGTAGACGGCGCCGGCGGTTCTGTCGTAATAACCGGTACAGGTGTAGGAGCTTTGGTAGGTGCAGGTGAGGGCGTAATAACCTTTCCCGTCTTTGGATCGAAGTTGGCGTGACCGCCGTTGGGAAGCTTCGTTCCTACTTCAACCTTCTTGTTGTACATCCTGTAATTTGTTGTTGCCACTTCCTCCCGCTTGATCTCGTTGCCGTCGGCATCATACCAGACCTTGTATGACGTGACATTAATTCCGTCATGAGCATTGCGGACCGTGTTCTTCTCGCCGACTGCAAGATCGGGATTAGCCACGTACTCCGTATCGCCGTGAGGCGTCGTGGAATTGACAGAGCTTATAAAGTCGATACGCTGTCCATCAGGGAGTTTATGACCGTAGATGGATACCACAAGACCATTGTCGCTGCTGTTGTATTGAGCCCTTATTACGATCTGATAATCTGAAGTGTTGCGGAATTTAAAGTCGATGCTTCCGTAGTCAACTGTCGCATCAAGTCCGACATCAACATAGTTGGACGGCCATGCGTGTGCTCTTCTGTTGGTGATCTCCATGTTGGCCTTAACTGCTGCGCCGTAGAGCATGGTGCTTACCTGACATATACCGCCGCCCAGGCCCTGTGCATACTGACCGCGGATAATAACGGTCGCTTCCTGGAAGCCGCGCTCGGCAGTAGTCATGCCGACATGCTCGTTGTAAGAGAACTCTTCTCCGGGATTCAGGATAACGCCGTCAATATATTCGCACGCCTGATTGATATTGGCATTACGGGATTTGCTGTTCGTTGTTTTGGATGAACACGATGATATCTTGCCGAAATTAGCATCAATGAATGCCTGCGTCACTTCGGGCTCGATCTCGGAACCGCTGACATCCACCACGCCCTCATATATACGTTCCACAAGGAGTGCCGTAACATCTTCCACAGCCTTGTCTGTCTCAACGTGGAAACCGACCGTCTCAGGCTGGACGATGAACTTGTTGTTTGTCTTATCAAAGTCAGTGATCACGGCATTCTGGGGAGCTGTCTCCAGAGGATCGAGCACGCCGTGAACAAGTTCGGACAGACCGTCGGTTGAACATGTGTACGCGGTGTGGAACACGGCCGGATTATTCTTCATCTTCTGGTATTCGTTGTAGCACCTGGTCAGCTCTTCAAAATCATCCGGATTAGTCGGTCTGTTAAGAGCAAATGCTTCATTGAGGACATCATCGGTATTAACCGTGAGCGTCAGCGAGCTCATGTCCAGGTCATAGACCGTATCTCTGACCTTCAGATCGATGTTTACATTGAGCGGTGCTGCTTCAAGTCCCTTAGATATGGCTGCAAAAGCCTCTTCCTTTGTCATTCCGCCGATATTGATATCATTGACGAGCGTTCCGTCGTAAAATCTATTGCCTTCCGTAAGCTCCGCGAAAGCTGATTCGGCCTTGATCTTCTTGACCGTACCGTCTGCCATGGTAACTTCTATCCTGGGCTTAAAGAACCCTGTTGCAAACAGGATGCCGACAACACCTGCGACGATCGCTATTACCGCCACGACAGCAGCAAGGACTCTGACGCCGCCTCCCGACTGCTTCTTCTTACTGCGTGAAGGGGCCGCCTGACGGCTGCTGCTCCTTTGTGTGTTCCTATGCTGAGAACTCTGTGAAGATCTGGGACGTGAAGGGCTGTGCTGCACAGACCTCTTCCTCGGCATTACCGCAGAATTATTAGGTCTGCCCAAAAGACTGTAATCGAAAGGCTCTTCTTCCACGGGAGCACCGCTGCCTTCCTCACCAAGCAGATCATGATAGGGTTCCTCCGTGAACATCCCGTCATTACGCACGGAATTGGAAAATTCCTGATATTGAGAAGCTGAATCACCCTGTGTTAAGGCAAGATTGGCCGCTCTTACCTGAGGGCGTTCAGGATTGGAAGATCTGTGTATACTGCTCTTCATATAAATCCTCTTATTACCTCGTTGATACCTATAGAAACAACTTAAACAATTATACAACTTAATTTTAGCATTAATAGTACAAATTGAGGTGTTCCTACGTGATTTGTGTTGTGTAAAATCACATTCGACGATAATATTAACAGCAAATGAGTTACATTTGGGAGTCACTTCAATGAAATACCGCTATATTCTTGCAACCGATATGGATCTGACCCTTGTCATGCCTGCCAAGGATGTATCACCCGTGAACCGTAAGGCCTGCCGCGCTCTTAAGGAGAACGGCGTTGCTCTTACAATAGCCACAGGAAGATCATCTTTCCTTGTGGACAAGTTTGCCGGGCAGCTCGGGATCGATGTTCCCCTTATCACCGGCAACGGCAGCGCTTTATGGGACAGCAGCACCCGCACACATGTCTACTCGGCCGACTTCAAACAGGATAAACTCAAGAAGCTTCTCAAGCTGTTCCTGGATAAGGATGTTGACTGCACATTGTACAGCACGGAGGGTGTATTTCTCTGCCCTGCCAGTTCCAGGCAGTGGTTCTGTGACGCATACAACGAAGGGCTTCCTGAGCATCTCAAGGCACCTGTATACAACATAGACAGCAGCTTCCTTGACACGGATATTCCGGAATTCAACAAGTTTCTGCTGCTCAATGTCTGTGATGACATAGCAAATGAACTCAAGAGCGACCCTGACCTGTACATCGTGTCATCCGGCCCGTCTTTCTATGACGTGATGGTATCGGGAGTCTCCAAGGGGAACGGTCTGCTCACCCTGGCGGACATGCTGGAAATACCGCGGGACAATACTTTCGCGATCGGTGATTCGGAGAATGACCTGTCAATGATAGAAGCGGCACGATACGGCATAGCAATGGGCAATTCCGACCCGGAAGTGCTTGAAGCGGCACAATACATCACATCTTCATGTGAGGAAGACGGATTCGCCAAAGCCGTATATGACTATATTCTGCCGATAGTCAGATCAGATTCCTAACTTGCCTCTTACGAACTTGCTCATCTGCGACTCTATCTCGGCAAGTCTCTTCTCTGCCGTGTTCCTGTCAGAATCGTAAACACCGAAGTACACCTTGAGCTTAGGCTCCGTGCCGGAAGGTCTTGCGCATGCCCAGTCGATGCCCTTGTCACCGCCAAGCTCATACAGGAGCACGTTGGACTTAGGCAAAGTGATGGGTGTTGTCTTGACGCCGTCTGCCGTAAACTCATACCTTAAGGAATTCTGATAATCCCTTACTGCAACTACTGACGGACCGCCGATGAGCTTTGAAGCATCCTCAAGATTCTTTGCGGCACCGAGTTCCTCCCTCATCGATACCATCGAAGAAGCGATCTTCTCAATGCCTTCCTTGCCTTCAAGCGTAAAGCTCTCTGTATTCTCGAAGCCATATCCGTACTTGGCATAGACTCTCTCAAGTCTGTCAACAAGTGTCTCACCCATATCGAAGCTCTGTGCGGCCATTCCGCAGATGAGCATTGCAGCGACTACTGCATCCTTGTCTCTTACGTCAACACCTGACAGATATCCGTATGATTCCTCAAATCCGAACTGGAAGTGCTTATCACCGAATTCATCATCGATCTTGATCCTCTCGCCAATGAACTTAAAGCCGGTAAGAGTCTCCTGAAGTTCCACTCCGAAAGCCTTGCACACAGACGATGCAAGCTTCGTGGACACGATAGTCGTAACTGCAAAGGAATTCTCCGGGAGTGTTCCGAGACGCTTCTTGGAATCGAGAACATAATCCAGGAGCAGAAGGCCCATCTGATTGCCTGTGAAGCACTTATATGTAACTTCCCCGTTGACTGTTGTTCTGGCCGCAACGCCGATCCTGTCTGAATCAGGGTCCGTGCCGAACACGAGAGATGCATCAGTCTTCTTAGCCAGTTCGATAGCCATTGACAGCGCCTCGGGATTCTCGGGGTTGGGAACCGATACGGTAGGGAATGATCCGTCGGGAAGTTCCTGCTCTTTAACGATGTGGATATTCTTGAAGCCTACTCTGTCGAGGATCCTTCTGACAGGCTTATTCCCTGAACCGTGAAGTGGCGTGTAGACAATGCTCATATCAGCCTGACGGTTGATGGAATCCTGGTCGATGACGAGCTTTGTGAGCATCTCCGTATAAGCCTTATCGACCTCTTCACCGTATTTCTCCACGAGTCCGGTTGCCATTGCATCCTCCATCGACAGGATCTTGACTGTCCTGATATCCGTGATGGATTCAATGCTCTTGAGGATGACATCAGCCGCCTCGGGGGGAACCTGTCCGCCGTCTTCGCCGTAAACCTTGTATCCGTTGTACTTGGACGGGTTGTGCGATGCGGTGATCATGACACCGGCGAAAGCCTTGTAATACCTGACACTGTAGCTGCAGAGCGGAACGGGACGGAGCTCATCAGACAGCCTTACCCTAATACCGTATGCGGCAAGTGTTCTTGCCGTGATCTCTGCAAACTCAGGAGAGAAGTGCCTTGAGTCGTAGCAGATAACCACGCCTCTCTCCATTGCCTCCTTGCCGCATGAGATGATGTATTCGGATAATCCTGCGGATGCCTTGGCTACAGTATAGATGTTCATTCTGTTCGTTCCCGCACCGAGAACTCCTCTGAATCCTGCTGTACCGAACTCAAGATCCTTGTAGAATCTGTCTTCTATCTCTTTGTTATCATCCTTGATGGCTGCCAGCTCCGCCCTGGTATCGGCATCGAAGAAAGGGTCCTCGCTCCAGAATCTGTATGTATCCATGTAGCTCATAAAGCACCTCCGCTGCTAAATATACTTAACATTTACCGCAAGATATTACCACATGGGCAGATCATATAAAAGGCGGTATACCATAAAATATTCGAGCTCTCGGACGGCGTCCTTTTATGGAAAATACTAAGATGTGCCAAATGACCGGCATGCCCGTCATACTAGAAAAGGGGTTGTCTCAAAAAGAATAAGTATTATTCCGGATGCAGTCGCAGCTTCGCGGGGACTGCAAAACCACCACAGTGAAGGCAGACTGTCCTTTCCGAAGAAAAACAGCAATTCGTCCGAAGAAAATTCGGAAAAATCTTGAAATCTTACGGAATCCGCAAGAATCAGAAAACTTTCCGAAATTTCTTCGGAAAAATCCCGATTTCTTGCGGAAACGAAGACATAGACAAAGGGGCTGTCTCATTATTGTTTTGAGACAGCCCCTTTGTTAGCTTAATTATGCAAATCAGCCCTTCTCAAGAGCAAGTGTTCTTGTTGTGATGTCACAAACGGAAGAAGGTCCGTAGTACTGGATAGCGCCGGGATATGTAAAGCATGTCTCAACAGCCCACTTCTCACGGTTAGCTTCGAAGAACTTGAACGGCTTGCCGTCGAGCTCAACGAGAGCCTTGCGGATAACCGGCTTATCGGCACCGTTACGACGCTCGATGTTCATCATCTTTGTGATAGGCA
>DFIB01000157.1 GCA_002371375.1 Mageeibacillus sp. UBA3708 | reverse complement strand
CGATATAACACACGGCGCTCGCAACCCTTGCAAGCAAGTTGCTCGCTAGTTATATCTTCGCTGCGCTCCGATATAACACATGGCGCTCGCAACCCTTGCAAGCAAGTTGCTCGCTAGTGTGTTATAATACCAAGGTTGACCATATTATAATAATTGGGAGGACGTATTAATGAGAAGAGGCGGCGGCGTTTTGATGCATATTTCATCGTTGCCCGGACCTTTTGGTATCGGAGTAATTGGAGAGGAGGCCATCAGTTTTGCCAAGCAGCTGCAGAAGCAGGGCATGAGATATTGGCAGGTGCTGCCTTTTACATATCCCGGGATGGGGGATTCACCTTACCAGAGTTTCTCGGCTTTCGCCGGGAATTGGTTGTTCATCGATCCGAGGAGGCTAATGAAGAGGGGGCTTCTTACGGCGGATGAAGTTGTTGCAAGCGAATATAATGTGAATAAGTGGCGCGTTGATTATGATTATCTGAGGGGACAAAGAGATGAGCTGCTGAGGAAGGCGTACTCGAGGGCTTCGGCTGATCTGATGAAGGAAGTTGATGCTTTCGTGAAGGCGAATAAGTGGGCAGATGATGTTGCGGTATATCAGGCGATCAAAGATGACAATTATCAGAATGCATGGTGGGACTGGGCTGATGAGGACCTGAAGAACTGCGTCCCTGAGGCTGTCGATAAGATGAGGCAGACGGATAATTATAAGTATCATGCTTTCGTGCAGTATCTGTTCCTGACGGAGTGGACTGAGGTCAAGAAGGAGATCAACAACTGCGGAATCGCGATCATCGGGGATATGCCTATATACGTCTCGGGGGATTCGGCTGATGTCTGGGGTGCAAGAGAGCAGTTCAAGATGGCAGATCCCAGGAAAGTGGCCAAGCTTATCGCCGAGTATGAGAAGAAAGTGAAGGCTGCTGAGAAGGAAGGCGGTGAACATGCTGCCGAAGATGTCAGGAAGGTCAAGCAGGATGCATTGATCTTTGACAAGGTTGCGGGAGTTCCGCCTGATTATTTCAGTGTTGACGGACAGCTGTGGGGCAATCCCATCTACGATTGGGACAAGCACAGGAAGGACGGATATAAATGGTGGATGAGCAGGATCGAGGAGAGCTATAAGCTCTACGATTATCTGAGGATCGACCATTTCCGCGCATTCTCTTCATACTGGGAGATTGAGGCCAATGCGAAGACCGCCAGAGAGGGCGAGTGGAAGCAGGGACCGGGTCTTGATTTCTTCAAGAAGATAGATGAGACTTTCGGAGACAGATCGCGTCTTATCGCAGAGGATCTCGGTGAACAGACACCTGACCTGGCTGAATTTATGAGCAAAGTCAACATCCCCGGAATGCGTGTAATGGAATTCGCGTTCAATCCCGGTGATGACAGCGCATTCATGCCTCATAACTTTACAAAGAATTGTGTTGCCTATACAGGAACACACGATAACAATACGCTGCTCGGATGGCTGTGGGACAGCTCAGAGCAGGTGAGGAACTGCTGCCTTGAGTACTGCGGATTTGAAGGCGACAACTGGGGTGACGGAGGAACGCGCAGCAAGTCCTGCCGTTCAATCATCAAGACGCTCTGGATGAGTCATGCCGATGTTGTTATCATACCTATCCAGGACATGCTCGGATATGGTGCCGACACAAGGATGAATACGCCCGGAACCGCCAACGGCAACTGGCGTGTGAGATTCACCAAAGAAGACCTCGACGGCATCGACAATGACTGGTACACAAAACTTAACAGGGTATATTTCAGATAATGGGAAGCTTTATTCTTTGCATCGATCAGGGCACTACCTCAACGAAAGCTTTTCTTCTTGACCGTAAGGGAATCCTTACGGCCGGTACTTCAGTGCCGATCACACAGATCTATCCCGAGCCCGGATTCGTGGAGCACGATCCGCGGGAGATTTACTATTCGGTTCTCAAGGCGATAGCCAATGTGATATCGGAGAATCCTTTCGCGGTCAGGGACATTGACGGGATCGGGATAACTAATCAGCGAGAGACGACCATCGCTTTCGACAGGAATACGAAGGAGAGTCCTTACAATGCCATTGTATGGCAGTGCAGAAGAACCGCAGAGATCTGCAGGCGGGGCGAGATTAAGTCGCGTGAGCAGGAGATATGCTCCAAGACCGGACTGAAGGTCGATCCTTATTTCTCTGCCACTAAGATGCTGTGGCTGCACGAGAATGTGCCGTCGACGGAGGATATGCTCCTTGCGACCGTTGACGGATATCTCGTATACAGATTAACGAACGGGAAGAGTTTTGCATCAGACTATTCAAACTGTTCGAGGACAATGATGTTCGATATCAATAAGCTCGATTACGATGATGATCTTCTGGGATTATTCAGAATCAGGAGAGATAAACTTGCTCAGCCAAAACCTTCATGCGCTGATTATGGTGAGGTTGAATTCACGAGGGAGGAACTGGGCTCATTTGATCTCGACAAAAAAGAGATCGAGCTCCTGATGACTCTTAACGGCGTTCATATTACCGGTGTTGCAGGCGACCAGCCGGCGGCACTGTTCGGACAGAATGCACTAAGCGAGGGTGACTGCAAGACCACATACGGCACGGGGTGTTTTACGCTCATGAATGTTGGCACAAAGCCGGTGTTCTCGAAGAACGGCCTTCTGACATCGGCTGCATGGTCGATTAACGGAGAGACATTTTATGCACTGGAAGGAAGTGTATTTCAGGGCGGATCGGTCATAAGCTGGCTCAAGGATGAGATGAGGATGATCGACAAGCCCTCCGATTGTGACGTGATCTGCAAGTCGATAGACAGCACTGACGGAGTATATCTCGTCCCTGCTTTCACCGGCCTCGGTGCGCCTTACTGGAACGCCGATGTGAGGGGGATCCTTACAGGCCTTACGAGGGGTTCCGGAAGGGCTCAGATAGTCAGGGCAAGCGTTGAATCGATCGCATATCAGGTGACGGAATTAGTTAATCTGATGACTGACGATACAGCCATACCGGCAAAGAATATGAAGGTTGACGGAGGCGTGTGTGCCTGCGATTTCCTTATGCAGTTCCAGTCAGATCTTCTGGGGATCGGAATAACGAGAGCCAGATCTGATGAGATGACAGCCATGGGCGCAGGTCTCATGGCAGGGCTCGGCTGCGGGTTCTATGATTCGCTTGATACCGTAAGCGGATTATATGAAGCCAGGACGCATTATCAGCCGCACATGTCGGCATATGAAGTATCGACTAAGATGAACGGATATAAAGCAGCGGTAAGGACGGCATTATCGACATGAAGGA
Organism: Mageeibacillus sp. UBA3708; assembly: GCA_002371375.1. GTDB lineage: Bacteria > Bacillota > Clostridia > Saccharofermentanales > Saccharofermentanaceae > Saccharofermentans. Next base: position 16,753 of record DFIB01000157.1, on the reverse strand, counting down.
TATATATACGGCACTTTTTCAATTGGTCATTTGCATGGCGCTCGGATTCATACTCCGCAAGAACAGGGTAATCAACGAGCGTTCGGAGAAGACACTTACGGAGATACTGCTTCAGGCAGTATTGCCTTTCTCAATAATCGCATCAAGCCAGTACCGGTATTCGGAAGAACTGTTCAATGGTCTTATCGCAGTTGCCATAGCTTCGACTCTTTATTACTGCGTCACGCTCCTCATCATGAGGATAATAATGCGCAAGACGAGGGTATCCAATGATGAAGCGAGGGTAATGATATCGACGATCGTCTTTGCCAATACGGGATTCCTGGGACTGCCTATAATGGATTCGTTATTCGGAGAGTCCGGACTCCTTCTGGCCGCCGTCTATAACATCCTGTTCAACATATTCTTCTACACATTCGGAATTCACATACTGTCCGGCAAGAGGTTCAAGATCAGCGAATTATTCCTTAATCCCGTAACTGCATCTTCAGTCATTGCTGTAATCCTGTTCATTATCCCCTGGAGGGTCCCGGCGTTTATTACCGATACGGTCAATCTCGTCGGCAACATGATGATACCTCTGTCGATGATGGTTATGGGGTCGATCCTTACTACTGTCGATCTGAAGAAATTTTTTGTGGACGGCAAGGCATTTGTCGTGTCTTTGCTGAGGCTTGTCGTAATTCCTGCCGTAATGTTCTTGTTTGTTTTCTCGATCGGTAAGATCATTCCGATATCACAGCAGACAGCCTCGGTAATCATACTCATGACAGCTCTGCCCTGCGGTGTTATCAATGTGCTTGTAGCAGAGAAAGAGAACAGGGCGCCCAAATTCGCGGCAAGAACTATCATTATGTCATTTGTCTTCATGATGATAACTCTGCCGGTCTTCGTATATCTGTGCCATAGATTTTTCTGACCGGAGTGATTTGAGATGGATAAGAGTAAATACATTCTTCAGGAGACAATAGACAACAAAAGACTTAACGCACTGATGAACGATGTCCGCCAGGATCCGTCCGAGGAGAACATGGTGGAATTGCTCAAGGAAGCGGCCGTGTCAACTTTTATTGTTCCGTTAAGCATATCGGATGACGGCAAAGCCTGCATCCAGGGTATGAACAATTCACAGGGCAAACAGTATATGGTCGTCTTTGCGGATACAAAGAGTTATAAGATCAAATGCGGCGGTGAACCGATGTACGGAGTTACTTCAAAATTCGAGGAACTCATAGAGGTTTGCCTGGGCAATGCAGCTGTTGAAGGATTTGTCATAAACCCCGGATTTGAGGAGGTTATTTTCGGTAAGGACATGCTGTCAATGATCGCTGATACGATGCACGGCGGCGATGATACTGCCAAGGTGGGAGAGCCCGATCACTATCCGGCAAAGCTTCACGGAATGCTGGCTGAATTTCTCAAAGTTGAACCTTCCGTTAATAAGATATGGGTGCGCCTCATGAAGGTCAACAAGAGCGGAGAACTCAGGTGGCTTTTTATTCTCGAAGGTGACAATGAAGGTTATGCAGAGAAGAAAGACTACGTGCATGATACATTCAGGAATTACATCAGACAGTACCTTGACGGACTTGATCTGATGTGTGCATCTTCCGCAGATGAATTTGCTTCCAAAGTAATAGAAGGTGTGGATCCTTACATAACAAGAGATTAGAGGAATTATCACGGATGAAGGACAGATATCTGGCAGTCGTTATCATATTGCTGCTCCTGCTCTTTGCCGTGGTGGGAGTGGCTCTGATGTCCAAGAAGATCGGTGATCAGAAAAAGACCGAGCGGGATGAACAGGCCTACGCGGAGCTGTGTTCAAAGCTTAACGAATGTGATGTCACCATCTACTGGATCGGCGATTTTCCGCAGCAGCTCTCATCCGTCAGATCGAAATGCGTTTTCCCCGAAGTGATAACGGAGGAGACGATGCCGATGGTGAGTCCGGGCACACATATCGTCGAGAGGGATCCTGATGGCAATATAGTTAAGGAACTGATCCCTGTCGAATACACTGAGCATTTGTACATCATAATCAACAAAAGGGTGCTGACGGAAGATGAATACAGTGTTATCAGAGACTGTATCAGGGACAACGGGGTAAGGGCGCTGGTATTCGGCAGAGATGCGGTAAATGCGTTCAGGAATTTCCTTATCCTCATTCCGATGGAATACAAGGAGAACGATTCAATGGCTTTCAGCATGGATGAAGGAGCTGCAAGCTACATTATCAAGGATTGTACGGACTACAGTGAAATAATTACATATTTATTGGGAGATATGGAGAAGCATGGCGATAGATTTATCGAAAACAACACAGATCACAGCAAGGGTTGACGAGATCACTACTGCGCTGTCGGATCCTTCCGTCGCATCAGACATGAAGGAATATATGCGCCTGAGCAAGGAGCTTGCCGACCTCACGCCAAAGGCGGAGACGATACGCCGGTATGAAGCTGCGATCAAGAGCATGGAAGAGGCTCTGGAGATAATGGATAACGAGTCAGATCCGGAACTCAGGGAGATGGCTTCCGAGGAATATGAGCAGAGCAGGAGCGAGGCGGAAGCGCTGGAGAAAGAGATCAAGATAATCCTGGCACCCCGTGATATTCGTGATGAACGCTCCGTAATCATGGAGATAAGGGCCGGAGCCGGCGGCGAGGAAGCGGCATTGTTTGCTGCGACATTAGTCAAAATGTATACGGGATATGCCGCAGTAAGAGGCTTCACGGTCAAGACAGTCGATGAGAACAGAACCGAACTCGGAGGCTTCAAAGAGATAGTCATGGAGATAGAAGGTTACGGTGCTTACTCACGTCTCAAGTTCGAGAGCGGTGTTCACCGTGTACAGCGTGTTCCTGTGACGGAATCCGGCGGCAGGATACATACTTCAACGTGCACCGTGGCAGTTCTTCCCGAAGCAGATGCAGCTGATGTGGTCATCAATCCGTCCGACCTTAAGATCGACCGTTACAGGGCATCGGGTGCAGGCGGTCAGCATATTAATAAAACTGATTCGGCCATCAGGATTACACACATTCCGACAGGACTTGTTGTACAGTGTCAGGATGAGCGGAGCCAGATCAAAAACAAAGACAAAGCTATGGCTGTTCTTCAGAGCCGCTTGTGGGAGATGACCAGAAGACAGGAGAAGGATGCGATAGACAGTGACCGCCGCTCCCAGGTGGGAACAGGTGACAGGTCTGAGAGGATCAGGACATATAATTACCATCAGGGTCGTGTGACAGATCACAGGATCGGATTGACTTTGTATAAGCTCGAGGAGATACTTAACGGTTCGCTCGATGAGATAATAGATGCATTGACAGTTGCCGCGGCAGCAGACGGGCTCGGCAGCGGAGCAGATGACGAGGATTGATTAATATCAGGAGATGACAGAGCTATGGAACGTACAAAAAGATATTCAAAAACCTATCTGATAAGTGCCGGAGATGATAAAGGGGTAGAGGACCTGGCAAAGCGCCTCAGGGATGGGGAAGTCATAGGCTTCCCGACGGAGACCGTATACGGACTCGGAGCAGATGCAACCAACAAGGATGCTGTGGTAAGGATATTCGAAGCCAAGGGCAGACCGTCAGATAATCCTCTGATCTGCCATATCGCTGACAAAGAGCAGATCGGCGATATCGTGAAAGATATAACACCTGTTGCACATAAGTTGATAGATGCATTTATGCCCGGTCCGATAACTGTGATCATGAAGAAGAGTGATGTTATCCCTGATGAGGTAACTGCAGGCCTCGATACTGTGGGTGTGAGGATGCCCTCCAATCAGGCAGCACATGATTTTCTCAAAGCCTGCGGCGTTCCTGTGGCAGCTCCTTCAGCTAACCTGTCAGGCAGCCCTTCACCTACAAGGGCAGAACACGTGATGAATGACATGGACGGCTACATCTACGGGATAATTGACGGCGGTGAATGTCTGTTCGGACTCGAGTCTACGGTAGTTGATGCGACAGGAGATATTCCTGTAATACTCAGACCGGGGGCGATAACACCGAATGCTGTCAAGGAAGTATGCGGAGATGTAAAGCTTGCCGATGTCCTTAAGGACGGAGAGATACCCAAAGCCCCGGGGATGAAATACAGGCACTATGCACCCAAAGCAACGGTGGAGATTATGAATCTCCCGGCAAAAGCCGTGATCATAAATGATGAACTTCAGGATGATTCATATGATGCAAGTGATGACAAGTCACACCTTGATTTCAAGAAGCTCGATGATGATGCAAAGCAGGATCTTGTCGATATCGCGGCACCGTTTGTATTCAGGATCAGAGAGATTTTGAAGGATTCTCCAGCCGCCAGGATCGGTATATATGCAGGCGATGAGGTCTGTGCCCTGATAGATAAGCTGGGCGATAAGATAATATCCGCACATACAGAGACATATGCATATGGAAGATCTCTGGATGTGGCTCGTGCAAGTCACTTCCTTTTCGACGGGATGAGGCATCTTGATTTACAGGATGTCGGTATAATACTGGCACAGGGATTCGGCGGCAGCGGTCTGTCCAAGGCTTACATGAACAGGCTGGGCAAAGCGAGCGGGAGAACAGGCGATGTGCCTGAAGGGGCGGCATATGAGGAGGCTTCACGATATGCTGATCTTGAGTCATTTGAGGGAACATATACAGCGTCAGTGCTTTTTGTATGTGACGACAACAAGAGGCTGTCGCCCGCGTGCGAAGGGATATTTACTGATCTGATAAGGAGAAAAGCACCGTTCAGGCTGAGAGATGACAGGAAGGTGGGCTGCGAGCTTTATGCGGAATCCGCCGGTATAAGGGCATATCAGGATGAGCAGCTCGATCAGGATATGACTGATGCTGTAATGGAGTCGTGCGGTGTAAACATATCATCTTACCGTACGAGGAGGACAGAGCCTTCGGTCTACGATGCCAACGACCTTATCTTTACGATGAGGGACGAACAGGCATATGAGATACTTAAGTCTTTTCCCGAACTTGAGGGAAAGGTGTTCTCGTTATCATCCTACTGTGCAGACAAAGGTCTTGTTTTCAAGAGTGAGGACGGGCGCGTGGCGTCAATATCCATTCCGGATCCGAGAGGGGAGAATAAGGCAACATACCTTCATACGGCATCGGCACTCAAAGCATGGCTGGAGTTGATCTTTCCCTATGTTTTGAAAGATCTCGGGATCGAGAGATGCTGATCTGCCGTTAGGTTATTAACAAAAGCCTACCAATGTGGTATATTTTGCGTGATCTAAAAGAAAAGAGGTTTTGAACATGAAGACAAACAAGAGGGGCGGCAGTAAACTGCCGATAATCATTACAGCAGCTGCTTTGATCGTTGCAGCAGGCGTATTTGCATTAGTTTATTTCCTTAATAAACCCAAGCCGGATGAGACGGCAAAAGATGCGGCTGTCTCATCTGATGCAAACGGAAGTGATGTATCACAGGCACAGCAGGGCGCCAAGGCATATACCTTTACGGTTGTGGGCAAGGACGGATCATCCAAGGATTACGCAGGCAGAACAGATGCCGCATACCTTAAGGATCTCATGGATGACATGACAAAGAACGGCGACTTCACTTATGTAGGCGAAGAAGGCCAGTACGGTCTGTTCGTTACGACGATCAACGGAGTTAAGGCAGACTTTAATACGGATGCTTCTTACTGGGCTATCTATGTTAACGGCGAGTATGGCAGTTATGGCATCTCTGAGCAGCCTGTTAACGACGGTGATTCCTTCAAGTTCGTTTACGAGACATCAGAGGGACAGTGAGCAAGGCGATATTTACCATTAAGGACATCGCGACCATTGGCGTTATGGTTGCCCTGACAGAGGCTGTCAAATGGGCACTTCAGAGCATACCGAACGTCGAGATGGTCACGCTGCTCTTTATGGTATTCGCCGTAACATACGGGCTTAAGAGCTGTATTGTTGCTCTTATCTTTACGGGAGTTGAGACTCTTATCTGGGGGCCGCATATATGGGTGCTGATGTACCTGTATATATGGCCTCTTTTGATCATTACCGCATACATCATGGGGAAGCGCAAGCTGCCTGACTGGTGCTTTGTATTCCTGGGTGGTTTTTACGGACTGTTTTTTGGTATGATATGTGCAATACCATACCTCTTCTTCGGAGGACTTAAAGTTGCAGTTGCATGGTGGATTGCCGGTATACCGTTTGATATTATGCACTGCATAAGTAACACAGTCATTGCACTGGTACTGTTTAAGCCGCTTCGCAAGGCTATGACAATGATAATCGGATCGCCGTACAAGGGAGGGCAAGATGAGAATAACAGATATACTGAACAGGGGTGAGATGTCGCTGTCTTATGAGGTTTTTCCTCCGAAGAAAGAGACTTCTCTTGAGAGCGTGCTGGAGGCGGCCGGTGAGATAGCCGCACTTAAGCCTTCATTCATGAGCGTAACATATGGCGCAGGCGGGGGAACGAGTGAATATACGCTCCGCCTGAGCAGCGAGCTGGAGCATAAGTATAATGTCCCGATCCTTGCACATCTTACATGCGTGTCATCTGACAGGGAGACTGTCAGAAGAAGGATAACGGAACTGAAGGATGCAGGGATAAAGAACATCATGGCACTGCGGGGCGATATTCCGTCTGACATGGCCGATTCCGACAGGAGCAGCTGGGATTATCATTACGCCATAGAACTCATACAGGAGATAAAGAGCATATATCCCGAGTGCTGCATAGGTGCCGCATGCTATCCCGAGATCCATCCGGAGAGCAAAAATCAGAGAGATGACCTTATGCACCTCAAGGCCAAAGTCGATGCAGGAGTTGATTTCCTTACGACGCAGATGATATTCGACAACAACCTGTTCTTCAATTTCCTTTACAAGCTCCGCGATATGGGCGTCACGGTGCCGGTGCTGCCGGGCATAATGCCGATCACAAAGGCGGTTCAGGTTGAGCGTGCCGTCAAACTGTCAGGAGCCTACATGCCCGTCAGGTTCCGTTCCATCGTTGACAGGTTCGGACCGGACGATTCCGCGATGACGCAGGCAGGGATAATCTATGCCACAGATCAGATCATTGATCTGTATGCCAACGGGATCACGAACGTACACGTGTATTCGATGAATAAGCCGGAAGTTGCAAGGGGCATCAAGGAGAGCCTGTCATCAATCCTCGGCCGCGAATTCGCATGAGCAATTACAACATTGAAGTCCGTCAATACAGTGCATCCGATCTGCCTCCGATAGATCTCAAGGAGGTCTGGAGGTACACGGGTTCGAGGCAGGTACCTTCCGGAGGCCCCCTCGCCGATCTGATGGATGAGATGCTGTCGGAATACGGCGGCATAGCACGAGGCAAGGTGTGTTTTGTGAGAGCCCCGCATCTTCCTTTCAGATCTGATTCCAAAGGCCTGGCGAAAGTAATAGCCGGCAGCAGCGAGGTTATAGTCTTTGCTGCAACGGTTGGCTACGAATTTGACAGGATCATCGGACGGTTCAAGCGTTCATCCCCGTCCAAAGCACTTATAATGCAGGCTCTCGGTGCGGAACGCGTTGAGGCTCTCTGTGACCTGTTCTGTTCAGGCTTTAATGGGCGTACGGCAAGGTATTCCCCGGGCTACGGCGACATGCCCCTGGAGTCGCAGAAGGATGTTTTCGAGCTGCTTCAGTGCGAATCGAAGATCGGGATATCTCTTAATGAGAGTCTGCTCATGACCCCGTCAAAGTCCGTAACGGCGATATTCGGGATCCGTGAAGGTTCTGTGAGTGCTGACGGACACGATTGCAGCATGTGCGGACTTACGGGATGTTCAATGAGGCGGGAGCAGCCTTAGATTAACAGCAAAAATATGCTATACTTTCTCTATCTGTGCGGAGGTTAGTGAACGATGACAGTTCTTGAATATATGAATGACAATCTGCTTTATCTTGATGGAGGTATGGGAACACTCCTTCAGGACCGGGGCCTTAAGCCGGGAGAGCTTCCGGAGAGATGGAATGTATCCAATCCGGATGTTGTTACAGATATCCACAGAGCATATTATGATGCAGGTTCGAATGTCGTGTCGACTAATACTTTCGGCGCGAATTCGCTGAAGTTCGACCTTGAAGAACTTGAGAGCCTGGTAAGGGCGGCAGTTGAGAATGTTAAGAGAGCGCAGACACTGAGCAAGGGAACGCAGCAGAAGTTCGTGGCACTTGATATAGGACCAATAGGCAAGCTTCTTAAGCCGTATGGCGATTATGATTTCGAGGATGCGGTATCGGTATATGCCGATACGGTGAGAATAGGTGTAAAATGCGGCGTTGATCTTATATTCATCGAGACGATGAACGACAGTTATGATACAAAGGCGGCCGTGCTGGCGGCAAAGGAGAATTCCGACCTTCCCGTATTTGTATCCAATGCATACAGTGAAGACGGTAAGCTAATGACAGGCGCTACACCCGCCGTGATGACAGCGATGCTGGAAGGTCTGGGAGTTGATGCAATAGGCGCGAATTGTTCGCTTGGACCTGCCCAGTTAAGGGGAGTGGTGGAGGACTATCTGCGTTATTCATCCATTCCGGTTCTTCTGAAGCCGAACGCGGGACTTCCGAGAACCGAGAACGGCAGGACAGTCTATGATGTCTATCCCGATGAATTCTCTGATCTTATGGCAGAGTTTATTGGGGAGGGTGTGAGGATCGCAGGCGGCTGCTGTGGAACGACGCCTGATTACATCAGAGAGACAGTAAATAAGAGCAAGGATATCACCCCGGTTCCGTTGACTGATAAGAACAGATCCGTGATCAGTTCTTATTCTAAAACAGTTGAATTCGGCGTGTCCCCGGTACTGATAGGCGAGAGGATCAATCCGACGGGTAAGAAGAAGTTCAAGGAAGCTCTTCGTGAACATGACATAGAACATATCCTGAGTGTAGGTCTGGCGCAGGTTGACAGGGGAGCACAGGTACTGGATGTCAACGTCGGAATTCCCGAGATAGATGAGCCTTCTCTGCTGACTGAAGTCGTATATGAGCTTCAGGCGATAATCGATCTGCCTCTTCAGATAGATACTACTGATACCGTTGCCATGGAACGCGCGCTCCGCACTTATAACGGCAAGCCGATGATCAATTCGGTAAACGGCAAGGAAGAAGTTATGGAGGCGGTATTCCCTTTGGTTAAAAAGTACGGGGGACTCCTCGTCTGTCTTACGCTTGATGAGCGCGGTATTCCTGACAATGCCGACGAGAGGATAGAGATTGCCGAGAAGATTATCGCGCGCGCGGAGGAATACGGCATACCTAAGAAGGATCTTATATTCGATACGCTCGCCATGACAGTCAGTGCAGACGACAGGGCAGCGCTTGCCACACTTGATGCACTTGATCATATCAGACACAAATTGGGATGTAACACTTCTCTCGGTGTGTCAAACGTGTCTTTCGGATTGCCGCAGAGGGAGATCATTACATCTTCCTTCTTCCTTATGGCGATGACACGGGGACTGTCCGCGGCAATAATGAATCCCAATTCAAACGAGATGATGAAGGTGTGGTATTCTTTCAAGGTACTGTCCGGGATTGATGCTAATTGCGGTGATTATATAGCCAATATAGATAAATACGCAGTATCGACACTTACTGCAGGAACGCCGGCTTCCGCCACTGTTAATGATGACGGTCTGACTGATCTTCAGCGTGCTATTGTTAAGGGAATGAAGGAGCAGGCCGCTAAGCTCACAGCAGGTCTTCTTGAGTCCACGGAGCCGCTCGACATAGTGTCTGAGCAGATCATCCCGGCGCTTGATATAGTCGGTAAGGGCTTTGAGGAGAAGACAATGTACCTGCCGCAGCTTCTTATGAGTGCGGAGGCGTCGCAGTTTGCTTTCGAGCAGATCAAAAAGAAGATGGCGGAGGCAGGATCATCAGGTCCTTCACGTGGAAAGTTTGTCATAGCAACAGTCAAAGGTGACATTCACGACATCGGCAAGAACATCGTGAAACTCATTCTCGAGAATTACGGCTTCGATGTTATCGATCTTGGCAGGGATGTTCCTCCGGAGACCGTGGTTGAAGCAGTTGTTGCGAACCATGCACCCCTGTGCGGATTGTCTGCACTCATGACGACGACGGTGCCCGCGATGGAAGAGACGATAAAGCTCCTGCGCAAGGATGCTCCTTGGTGCAAGGTGTGCGTCGGAGGCGCGGTGCTGACACAGGAATATGCGGATATGATCGGTGCGGATTTCTACGGGAAAGATGCGATGGCAACGGTGAGATACGCCATGAGTGTTGTATAAGCTTTACAAACACATTTCTGAAATGGGCTTTGAGCATCGTTTCCGTAGAAAACAGGCACTCCTTCCGTAATATTACGGAAAGATCTTAAAATCTTACGGAAACAGAGACAGGTTCGGAGGCCTGACAAATAGCATAAGCAAATATTCCCACAGATTCCGTTAGGGGATGTGAGTCGCTCTTGTAATAGCAGGGCGCCCCGCATATATCACGGGACGCCCTGCTCGATTTGCATATAAACCATGACGTTTGATCAGCCTTACTTCATGGCGCCGGAACCGTCGAACTCGTAGACTTTGCCGTCGATCTCAAGAGATTCGTTAGCAGCCATTCTGCCGTCTTCCTTGAAGTAGTACCACTTCTTGCCGCTCTTGAGCCACTTGCTTACATAAGCACTGCCGCTCTTGGTCAGATAGTACCAGTCACTGCCTGACTGCTTCCAGCCTGACTTCTGCATGGCTCCGCCCGAAGAGAACAGGTAAATTGCGCCGTCGATCTCCCGTACGCCTGTCACCATCAGCATATTGTCTTTATCAAAGTAGTACCACACTTTGCTGATCAGCTTCCAGCCTGTTACTGCGCCGTTTGTCGTGAAGTAATAATAACTGCCGTCTTCATTCTTGTACCATCCGGATGCAAGGGCTCCGGATGACTTGAACCAGTAGAGCGTGCCGTCGATCTCACAGAGGCCGGTTACCATAACGAATGATTCGGGATCAAGGTAATACCAGACTTTGCTGATCTTCTGCCAGCCGGTGAGAAGAGCACCTGACTTGTTGGCATATAAGTAATTGCCGTCATCGTTGATCCACCCGGTCTTCATGGCACCGTCATTACCGAAGAAGTATGAACTGCCGTCGATCTCAGTCAATCCCGTAGTGTAGCTTCCGTCACTTCCGGCATAGTACCACTTCTTGTTGATCATCTTCCAGGAATATGTGACCTCCTGATTCTCGGGAACTGCCGGAGTTGCGTTCTTTACAGTTGTCTTGTCGTCGATCAGGAGAGAAGGACAGCCGGTTGCGTCAAGCTCTCCGCCTTCGGAAATGATATAGTCACCATACACGCTGACATTATTATCAAAACGGTATCTCGGACCGTTAGTATAGATGTCAAGCAGGGAATCACAAGTGCTCAGATCAATACTGCTAATATTGTTGTGACTTATATCTGCGGCAACAAGTTCACTGCAGCCGGTCAGATTAAGAGATGTCAGTTTATTATTGCTGCAGTTAAGCTCCGACAGACTTCCGTTTGATGACAGATCAAGAGAAGATATACTGTTGCCGCTGCAGTCGAGGTATGTCATCTCGTCGAAGTACTCTATGCCCTTGAGGTCTTTTATTCCGAGGTTAGGCACTTCTATGGTCCATGTCGGAGATATCTCATCGTCACTGAGATATCCGCTGCCGTCACAGTCAATGGTTGCGATGTATTTCCTGAATTCCGTGTCGGGGAAATTAGTCCCGTTTATCTCGATGCCGTCTGGTGTGATGGTATCGGAATAGTAGACATCAATCCAGTAGCAGTTGCCGCTTGAAGTCATGTAAAGTCCGGAAGCTTTATCCTTGATCATTACCCTGAGTAAGATGCAGCTCTTCACGCCCTCGGAATAATCATTGGTCACAAGTTCTGAAGTATCGATCGTTATGTTCTTACCTGTTCCCAGAGGATTGTCAGAGTACGAATCTTCCCATTGATACTCTATATCAAGCCCGTCCACATAATCGAGATCAATGCCGCTTATGTTGACGGAATCACCATAACTGGCAACGATGATACTATCCGGATAATCCTCATCAAAGTCGGGCCCGTATTCCACAACGAAAGGCATTTCGCGTGTTACAGTCTCCTTGCCTTTGGTGACCGTAACTACGCAGCTGATCCTGTGGCTTATTTCGATGAACCCGGGATCGTCAGAGCCGTCGCCCCAGTCTTTTGATACTTCCCACCTGTCGGGATCATAGTCGTTGGAATTGAACTTGAACTCAGGAGCTGTTGCACCGTCAATCTTTGTGAGAGTTGCACCGCCGGGTTTGACATCATACCACTGATATGTGACAGTACATCCTTCAGGTCCCGTTCCAAGCACTTCGAAAGAAATGTTCTCCCCGGCTTTGTATATTACGTTCTCATAATAGACTCCCATAGGATCGCAGTGATACTCGGTATCACCGACATACTCTGCCTTGACCTCGGAATCAAATTCCGAAATGTAGGGTACAACCGTGAAATCCACATAGAATCTAGTATCTATTTCATCACCGGTGTCTAATTCCGTTTCACATTCTAATACTATTTGCTTCTCTTTGCCGTCAAATTCAAAGTAATCGTTTGAATTGAGTGTTATGGACGGAGTCGTAGTCACGGTAAACGGCTCTTCTTCCCCGTACAGGTACCATGAATATGAGACAGGAGTAATATCGGCAGAATAATCCATATCCAATGTGAGTGTGAAAGTCTTGTCTTTGATCGCATTGACCGGTTCATTCTCAGGCTCGGCAAAGCAATAACTGCTAACTGTTGTCATTCTGCAGAATGCTTCGGTGAAGTCTCCCTCATCTTCGTCATAGTATCCGCTGCGAGACATGATCAGAGTATATGTCCGGCCCTTCTCAAGTCTGAGGAGTCTGAGGTCATGGTCAAGATCAGAATTCCAATGATAACATGATTCTATGAACGGTATCTCCTCAGAATCACTTCCATATGCCGTGGTGTATAATCCCTGTTCACACCATTCCATGCAATACCAGGCAGTCTTATCAGGTGTGAACGATACTTTGATCGCAGGTTCGTCATCTTCGGTCATATCAGTGAAGCTGTCTTCGTCAAAGTGGTAGACAGTATCTGCCTTAATGACGGAAGGGATCTTATCTGCGTCAGGGTAGGGATTAACGTAAGTTCTGACCGAAAACTCGTTGTTGAGGTATACTTTCTTGCCGTTGATCGTCAGTTCAGCATCCAAACAGAGCTCGTACCTGTTGTCAGGATCGGAATCAAAATCAAATACATCGTTGCTGTTTTTGGTCAGTACCGGTACATTTGTCGTATATTCTTTATCATAGACCTTCCATGTATATTTCGCTGCGGTGCATTCCACTGTGCTGTCCAGCTCGAAAGGCACAGTGAATTGTTTATCTTTCTCGGCAAGTATTGTCTCGAACTGAGGACACAGATAAACGTAATCCTGTACCGCATGCACACTGATATAGGTCTCGCCGAACGGCTTCTCATCGAGGTCGTAGAAAGAATAATAGAAGCTGTACTTTGTTCCGCCTTCAAGATAAACATACCATGACTCGGTGAAATCACCGGTATCATCGAATTCTTTGAACAGCTTAAGGTATGTATAGCTTCCGTCTGTATCTATCCCGAACCAGTGATCATTGACCGTATCGCCGCGGAAAGAGTAGTATCCGGTCTTGGCAGGTGTGAATGATGCTGAGGCTTCACCATCATTGAGATTCTCAGGCATGATACGGTAAACCTTATCCGCCTCAACTTTCTTCGTAAGAGGTTCGGCATCGGGATACTTGCCTGTATCTGCAGGCTCGTTCTGCGTATCAGCAGCTGCGTCCAGTTCTGATTCCTCCGTCTGTTCCGTCGTCTCTGCCGGATCTGTCGGCTCTTCCGGTTCTTCCGGCTCTTCCGTCTCTGCCGTCTCTGAAGCGTCCGGTATCTGTTCCGTCTCATTGATCTCATCTGTCTCACCGGCGAGAACCGAGACCGGCAGACCCGCAAGACAGCTGCTTGCCATAGACATGGTCAAAATGCTGCTTAAGATTTTCCGGATTAATGATCTGTGCATAGTCCACCTCCGTCATATCAATATTCCTTTATTTTACATTGCCGGTTCATGCGGTTCAATTTGCCGGAGCGGATATTAACACTAACTTTACACATATATAATAAACAAATAACGAATCCATCCCGTTGTTTTAACATGCTATCTGTTGGTATAATTAATCAAGATTCTTTAACGACGGGAGGCCTTACATGATAGATCTGAATAATATGCCCAAACTCGGTTTCGGCTTGATGAGACTCCCTGAGAATAACGGTGCCGTTGACATAGAGACGGTGAAGAATATGGTCGATCTCTATATGAAAGCGGGACTTAATTATTTCGATACTGCGTACGTCTATCATGGCGGCAAGTCGGAAGAGGCCGCGCGCGAGGCGATCGTGAAGAGATATCCGCGTGATTCCTTCTATTTGGCTACCAAGCTCCCCGCATGGTGCATCAGCAAGGAAGAGGATATCGACCGGATCTTCAATGAGCAGTGCGCGAGGGCAGGAGTCGATTACTTCGATTTCTATCTGCTCCACTCTCTCGAGGACGGCAACAATTACGAGAAGTACGAGAAGTACGATTGCTTCAGCTGGGGACTTAAGAAGAAGGCCGAAGGGAAGATAAAGCATTTCGGATTCTCATTTCACGGAAGTCCGGAACTGCTGGAGAAGGTGCTGGATCTTCATCCCGAAGTTGAATTTGTGCAGATACAGCTTAATTACGCTGACTGGAACAATCCCGTTGTCAAATCAGGCGATCTTTATGAGATACTTGCCAGACGAGGTGTTCCGATAATCGTCATGGAGCCTGTTAAGGGAGGAAGTCTTGCGAACCTCAAACCCGAGCTGGAGGCGATGTATAAAGCAGTAAGGCCTGATGCATCTGCGGCATCGTGGGCGCTCCGTTTTGTGGGATCGCTCCCCGGCGTAATGACTATACTCTCCGGTATGTCCTCGCCTGAACAGATGGCGGACAACATCGGTACATTCACCTGTTTCGAGCCGCTCAGCGAAAAAGAGAAGAAGCTCGTTGATGAGGTTACAAGGATAATGCTCGATACGCCTACGATCGCGTGCACGTCCTGCAGATATTGTACTGAAGGCTGTTCCATGCAGATATCGATACCCGATGTATTCAGGGTTGTGAATACGATGAGGCTGTATAATGATGAGTTCAGACCGCGCAATTTCTACGGCGGGCTCGTGGAGAGAAGCGGCAGGGCAGGGGACTGCATCGGATGCGGCCAGTGTGAGAGTGTGTGTCCGCAGCATCTGCCGATAATCGAGCTGCTCAAGGAAGCATCAGATATGCTTGATAAATAACGGAGATGAACATGTTGAGATTAAGACCATTCAAGAAATGTGATGCTGACACGGTGGTCAGCTGGATCAAGAGCGAGAGGATATTCCGGTACTGGTGTGCCGACAGGTTCGAGAGCTACCCTATAAGCGGCGCAGATCTCAACGCGCAGTATGACGGGCTGGCAGACAATGATGATATCTTCCATTTTGTTGCCTATGACGAGGAAGGTATCATCGGGCACTTCAATATAAGGTTCCCCGACAGGAATGATATAGATACGGTGAGGCTTGGTTATGTTATCGTAGATGATGCCAGACGCGGTCAGGGACTCGGGAAGAGGATGATCAGCATGGCGCTCGATTATGCCTTTGAATTCATGGGAGCTAAGAAGGTAACGATAGGAGTGTTTAAGAATAATCCTGCCGCATTGAACTGTTATCTGTCTGCAGGATTCAAGGATACCGGAGTTATCGAGAAGTACAGATGCATGGGTGAAGAATGGGAATGCATGGAACTTGAGGTGACAGCATGATCTTGTATTTCACCGGGACAGGCAACACAGAATTCATTGCAAAGGAGATCGCCTCAAGGCTCGATGACGATTGTCTTAACCTGCTGACCAGGATAAGGGAGAAGGACTATTCCGCGATCAGGAGTGATAAGCCGTGGGTAATCTGTGTTCCGGTATATGTATGTGAGATGCCGAGATTCTTTGCGGAATTCCTTCGCAATGTCAGGCTTGAAGGAAGCCGTGAAGCATATTTTATCTTCTCCAGCGGAGGATACTCGGGAATATCGGGATCGCTTGCAAAGGGAATAATGCGCAGGAAGGGTATAACCGTTAAGGGTTATACAGACCTGTCACTGCCGCGTAATTATCCCGTGAGTAAACTATACAAGCTCCTGAGCGACGAGGATGCCAGAGCCAGGCTTGCCAAAGCGTACGGACTGCTTGACGGGATCGCATCATCGATCAGGAACGGGGATAAGTTAAATCACAGATATGTTTTCCTGTTTGAGAAGGCGATAACGCTGCCTTTCAATCCGGTATGGTGCAGGCTCAAGTTCAAAGCTGACGATTTTAAGGTCAACGGCAACTGCGTCGGATGCGGTCTGTGTGAACGCGTCTGCCCGCTGGTTAATATCACACTTGCCGATAAGAAGCCTGTATGGGGCAATAACTGTACCCACTGCATGGCGTGCGTGAGCAACTGTCCCATGGATGCGATCGAGTATGGCGACGTCACATCGCAGAAGGGAAAGTATCACATAAAGTATCACAAAGAATACCTTGACGGCTTAAGGAAAATGTAGGTTGTCGTATCAGTTATAGGCAGCAAGCCGGTGTCCTTTTATGCTAATCGGGCCAAAAGAACACCCA
>DFIB01000070.1 GCA_002371375.1 Mageeibacillus sp. UBA3708 | reverse complement strand
TCAGTTATCATTTGTGATGATGACAGATTTATTGTCAGCTCATTAAAGGAACAGCTTGAAGGATCTGAATATCAGGTTATAGGTGAAGCGGCAAATGGACTTGATCTCGTAAGGCTTTGTGAAAAAGAGAAGCCTGATATTGTTATTGTCGATATCGAGATGCCGGTAATGAGCGGAATCGAGGCAACGAAGGAGCTTCTTGGGAGAAATCTGGCGAAATGCGTAGTTATGCTGACTTCGTATGATGACGAGAAATATGTGCAGGGAGCGATAGATGCAGGCGCTTCAGGTTATCTCACAAAGCCTATAGAGCAGGGCGTACTCATCCCGACACTGGAAAGATGCTTCGAAAAGAGTGAAGCACTCTATGAGATCAGCAAGAAAGTAGCTAATATCAACAAGCGCATAGAGACAAGAGGCATCATAGAGAAAGCGCAGCTCATACTGATGGAGAATCACAACATGAGTGAAGCTGACGCATACAGCTATATCAGGAGCCTCAGCAAGGAGCGCAATACTTCCATGGCTGATATAGCTGAGATAGTGATAGCTAAAGCAAACGAACAGTAACGGAGACTTGTTATGGCCAATACGGTTGAAGAATGCAGGGAACTCTGCGCGAAATATACGACTCTCCGCGAAGATGAGATGAAGGAGATCTTCCCGTTTCTCGGGGAGCTGCAGAATCTTGCTGAACGTGAGCAGGCGAACATATATATAGACTGCATGACATTTACCGGTAAATCCATGGTGATAGTCGGCGAGGCTTTTCCTGAGTCGAAAGGGACGATATATACAGAGCCTCTGTTCGGCAAGATCATGTACACGAAGAATGAGCCCGCTGTAGCGAGGACGTTCGTGACAGGGATCCCGACCAAGAACGTGACCGGTGAAGAAGTCATCTCATCCAGAGTGATGATACAGCAGGTATATCCGATCAAACACAGAAACAAGACTGTGGCAGTTCTGATATATGAAAAGCTGTATGAGAAGCAGGACATAGATAACAGGGAGAAGGATCTCGATCAGATGGAGAGGACCAGGCTCGATCTTGACGTGAACGAGCTTGAGAAGATCATAGATCAGATGCACGAGGGCCTTATCCTCGTGAACACAGACAACAATATCTGCTACTATAACGGTTTTGTCGCGGAGATATTCCAGGAGCTCGGCTATGTGGGACACATCTTCGGGATGGAGATCCATAATATCCTCGGAAACGACAGAGAAGGAAGATACCGCTTCCAGATGAGGGGATATACACTGGACGGCAGGATGATAGATATCAACAAAGGTTCTGTTAAGTTCGCGATCATCCTGGACGATATAACGAAGGAAGAAAAGTACAGGGCGCAGATAGAAGATCTTGATCTGAGGCTCCACGAGGAGCGCCATTCCGTGAAGAACGGTCTCATGTTCCTTAGAGAGTTCGCAGGCGAGAAAGCGGCAAGCATCGGTGATACCGACGAGAGAGCTGCGTATTCCCAGATGAACGACAGGATCGGAATGCTTATGTCGATCACAGAGCTTAAGCTCCAGACTGAAGGCGAGATCAATGTCAGGCAGGCGCTTGAATATGTATTCCTGAACAAAATGGATCTTGTCAAGGGAAGCAAGAACATCAACCTTTCGATAACCGGAGACGAAGACGTATATGTGAAGGACGAACCGTGTAACACGATAATCTCGATCGTGTATGAGCTCATCTGCAATTCGATGAAATATGCCTTCAGCGGAAGGGAATCAGGGAATATCGAGATAGAGATCAAGAAAGGATATCTGACGTCGCAGATAACATACAGAGATGATGGCGTTGGCTTTGATCCTGAAGTACATAAAGAAGGATCACACGGTATCAGCATCATAAGAACGATGGTCGAGGACAAGCTGAACGGCGTGCTTAAGATCAACTCGAGCGCTGACGGAACAGAAGTGAATTTCGACTTCATAGTATAGGGAGCAGCCCAGATATGACAGACAGCGTAACTTTAAAAGATATGGATGTGATAATCAGTCTTTCGGATGAAGAGGAGCGTAAGTTGGTCGCGGACATGATGAGAAAATCCGGGGCGGAATCTATCGGGTTCGCGGATAATACGCTTGAGATGGTGCTCATGGCACTGAAGAAGGACTGTGCGATCCTGATAACAGAAGATAACGGAAGCGTCCTTGACCTCGCGTGCTCGCTGGGGTATATGTCAGAGCATTCGAAGTACTCGACAATATCGGTGATATCAGACAACTGGTCAGAAGGAATGAAGGACGCGCTGCTCGGATCTGTTGATGTCTTCCTTGGGAGACCGGTGACAGAACGAAGCCTGCTTCCGGCGGTGATAGTGGACGCCGCCAGGAAGAAGCACATGAGAGATCTTGAAAGGGAATACAGGGAATCGGAGGAAAGCTTCGCAAAAGATAAGAACATGAGCTTTGCGGAGCATGTGATCATGGATACACTCGGACTCTCGAAAGAGAGCTCCGCTGAGTATATCAACGATCTGGCTGAGAAGTACGGATATGACGAAGGTGAAGTTTCGAAGATCGTCTATGAAGTACTGCTCGCCGGAGGCAAAAAGTAACTATCACTTTTTGAGTGGATTTGAGCCTTGAGACGACGTGAGTGCAGGCTCAAGCCAGTAACATTTTGTAGAAAGGTGGAAAAGAATGAAACTACGCACAACATTAAACGGTGTCAGCTATTCGTTCAAAGACATCAACGATGTGCTGGCTAAGGCGAACGAGCCGAAATCTGCAGACAGACTGCAGGGTATCGCGGCTGCGGACGAGACTGAGAGAGTTGCGGCGAAGGTTGTTCTGTCCGAACTCACGGTAGGTGATATCGTAGAGCATCCTGCAGTTCCTGCTGAGAAGGACGAAGTCACCAGAACTGAGCTTGATGGAATGAATCAGAGAACATATGAAGCTCTGAAGAATCTGACCATCGGTGAGTTCCGTAATCTTGTTCTTTCAGACAAGACTGACTGTGCTAAGATCCAGTGGATGACCAGAGGAATCATCGGTGAGGTCGCTGCTGCTACAGCAAAGATCATGAGCGCCATGGACCTGGTATACGGCGGATCCAAGATCTACAAGATCACAAAGTGCCGTACTGAGATCGGACAGCCGGGTACACTTTCCTACAGATGTCAGACAAACAGCCCGACAGATGATCCTGAAGAGATCCTGATGGGTGTTATGGAAGGTCTGACATATGGATGCGGAGACGCATGCATAGGAATCAACCCGGTAGAGGACAACTTCGAAAGTACTAAGAGGATCGCAGACAGACTGTATGACTTCATGAATGAATGGAAGGTTCCTTCACAGCTGATCGTACTTTCACACATCACGACTCAGATGGATGCTATTAAGAGAGGAGTTCCTCTGTCAATGGTATTCCAGTCGATCGCAGGAACACAGAAAGCAAATGACGACTTCGGTACGAACAGAGAGATGCTCATCGAAGGATATCACATCGCTGAGGATTATGGTTGGACGACAGGACCTAACCTGAACTACTTCGAGACAGGACAGGGTTCAGAGGTATCCATCGATGCTGATGAGGGTGTTGATGAGATGACACTTGAAGGACGTACATACGGATTTGCGAGATTCTTCAAGCCATTCATGGTAAACAATGTATCCGGATTCATCGGACCTGAGACCATTTACGACGGTAAGGAAATGATCAGGGCGAACCTGGAAGACTGCTTCATGGGTAAACTTATGGGACTTCCAATGGGTATGGCACCATGCTTCACCAACCATACACCTATCACCATCGACGACCAGCAGATGGGAACGATGCTGACAACAATGGAAGGCGCAGGATACTTCATGGGCGTTCCACAGGGAGACGATGTAATGCTTGCATATCAGGATACAAGTTTCCAGGATGATATCGCACTGAGAGCCCTTTCACACAAGACACCTGCTCCAGCATTCATGAAGTGGATGATCGGAATGGGACTTCTCACAGAAGACGGCAAACCGACAGAGCTCTGCGGCGACGCTTCTATCTTCCTTTAAACACAGCATGACGGAGGTAACAAGATGAACGATGAAGAATTAAAGAAAATGATCGAGTCGGTCGTAAGGGAAACCATGGCTGGCAAAGTCGACCAGAAAGCATCCGCTCCAAGTGCCTGTGAAGTTGAAGACGGCGAA